>NZ_JBSFIA010000004.1:0-202174 GCF_053597355.1 Streptomyces sp. NPDC001443
GTGAGCAGTTCACGCAGCGGATGACGGGCCAGCACCTCGTCCACCTCCGGCGTCAGCGCCGCCGCCAGCCGCGCCGCCACCGGCAGGGACTCGTCACGCAGGGCGGCCACGGCGGCCCGCAGCACCGACCGCTGCCCGGTGGACTTCGGCACCCCGGCCCGCGCCCGCTCGTACAGCCGCGCGCCCTCCTCCAGGACCAGATCCGTGTCGAGGCCGGCCGGGATCTTGATGCGCGCGAGGTGCCGCCAGGTGGTGACCGGATCCCCCCACGCCTCCACCGTGAAGGACCAGTGGCCGGGCGTGTCCGCGGTGACGGTGGCCCCCCAGCGGTCGGTGCCCGGGGCGAGTTCACGCATCGGGGTCCAGGGGCCGGGGCGGCCCGCGGGATCCCTCAGTACGACGTTGGCGGCGACGGCGTCGTGGCCCTCGCGGAACACGGTGGCCGAGACCTCGAAGGGTTCGCCGGTCACGGCCTTGGCGGGCCTGCGGCCGAGCTGGACCAGCGGACGGACGTCCAGGACGGGTATGCGCCCGACGGCGGTGGCCTCGCCCGCGGAGGGTGGCTCCGGGGCCGGCGGCCCTGCCGCGGCGGTGCGTACGGGGGGTGCGCCGGTACGGGGGGTCGGGGGTGGTGACGAGTGGTGCGTGGCGGGCATGACCGCTCCTGTCCGCGTCAACGTGGGTGGGCGGATGGCTGTGGGGAGGTGGGTCCTGCGAACCCGGGGTCCACCTGCGTGGTGTACCCGTGGGCGTACCGAGGAAGCCTTCCCACCCTATTCGAGTGGGCAATCCGGCACTTTGGTAACTACTCACGCGTATGTCTACACACAAGTCCGGCCCCGTTCGCGGGGAACGGGGCCGGTGCCGAAACCGCGCCACCATCGGCCCGGGCTCTGCGAGCATCGGTCCCGGACTCTGCCGTTACCCGGACGGCACCTGGAGGATCCGGTCCGGCGAGCCCGCCCCCCGGTCGGACACCCGGCCCTGCGCGGCCCGCGCGACCAGCGCCGCGGCCACCTGGGCGGGCGTCGCGCGCGGGTGGTCGGCCAGATAGAGCGCGGCCGCGCCCGCCGCGTGCGGCGCCGCCATCGACGTACCGGAGTAGGTCGCGCTCGCGGTGTCGCTCGTCCGGGACGCCGACGTGATCGACACCCCCGGCGCGAACAGGTCGAGGGCCGAACCGTAGTTGGAGAACGGCGCCCGCGCGTCGTCGCGGCCGGTCGCGCCGACCGTGACGGCCTCCGGCACGTCCGCGGGCGAGTACAGGGCGGCCGCGCGCGCGTCGTTGCCCGCCGCGACCGTGTACGTGACGCCCGAGGCGATCGAGGCCCGGACGGCCGCGTCGAGCTGGGCGTTGTGCACACCGCCCAGACTGAGGTCGGCCACCGCGGGTCTGTGCGCGTGCCGCGTGACCCAGTCGATGCCCGCGATGACCCGGGCCGTGGTGCCCGCCCCCTTGTCGTCGAGCACGCGTACGGAGACCACGTCCGCCTTCTTGGCCACGCCGTACGACGTACCGGCGACGATGCCCGCGATGTGCGTGCCGTGGCCGTTGCCGTCGTCGGCGGTGGCGTCGCCGTCGACGAAGTCCCAGCCGTAGGCGGCGCGTCCGCCGAAGTCCCGGTGGGTGATCCGGACCCCGGTGTCGATGACGTACACCGTCACCCCGGCCCCCGCCGAGTCCGGCGCGGTGAAGCTCCGGTCCAGCGCCGGGCCCGGCCGGTCGAGCCGGTCCAGACCCCAGGACGGCGGGTTCGTCTGGGTGCGCTCCAGACCCACCCGGGTGTCCTGGACGACCGAGGCGACCCGGGAGTCCGCCGCCAGACGGCGGGCCTGTCCCTCGTCGGCCCGTACGGCGTAACCGTTCACCACCGTGTCGTAGGTCTGGCTGATTCTCACCCCGTATCGCACGGCCAGGTCCCGGCCGGCCGTCGACGGAGCCCGCGTGCTCCCCTTCAGCACCACCAGGTAACTTCCGTCGACGGAGCCGGGATCGCCGGCGCCGAGTATCCGCCCCTCCGGTACGGCGTGCGCGGGCAGCGTGGTGGCCGAGAGCACCGCGGCCGTGGTGACCGCGGTCAGGCCCGCCGCCCAGCGCAGACGCCGCTTCCGCGTCCGTGCCATGGTCCGAGTTCCCCTCCTCGACTCGGGCGTACGGCGGCCGCGGTGCCGGGTGCCCCGGCGCCGGCCGGTCCGCCACTGGCAGCTTTCCGTGCCACGTGAAGCGCCACAAGAAGGCCTATGGTGGTGGAATCGGCCATATCGGCCGGGAGGTGTCGGTTCCGGCCGAACGGGGGGTCTGCGGGCGAAGCTCCCAGCGGCGGCGCCACCGACGCCGGTACCGTCGACTGACGACGAGACGCACACCGCCGTGCGTCCGCACAGCGACATGCGCCGAGGTGGAATGTGAAGGCGATCCGTCGATTCACCGTCCGTCCCGTTCTCCCCGACTCCCTCCGGCCGCTCAGCGATCTGGCCCGCAATCTGCGCTGGTCCTGGCATACGGAGACCCGCGACCTCTTCCAGTCCGTCGACCCCGAGTGCTGGGCCGCCTCCGGCGGTGATCCGGTACGCCTGCTGGGCAGCGTGCCGCCCGCGAGGCTCACCGAACTGGCGGGCGACCGTCGCTTCCTGCGCCGCCTCGACGCGGTCGCGGGCGACCTCAACGACTATGTGACCGGCGCCCGCTGGTACCAGGCGCAGTCCGCCGAACTGCCGTCCGCCGTCGCCTACTTCTCACCCGAGTTCGGCATCACGGCCGCCCTGCCCCAGTACTCCGGCGGCCTCGGCATCCTGGCCGGCGACCATCTCAAGGCGGCCAGCGACCTCGGGGTGCCGCTCATCGGGGTCGGGCTGCTCTACCGGCACGGCTACTTCCGCCAGAGCCTGTCCCGGGACGGCTGGCAGCAGGAGCACTACCCCGTCCTCGATCCCAACGAGCTGCCGGTCGTCCAGCTCAAGGAGGCCGACGGCACCCCGGCCCAGGTCTCCCTCGCGCTGCCCGGCGGCCGCTCGCTGCGCGCCCGGATCTGGCTGGCCCAGGTCGGCCGGGTGCCGCTGCTGATGCTCGACTCGGACGTCGAGGAGAACGACCTCGGCGAACGCGGCGTGACCGACCGGCTCTACGGCGGCGGCAGCGAGCACCGGCTGCTCCAGGAGATGCTGCTGGGTATAGGAGGTGTCCGGGCGGTACGCACGTACTGCCGGCTGACCGGCCACCCCGAGCCGGAGGTGTTCCACACCAACGAGGGCCACGCGGGCTTCCTCGGTCTGGAGCGCATCGCGGAGCTGGGCGAGCGGGGGCTGGAGTTCGACGCGGCCCTGGAGGCGGTCCGCGCGGGGACCGTCTTCACCACCCACACGCCCGTCCCGGCCGGCATCGACCGCTTCGACCGCGAGCTGGTCGCCCGCCACTTCGGCCCCGAGGCCGAACTCCCGCACATCGACGTCGAACGCGTCCTGCGGCTCGGCATGGAGAGCTACCCCGGCGGCGAGCCCAACCTGTTCAACATGGCCGTGATGGGGCTGCGCCTGGCCCAGCGCGCCAACGGGGTGTCGCTGCTGCACGGCCAGGTCAGCCGGGAGATGTTCGCCGGGCTGTGGCCGGGATTCGACGCCGAGGAGGTGCCGATCACCTCCGTCACCAACGGGGTGCACGCCCCGACCTGGGTGGCCCCGGAGGTGCTGCGGCTCGGCGCCCGCGAGATCGGCGCCCAGCGCGCCGAGGACGCGCTGACGGTCGGCGGCTCGGACCGCTGGGACGCGGTGCGCGGCATCTCCGACGAAGAGGTCTGGGACCTGCGCCGGGACCTGCGCGAACAACTGGTGGTGGAGGTGCGGCGGCGGCTGCACGCCTCCTGGCGGCAGCGCGGCGCCGGTGCGGCCGAGCTGGGCTGGATCGACGGGGTCCTCGACCCGGACGTGCTGACCATCGGCTTCGCCCGCCGGGTCCCGTCGTACAAGCGGCTCACGCTGATGCTGCGCGACCGCGACCGGCTGATGGAGCTGCTGCTGCACCCCGAGCACCCGATCCAGATCGTGGTCGCGGGCAAGGCGCACCCGGCGGACGACGGCGGCAAGCGGCTGGTGCAGGAACTGGTGCGCTTCGCCGACGACCCGCGGGTGCGCCACCGCATCGTCTTCCTCCCCGACTACGGCATGGCGATGGCGCAGAAGCTCTACCCGGGCTGCGACATCTGGCTCAACAACCCGCTGCGCCCCCTGGAGGCCTGCGGCACCTCCGGGATGAAGGCGGCCCTGAACGGCTGTCTCAATCTCTCCGTCCTGGACGGCTGGTGGGACGAGTGGTTCCAGCCGGACTTCGGCTGGGCGATCCCCACGGCGGACGGCTCCGGCACGGACCCCGACCACCGCGACGACATCGAGGCGGCCGCGCTCTACGAGCTCCTCGAACAGCGGGTGGCACCCCGGTTCTACGAGCGGGGCCAGCACGGCCTGCCCGACCGCTGGATCGAGATGGTCCGCGAGACCCTCGCCCTGCTCGGCCCGAAGGTGCTGGCCGGGCGCATGGTCCGTGAGTACGTCGAGCGGCTGTACACCCCGGCCGCGCACACGCACCGCGCGATGACCCCGGCCGCGGCCGGTGAACTCGCCGCCTGGAAGACCAGGGTGCGCGCCGCCTGGCACGGGGTGAGCGTCGACCATGTGGAGACGGCCACCGCCACGGCCAGCGCCGAACTCGGCACCACCCTGGTGCTGCGGGTCCGGGTCGGCCTCGGCGCCCTCGCCGCCGACGACGTCGAGGTCCAGGCGGTCTCCGGCCGGGTGGACTCCGAGGACCGCATCACCGACGCGGCGACGGTCCCGCTGAAGCCGACGGGCGGCCCGGACCTGGAAGGGCGCTGGGTCTACGAGGGCCCGCTCTCCCTGGACCGCACCGGGCCCTACGGCTACACGGTCCGCATCCTGCCGACCCACCGGCTGCTCGCCTCCGGCGCGGAACTGGGCCTGGTGGCGGTGCCCTCGGAGGAACCGGGCGAGGGGGCGGGGGTGCTGATGCGGTAGCGCTCTTGGCGCAGCGTCCACCGTGGGTCGGTCTGGGTGAAAGGCAACGTTCACTTGTGAGGTTAATCACCGCCCGATCTTTGTGATCCCTTGAGGGACCAGTGATCGTTTGCCCGGTTTCTGCGATCTGGACGCTTTCACAGGCCCCGCCTAGATTCCCCTCCCGTTCGTGCCGTGAGAGGCGCGTGAGGGCATGGGGGAGGGATCGCGATGGGGAGACGTCTGTCCGGGCGTCCGTCGGTGCGTGGCTTAGGTGGACTGCTCGGCGCTCTGCTGGTCGCCGGGCTGCTCGCCTCGCCACCGTCGGCGGCCGCCGCTCGGACGCAGGCGCCGTCCGCCGCAGCCGGCGGCGCCGGCAGCGCGGCGGGCAGTGGCACGGCGAGCAGCGACACGGCGAGCAGTGGCACGGAGGACGCGGCGCTGGCCGAGGCCCGGCGCACCGGCAAGGACGTCGAGGTCGTCGCGCTGCGGAGCGAGACGGCCGAGGTGTTCGCGAAGCCGGACGGCACGCTGGAGGCGAACGAGCACCTGCGCCCGGTGCGCACGCGGGTCGACGGGGCGTGGAAGGACATCGACACCACGCTGGTGCGGCGGTCCGACGGATCGGTGGCGCCGAGGGTCACGGCGACCGGCATCGTCCTGTCCGGCGGTGGCGACCAGCCGCTGGTCCGGCTGGAGCAGGCGGGGCGGGAACTGTCGCTCTCGTGGCCCGGCCGACTGCCCGAGCCGGTGCTCGACGGCGCCACGGCCACCTACCCGTCGGTCCTGCCGGACGTCGACCTCCGGGTGCGTGCCGACATCGACGGCATCTCCCAGGTGCTGGTGGTCAAGTCGGCCGAGGCCGCGGCCGATCCGAAGCTGGCCGAGCTGCGGCTGGCGATGGACGCCGACGGCATGACCGTGAAGGAGGCCGCGGACGGCAGCCTCGCGGCGACCGACTCCGCCGCCGGCGGCACCGTGTTCGAGGCGCCGCGGCCGTTGATGTGGGACTCCAGCACGGCCGGGAACACCCCCGCCGACGCGGGCACGGCCGGATCGGCCTCCGCGAAGTCGGCCACCGCGAAGTCGGCCTCCCTGCGCACCGCCGCCGTCACCGCCACGGCGGTCGCCGCGGTCGACGACGAGGCGCCGGCGCCGGACGAGTCCGCCCAGGTCGCCCCGCTCGGCGTGCAGGTCACCGACGACGCGCTGGTGCTGACCCCCGACCGGAAGCTGCTGAAGGACGCGACCTACCCGGTCTACATCGACCCGCAGTGGTACTCGCCCGGCGCGGCCAACTGGACGATGGTGTCGCGATACTGGGCGTCCTCCCCGCAGTGGCGCTTCAACGACGCCTCCGACGCGGGCATGGGCTACTGCGCCGGCGACGTCCGCTGCGCCCCCCAGGACCTCAAGCGGCTCTTCTACGCCGTGCCGACCTCGCGGTTCGCGGGCAAGACGATCCTGTCCGCGGAGTTCGTGGTCAAGGAGACCCACTCCTACGACTGCAACAAGACGGACGTGCAGCTGTACCGCACCAAGGGCATCTCCAAGTCGACGACCTGGAACTCCCAGGACAACGACGCCTTCTGGATCGACCTGCTGCAGACGCGCAGCGAGGCGAAGGGGTGGAGCGGCGACTGCCCCGGCGGCAACGTGGAGTTCTGGGCGCTGCGCGCGGTCCAGCAGGCGGCCGCCAACGGCTGGGCGACCACCACGTTCGGCCTGCGGGCCAAGAACGAGAGCGACCCCTACGCGTGGAAGCGCTTCGCCGACGACGCCTGGCTGCGCGTGCAGTACAACCGGCCGCCCGGCCAGGTCAAGATGTCCCAGCTCAGCCAGAAGCCCGGCGGTGACTGCTCCACCACCGTCAAGCGGGTGCGGATCCTGCCGACGCTGCGCGCCGACGGTGTCAGCGATCCCGACAAGGACGACATAGCCGTGCAGTTCCAGGCGTCCTGGGACAACGGTGACAGCAAGGGCTGGGCCGCACGCTGGACCTCGTCCCTGTCGAAGTACAAGTCCTCCGGCTCGTCCTTCTCGGTGACCCTGCCGTCGAGCATCCCCAAGAACACCAAGATCGGCTGGCATGTGCGCTCGTACGACGGCGCGCAATGGTCACCCTGGTCCTACGAGGGTTCGGCCACGGACTGCGCGACGCTCTACGACACCAGTGTGCCCGCCGAGCCGTCGGTCGCCTCGACGCAGTACCCGGAGTCGAACCCGGAGAACCCCGACGACCCCTGGCTGGACGGCGTGGGCCGGTACGGCAGCTTCACCATCGACTCCACCGCGGCGGACGTCACCAAGTACTGGTTCGGCGTCAACGGCCAGCCCAGCAGCGCCCACACGCTGACCACCTCGGCCGGCGGCGCCAAGACCATGAAGTTCATGCCGACGAAGTCGGGCGTCAACTACATCACCGCGCAGGCCTTCGACGCCGCCGGCAACGGCAGCAGCATCGGCACGTACTACTTCCGGGTGCGTTCCGGACAGCCCGAGCGGATGTCCTGGCAGCTGGACGAGAACGCCGGCAGCGCCACCGTCGACGGCGCGGGCGGCCCCTGGGAGGCCACGCTGAGCGGGGGCGCCCAGACCGGCGTCGCCGGGGTCAGCGGCACCGGTCTCCACCTGGACGGCGTCGACGGCCACGCGGCCACGGTGTCGCCGGTCCTGAACACCGCCAAGAGCTTCTCGGTGTCGCTGTGGGCGAAGGTCGGGGACATCCCGGCGAACGCCCCGGAGGGTGCGGTGGCCCTCTCCCAGGCGGGCGGCGTACGCAGCGCCTTCGAGCTGTACTGGTCGCCGTCCCGCGCGGGATGGGTGTTCACGCGCAACAGCGCGGACTCGGAGAGCGCCACGGCGGCGCGCGCGATGCAGCCGGCCTGCGCGAGCGGTGACACGGCCTGCGCGAGCGCGCGGGCCAACACCTGGACCCATCTCGTGGGCGTCTTCGACAACCCCAACTCCCAGGTCAAGCTGTACGTGAACGGAGCGCTCTCCGGAACGGCCGCCTACAGCGGCCCCTGGGACGCCCGTGGCGCGACACTGATCGGCGCGACCCGCAAGTCGGGCGTCCTGGGCAGCTTCTTCAAGGGCGACCTGGACCAGGTCCAGCTGTTCGACTACCAGCTGACCGACAGTCAGGTCTCCACCCTGAACGCGAAGAATCCGGTGGTCAGCGGCGGCCGGCCGGCGAAGCTGGTCTTCCCGCTGGACGAGGCCGCGGGCACCACGCTGGTGACGGGCCGGTCGCAGAAGCTGTCGGCCACCCTGCGCGGCGGCGCCACCCTGGGCGGCGAGGGCGCGGCGGGCACGGCGCTCACCTTCGACGGCACCGACGACTACGCCGAGACGAGCCAGCCGCTGCTGGACACCTACCAGAGCTTCTCGGTGTCCCTGTGGGCGAGGCTGCCCAAGGACAAGGAAGCCCGGGCTATGACGGCGATCAGCCAGAGCAGCACCGTCAACCGCGGCTTCGAGGTCTACCACTCCTCCGCGCTCGGCGGCTGGGTCTTCCTGCGGGAGAGCGCCGACACCGCCGACGCGACCGTGGTGCGCGCCCAGGAGAACGCCTGCCCGGCGAACACCAACTGCGCGGCGGCCGGACTCGGTGAGTGGAGCCACGTCGTCGCGGTGTACGACTCCGACGCGGGCGAGATGCTGCTGTACGTCAACGGCGTGCTCAAGGCGACCAGCGCGTTCACCACGCCCTGGCTCGCCGTCGGCAAGGTGACGCTCGGCGCGGCGGGCAATACCACCGGCAGTCCCACGAGCCTGTTCCGGGGCGACCTGGACGACGTCCGCACGTACGACCGGGTGATCTCCGGCGACGAGGTCAAGAACCTGTTCAAGCAGCACCCGGTGGTCAAGGGGCGCTGGAAGCTGGACGCCGCCACCGGCACCCCGGCCACCTCGCCGGACGCCTCCACCGGCAACCGTCCGGTGACCCTCTACAACGGGGCCGGCACCGGCAGCGGCTGGGTGGACTCCGGGGCACTGGTCCTGGACGGCACCGACGACTACGCGGCCACCGGCTCGGTGCCGATCGACACCGGTCAGAGCTTCACGGTGACCGCCTGGGCGCAGGCCACGTCGGGGCGGCCGCAGCAGCCCGGCGCGGTGCTCAGCCAGGAGGGCTCGGTCAACAGCGCGTTCGTCCTGGGCTACGAGCCGGGGCCGGACGACGGCGACCCCTCGACGCCGATCGGCACCGGGCGCTGGCGGATCACCATGCCGGACAAGGACGGCACCTCGGCGACGGAGTCGACGGCGGACAGCACGCTCTTCGACGACTACAGCGCGAACGGCTGGAACCACCTGGCACTGGTCTACGACGCGTTCGCCGACACGATGAAGCTCTACGTCAACGGCCAGCTGGAGCAGTACGTCTGCGCCGACGACGACGCGGACGGCACCCAGGACGACCCGTCCTGCACGGACCACGTCTCCTGGGCCGACAACACCCTCGGCTTCAACGCCACCAGGACCCTCCAGCTGGGGCGGGCGAAGAGCGCGGGCGCGTGGGGCGACAACTGGTCGGGCGGCATCGACGACGTCTGGGCGTTCCAGGGCGCTCTCGACCAGGACCAGATCCAGCAGCTCTCGCTCGGCGCGGCGGGCCTGCCGACCACGGTGCCCGGCAGCGAGGTCGCGGAGTGACGGCGGCGCACGGGTGCACGACGACGGAGCGAAGGCAGCGAGGGGTGGGGAAGTGAACGGAAAGTCATGGCGGCGCGTCCGCAGACGGACGGCGCTGTTGATGTCGGCGACGCTGGTGGGCGTCCTGATCCAGGCGGTGACCGGGCAGTCCGCCGCCGCGGAACCCACCGGGCCGCCCGGCCTGCACGACCTGGAAAGGTCTCATCCCGGGCACGCCCGCACGATGGAGCCGCGCAGGCAGGACACCTCGTCGCTCACCCCGAAGGGGGACCCGGCGGCGGCCTGGCCGGCCGCCGGTGAGGCGACCGCCGCGGTGCCCGCCGCGCGCATCACGGCCGCGGGCGGCGCGGCCCGCACCCGGTTAGGCGGGCTGCCCCTGTCCGTACGCGCCCCGAAGGACGCGGGCAGGAGCGCCGACCGCGTCACCAAGGCGGATGTGCGCGTCCTGGACCACAAGGCGGCCGAGCGTGCCGGGGTCGGCGACGGCCTGCTGCTCACCGTCGGCCGGGCCGACGCGGGCACCCGGACGGGCAAGGTCGGCCTGGAGATCGACTACAGCCGGTTCGCGCAGGCGTACGGCGGCGGCTACGGCTCCCGGCTGCACCTGGTCAGGCTGCCCGCCTGTGCCCTGACCACCCCCGCCCAGGCGTCCTGCCGTACCGCGACACCGGTCGCCGCGGCCAACGACGTCGAGCACCACACCCTGACCGCGGACACGGTCACCGTCCCCGCCGGACCCGCCGAATCCGCCGGGACCGCCGGCCGGAGCGCGGCGGCGGTGGCGCCCTCGGCGACCGTCCTCGCCGTCACCGCCGCCGCCTCCGGCACCCAGGGCGACTACAAGGCCACCGCCCTGTCCCCGTCCGCGACCTGGCAGACCTCGCTCAACACCGGCGACTTCTCCTGGTCGTACGACATGGACGTACCGGACGTGCCCGGCAGCCTGGTCCCGAACGTGGGTCTCACCTACTCGTCGGGTTCCGTCGACGGCCGTACGACCACCAGCAACAACCAGGCCTCCTGGATCGGCGACGGCTTCGACATGTGGCCGGGCTCCATCGAGCGCTCGTACAAGTCGTGCGACGACGACGGGATCAAGGTCGACGGGAACAAGCCCGGCGACATGTGCTGGGGCTACGACAACGCCACGCTCAGCTTCAACGGCCACGGCGGCGAGCTGATCCAGGGCTCCGACGGCACCTGGCACCTGAAGAACGACGACGGGACCCGCGTCGAGCGACTGACCGGCTCCGCCTCCGACGCGCGCGACAACGGTGACAACAACCAGGAGTACTGGAAGGTCACCACCACCGACGGCACCCAGTACTACTTCGGCTACAACAAGCTGCCCGGCTGGAGCTCGGGCAAGGAGACCACGGACTCCACCTGGACGGTGCCGGTCTACGGCGACGACGAGAACGAGCCCTGCCACGCGAGCACCTTCGCCGGCTCCTGGTGCCAGCAGGCCTGGCGCTGGAACCTCGACTACGTCGTGGACACGCACGGCAACGCCATGGCGTACTACTACGACCAGGAGTCCAACAGTTACGGCCGCGCCCTGAAGGCCGCCGACGACACGCCGTACGTGCGCGGCGGCACCCTGGACCGCATCGAGTACGGCCTGCGCAGCGACACGGTCTACTCCGCCCAGCCGCTCGGCAAGGTCGACTTCACCTCCACCGAGCGGTGCATCCCCGAGACCGGGGTGACCTGTGCGGCGGACACCATCGACAGCAAGTCCTTCTACTGGTACGACACGCCCTGGGACCAGAACTGCAAGGCCGGCACGGACTGCACCGGCCAGTACTCGCCCACCTTCTGGACCCGCAAGCGCCTGGCCAACGTCACCACGCAGGTCCTCAAGGCGGACGGCACCTACGGCAACGTCGACTCCTGGGACCTGACCCAGCGCTGGGGCCAGGCCGACATCGACTACCAGCTGCTGCTGGACTCCATCCAGCACACGGGCAGGTCGGCCACCCCCGCGGTCACCCTGCCCAAGGTCACCTTCACCTACCACCAGGACGCCAACCGCCTGGACAGGACGGGTGACGGCACCGCGCCCTTCATCAAGGCCCGCGTGTCGAACATCGCCGACGAGTCCGGCGGCCAGGTGTCCGTCAACTACTCGGCGGCCGCCTGCTCCTGGGACAGCCTGCCGACCCCGGAGACCAACACCACGCGCTGCTACCCGCAGTACTACACGGCCTCCGGAGACGCGGACCCGAGCCTGCAGTGGTTCAACAGGTACGTGGTGACGTCGGTGACCCAGACCGACCGCACCCGGCAGTCCCCCGACGAGGTCACCGAGTACTCCTACCTGGACGGTGCCGCCTGGCACTACGACGACGACGAGGGCCTGACCAAGGAGAAGTACAAGACCTGGTCGCAGTGGCGCGGGTACCGGCACGTCCGGGTGGAGTCCGGCGGCACCTCCGGCATGGTGACCCAGGCCGACCACTACTTCCTGCGCGGCATGAACGGTGACCGGCTGAACAAGGACGGCGGCACCAAGGACGTCACCCTCGACAACGGGGAGGGCGCCACCATCGCCGACTGGGAGGCGCTCGCGGGCTTCGAGTACCGCACCGAGGACTACTCGGGTCCCGGCGGCCGCATCCTGGACAAGACGGTCAACCACGGCTGGTTCCACGAGACCGCCAAGCGCTCCCGCTCCTGGGGCACCACGACCGCCAACCACTCCGGCACGGACTCCACGCACACCTACACCTCGCTGGACGACGGCGTGGGCGACCGGTGGCGCGAGACCACCAGCTACACCACGTTCGACGACGCCACCGGCCGGGCCACCCAGGTGAACGACCTCGGGCAGACCGGTGACAGCGACGACGACCAGTGCACTCGGACGACCTACGCGGACAACCCCACGGCCAACATCTACGCGCTGGTCTCCCGGGTGGAGACGGTCTCGGTCAAGTGCGAGACCACACCCCAGCGGGACAAGCAGGTCGTCTCCGACGAACGTACGGCCTACGACGGGAACGACTACAACGCGGCACCCACCAAGGGCGACGCCCGCTACACCGCGACGCTGACCACCCACGACGGCAGCACCGCGACGTACCTGGAGAAGGGCACCGGCTACGACACCTACGGCCGCGCGGTCAGCACGACCGACATCACCGCGACCGTGAAGGCGGACGCGGCCGGCAAACTGACGCGCACCGCGCGCGGCGACGGCCGGACCACGACGACCGTCTACACCCCCGCCACCGGTGTCCCGACGAGCTACAAGGTCACGGGCCCGCCGACCAAGCCCACCGATGCCACCACCGCGCAGTCCGTGACGACCACCCTCGATCCGCTGCGCGGCGCCACCACGGCGATCGTCGACACCAACCTCAAGCGCATCGACTACACCTACGACGCTCTCGGCCGCTCCCTGAAGGTCTGGCTGCCCAACCGCGCCAAGGACACCCAGACGCCGAACTACGAGTTCAGCTACACCGTCGCCGACTCCCAGGCACCCGCCGTCGGCACCAGGACCCTGCGCAACGACGGGACCCAGGAGACCGCGTACGACCTGTACGACGGCTTCCTGCGGCCCACCCAGACCCAGGATCCCGGCCCGAACGGCGGCCGGCTGCTCACCGACACCTTCTACGACGCCCGCGGCCTGACCGTGAAGTCGTTCGCGAGCTACTACAACAGCTCACCGCCCTCCACGGTCCCGCTGACCCTGGACGACGCCCTCAGCGTGGAGACGCAGACCTGGATCGCCCACGACGGTCTCGGCCGGGAGACCGAGCGCAAGGAGGTCGCCGGCAACGGCGACGGCGACAGCACCACGGTGCTGTCCACCACCACGACCCGGTACGGCGGTGACCGCGTCACCGTCACCCCGGCCAAGGGCAGGGCCGCCACCACCACCGTCACCGACGCCCGCGGCAACACCCGCGAGCTGTGGGAGTACCACGGCAACACGCCCACCGGCGACCACGACGTGACCACCTACGACTACACGCCCGCCGGCAAGGTCTCCAAGGTCACCGACCCGGCCGGGAACAAGTGGACGTACGAGTACGACCTGCTCGGCCGTGCCACCCGGACGACCGACCCCGACAAGGGGACGATCGTCTCCACGTACGACGACCGGGGCAGCCTGCTCACCGTCAAGGACGACCGCACCAAGGACGCCGACAAGGTCACCCTCGCGTACGCCTACGACGGCATCGGCCGCAAGACCGAGCTGCACTCCACGAGCGTCACGGGCCCGTTGCTGGCCAAGTGGACCTACGACACGGTGACCAACGCCAAGGGACAGCCGGCGTCGTGGACGCGCTACGACGGCTCCAACGAGTACACGACCGCGGTCACCAGCTACGACGCCCTGTACCGGCCGACGCGCACCACGACCACGATCCCCGCGTCCGAGGGCGCTCTCCAGGGCACCTACCAGGAGGACACCGGCTACAACCTGGACGGCACGTTGAAGGGCGTCAGCTATCCGGCGGCCGGGTCGCTGGCCGGTGAGTCCGTCGCCTACGGCTACGACGCCACCCACCGCCTGATCACGGCGAAGGGCGCGACCGACTATCTGACCGCCGTCACCTACGACGACATCGGCAGGGCCCGCCGGGTCGAGGTCGGCACGACCGGCGGCAAGAAGACCTACCTCGACAACTCGTACGAGTGGGGCACCGGGCGGCTGAAGACCTCCCGGGTGGAACGCGAGGGCATCGCCGGCGTCGACCGCTCGACCGTCTACGGCTACGACGAGTCCGGCGACGTCCTGTCCATCTCCGACGCCTCACGCGACGGCACGGACAACCAGTGCTTCCAGTACGACTACCTCCAGCGCCTCACCGAGGCCTGGGCGCAGGGCACCACCGGCTGCGCGGCCGCACCGTCGGCCTCGCTGCTCGGCGGACCGGCCCCGTACTGGCGGTCGTACACCTACGACAAGACCGCGAGCGGCGCGTCGGAGGGCAACCGGTCCCGCGAGGTGGTGCACGACCCGAGCGGGGATACCGCGAAGGACATCGAGCACGACTACAGCTACCCGCCCGCGGGCACCACGCAGGCGCACACGCTGACCCAGGTGGACACCGCCGGCCCGAGCGGGAACACCGCGCGGAGCTCCTACTCCTACGACGAGACCGGCAACACCCACACCCGCACCATCGGCGGCAACACCCAGAACCTGGACTGGGACGCCGAGGGGCACCTGGCCAAGGTCACCGAGCCCGACGGCAGCGGCGGCTCGAAGACCACGACGTACGTCTACACCCCGGACGGCGAGCGGCTCGTCCAGCGCACCCCGACCGAGACCACGCTCTACCTGGGCGGCAGTGAGATCACGCTCGCCAAGGGTGCCACGAAGGCCAAGTGCACGCGGTACTACGACCTCGGCGACGGCGTCCAGGCGATCCGCGGCGACGACAACAAGGTCTCCTTCACGCTCGCGGATCACCAGGGCACCGGCCAGCTGTCCGTGGACGCCGCGTCCCAGGCGCTCCAGCAGCGCCGTACGACTCCCTTCGGCGCGCTGCGCGGCAGCACACCGTCCGCCTGGCCGGGCACCGAGGGCTTCGTCGGCGGCACGCAGGACACGGCGACCGGACTGACGCACCTGGGGGCCCGGGAGTACGACGAGTCCCTCGGCCGGTTCATCAGCGTCGACCCGCTGATGAACCTGGACGACCCGCAGTCGCTGAACGGCTACGCCTACAGCGACAACAACCCGGTCACCCTGAGCGACCCCTCGGGCACGACCCACTGCGACGTCGTCCCCGAGCTGTGCCACCACTCGACCCCCAAGCAGGGGGGACAGTGCCCGAGCCTGAAGAACCCGCAGTGCCCCGAGTACAAGGGCGGTGGCGGCACCAGCGACAAGGGCTCCGTCGGCGACCAGGTGAACAACCCGGACGTCGCCAAGGCCAAGAAGATCCAGAAGACCAGCCTGCTGGACGTCGCCAAGAACGTCGGCTGGGACTTGTTCAAGTCGTTCATCGGCTGGGACGACTTCATGGGCTGCCTCAACGGCGGTGTCTCCAGCTGCGTCAGCCTGCTGATCGACGTCATCCCGTGGGGGACGATGTTCAAGAAGGGCGCCGAGATCGTCAAGGGCGCCTGGAAGCTCTCCAAGGCCGTCATCAAGTTCCGCAAGGAACAGAAGTGGGCCCGCAAGATCATCGACGCGGCGGAGAGCTGCGTCGTCAAGCACAGCTTCCTGCCGGGCACCAAGGTCCTGATGGCGGACGGCTCCACCAAGAACATCGAGGACGTCAGGACCGGTGAATCGGTCGTCGTCACGGATCCCGAGACCGGGAAGACGTCGACGAAGAAGGTCGTCGCCACCATCACCACGGAGGACGACAAGGACTTCACGACCCTGACAGTGGCCACGGGCAAGGACGGCGCCACGTCCAAGCTCACAGCCACGGACACACACCCCTTCTGGGTACCGGAACTCCACTCCTGGATCAAGGCCGGCGAACTGAAGCCGGGTGAGGGACTGCGCACGAGCGCGGGTACCCGCGTCCGGATCACCGCGGTCTCCCACTGGACGGAGCTGCACCGCACGCACGACCTCACGGTCGACGAGGTGCACACCTACTACGTTGTGACGGGCGGGGTCGGCCTGCTGGTTCACAACATGGGGCGCAAGCCCGGCCAGCGACCCAACTATGACGCCGAGGGACCGCACACCACGTTCGTGCGACACGGCACGACGGGGCAGATCAAGAAGTATGCGGAGTGGGCGCCGCAGTCGAACCCTCGTAACCCGGCTCCGTTCGAACCCGTCAAGAGATTCGACCTGGAGGGTCCGTTCCACACCAATCCGGATGGCACTAAGGTGGATACGCCCCATATGAACCTTCCGGATGGGACGGCGCGTGGTCTCGAGGACTGGGAAAAGCCCATCGGATGCCCCTGAGGGAGATCGAGGTATGCGTTTCATTCTCTCCTGGTACGCGTCCAACTGCGACGGGGAATGGGAGCACGAGTTCGGCATCAGGATGGCCACGTCGGACAACCCCGGCTGGCACATCGAGATCGACGTGAGCGAGACCACTCTGGAAGGCGTGCTCGTGGAGCGCGTGCGGCGTGAACTTCCCGGAGGAGGCTGGATGATGGCCTGGAGCGACGGAACGGTCTTCCAGGCGGCCTGCAGTCCGCTCGTAGTCGGCGAGGTGGACGCGTTCTTCCAGAAGGTTGTCGAGGAATCCGCTCCCGGCTCGGGGGAGATTTCGGGCTGACTCGCCGGCGTCACCCACCCATCGGGGCCCACGGATCTTCCGTGGGCCCCGAAGCACTTGGCTCCGGCAGGCGCTCACTGCGTCGACAGGTCGTGTCACCGCTGGGCGGTGGTGGTCTCGATCTCTGCGGTGAACTTCTGGGCGGCTACGGGCTTGCCGTTGCTGTCGAGGACCGTGATGTCCCGGCCGTCGGCCTTGACCGCCGGGGTGCCGGTGACGTCGCTGTCGTAGAAGGTCTCGCCGACCTTGTCGGCCCAGGCGAGGTAGGTGCCTTCCTTGACGGCCTTGTTGAAGGCGTGCGTGCGCAGACCGGGCACCTTGTCGGCGATCTTCAGCAGTTCGGCGCTGCTGCCGAAGGTGTCCGTGGTCTCCTCCCGCGGCTGGGCGGCGTACAGGGCGGTGTGGAACTGCTTGAACAGGGCGGGGCTCTCGTTCAGGGCCGCTCCGAGCGCTCCGAGCGCGGTCCGGGAGCCCTTTCCTTCGAGGCGCTTGTCCAGGAAGGTGGCCATATGGAACTCGACCTTCACCTTGCCGGAGTCGGCGAGGGAGGTGAGGGTCGCGCCCAGGTCGCGCTCGAAGCCCGCGCAGTAGGGACAGCGCATGTCCTCGTAGACGCTCACGGTGACGGGGGCGCCCGCCTTCCCGTACGTGATCACCGTGCCGTCCTTGCCGGTGGTGTGCGCCGGGACGACGAGCTTCGCCGTCTTCGAAGCACCCCCCTCGGAGTCGCCGTCGGCGGCCAGCCCGATGCCGACACCGGCGGTGAGCGCGAGCGCGGTGGCCGCGGCGCCGATCACCAGGGCACGGCGTGAGGTCTTGTTGACGGGCATGGGCGTCCCTTGTCGCGTGGAGGCAGTGGACCGGTGGAGCCACTCTCGAGGCTAGAAGGGCGCACCATCTCCCCGGAAGGGTCCTTTGTCCCTTCCGGGGCGGGCCCGCCCACGCGGGCGCAGGGGGCTCAGACCTGGTCGTGCGGCGCGCACAGGCGGCGCAGTACCGTCCCGCAGCGCCGGGCATAGGCGTGTTGCAGGGTCCGCGTGGCCGCGCCGCCGGCCCGGGCGTACCACTTGGCCGGGCGGCTGAAGGCGGAGACGGTGAACCAGACCGTGCCGTCGCCGGTGCGGTGGACGACGAAGGACTCCTCGCCGCACTCGGGGTGACCGGGCAGCGTGCCGTAGGCCCAGCCGGCCCGGCGGGGCTCCTCGACCGCCCAGACCACCCGGCAGGGGGCCTTGATCAGGCCGGCCAGGGTGATGGTGACGTCCGCGCCGGGCTCGGCCCGGTCGGCCTTCGTGGTGACGCCGACGCCGAGCGCGCGGTGCATCTCCCAGGTGAGGACGGCTTCGGCGGCCCGGCGGAAGAGTTCCTCGCCCTCGCCGAGCCGGGTGCGTATGTGCAGGGGGTGGAAGCCGGGGGGACAGAAACCGGCGTGCTCGCGGGTCGCGCCGACGTCCGCGTACGTGAAGGACATGGGAAGCAAGGGTAGGGCGGTACCCCGGGACGTCGGAGTCCCGGGGTACCGCCCTGTCGACTGCCGTGCGGTCAGCTGACGTTGACCGCGGTCCAGGCCGCCGCGACCGCGGCGTACTGGGTGCTGCTGGAGCCGTACAGCGCGGACGCCGCCGACAGGGTCGCCGTACGGGCCGACTTGTAGTTCGTCGTCGACGTCATGTACGTCGTCAGCGCCTTGTACCAGATCTGGAGCGCCGCGGCCCGGCCGATGCCGGTGACCGTGGTGCCGGTGTACGTGGGCGAGTTGTAGGAGACGCCGTTGATGGTCTTCGCGCCGCTGCCCTCCGAGAGGAGGTAGAAGAAGTGGTTCGCGACACCGGACGAGTAGTGCACGTCCTTGCTGCCGACCGAGGAGGACCAGTAGTCCGCCGAGCCGCCGTCCTTGCTGGGCTTGTCCATGTAGCGCAGCGGGGTGCCGTCGCCGTTGATGTTGATCTTCTCGCCGATGAGGTAGTCGCCGACGTCGGAGGAGTTCGCCGCGTAGAACTCCACGCCCGTGCCGAAGATGTCGGAGGTCGCCTCGTTCAGGCCGCCGGACTCGCCCGAGTAGTTCAGGCCCGCGGTGTTGGAGGTGACACCGTGGCTCATCTCGTGGCCGGCCACGTCCAGCGAGGTCAGCGGGTGGGTGTTGCTGGAGCCGTCGCCGTAGGTCATGCAGAAGCAGCTGTCGTCCCAGAAGGCGTTGACGTAGGCGCTGCTGTAGTGGACGCGGGAGTAGGCGCCGACACCGTTGTTCTTGATGCCGTTGCGGCCGAAGGTGTCCTTGTAGAAGTCCCAGGTCTCCTGGGCGCCGTAGGCGGCGTCGGCGGCCGCGGTCTGGTCGGTGGAGGAGCTGGAGGCGGCGCCGGTGCCCCAGACGTTGTCCGCGTCGGTGAACAGCGTGCCGGTGCCGGAGGTGCCGTGGGCCAGGTTGTACGTCTTGTGGCCGCCGCGCGTGGTGTCGTACAGCTGGTACGTCGAGCCCGACAGGTTGGTGGTCAGGCTGACGGTGCCGGAGTACAGCGTCTTGCCGGTGCCGGTCGACGCGGTCTCGATGCCCTGGTACTCGAAGAGCTTCTTGCCGCTGGCCGCGTCGGTGATGACGTGCAGCTGGTTGGGGGTGCCGTCGTCCTGGAAGCCGCCGACGACCGTCTCGTAGGCGAGGACCGGGGTGCCGTTGCCCGCCCAGATCACCTTGCGGGGCGCGGCGTCCGCCGAGGTCTTCGCCGAGCCGGCCGCCTGCGCCGCGGTCAGCGCCTGCTTCTCCGCCGTGGCGGCGGCGATCTGCGGCTTGACGGAGGCGACCTTGAAGTTGGTCTTGAGACCCTTGGTCACGCCCTTGGTCGCGCCGGAGGCCGACTGGTGGACGATCAGGTCGCCGCCGAGCACCGGCAGACCCGCGTAGGTGCGCTCGTAGCGGGTGTGCACCGTGCCGTCGACGTCCTTGACGACGTCCTTGACGACCAGCTTCTCCTGGGAGCCGAGGCCTATCGCGGTGGCGGTCTCGGGCGCGTCGGCCTGCTGCTGCTGGATCAGCGTGGTGCGGGCGGCGGTGGAGAGCTGGAGGGGGGCCGCCGCGAGCGGTGCCGCCTTGGTGGAGTCCGCCGGGCTCTGGGCGACGGCGGTGCCGCTGGCGAGGCCGGTGGTGAGCAGGGCTCCGGCCGCGACCGCGGTGGCGATGGCCAGGGTGGTGCGCTTGTGACGCGCGTAGAGGGGGCTCACGCAAGCTCCTTGGTGGGGGAGTCCGGGCAGGGTGGGGTACTGCCCGGGTGATGTGAAGTTGCTGTGCTACGGCGGTTGGGGGAAGCCTCGCATCAAGGGCGCGTACATGTCAGGACCCCAAGGTGATGTTGACCGAAAGTCGACTGTCGGGTGAACGTTGCGGGAATGTAAATGGACTTGACCTCGGTAATGGACCGACCAGGTTCGCGCATGCGCATGGCAAAAAGCGGGCGCCGCCCCGGGGAGTCGAACCTCCGGGGCGGCGCCCTGTCCGCGGGTGCCGGGTGCGGCCCGCGGCCTACGGGAAGGTGAGCTTCCAGCTGTTGATGTAACCGGTGTCCTGGGCCGCCTGGTCCTGGACCTTCAGCTTCCACGTACCGTTGGCGACCTCGGAGGACGCGTTCACCGTGTAGGTCGCGTTCACGTTGTCCGCCGAGTCGGAGGAGCTGAAGTTCTTCAGGCGGTACGCCGACCCGTCGGGGGCCACCAGGTCGATCACGAGGTCGCCGCGCCAGGTGTGCACGATGTCGACCGAGACCTGAAGGTTCGAGGGGGCGTTGCCGGTCCGTCCGGAGACCGTGATCGACGACGTGACGGCCGCTCCGTTGTCCGGAATCGATACGTCGGCGGTGTTCTCGAAGGACGTGCCGCCACCGCCGCCGCCACCGGAGCGCGAGCCGACCGCGACGGCCGCCCAGGCGTCCTGCACCGCCTTGTACTCGGCGCTCGTCGTACCGTACAGGTCGCCCGCCGCCGCCAGGGTGCCGGTGCGGGCCGCCGCGTAGTTGGTGGTCGAGGTGAACTTCGTGGTGAGCGCGCGGAACCAGATCTTCTCCGCCTTGGCGCGGCCGATGCCGGTGACCGGAAGCCCGTCGGAGGTGGGCGAGTTGTAGCTGACGCCGTTGATGACCTTGGCGCCGCTGCCCTCGCTCAGCAGATAGAAGAAGTGGTTCGCGGGGCCCGAGGAGTAGTGCACGTCCACCGAGCCGATGCCGGAGTACCAGCTGTCCTTGGACGCGCCGTCCTTGCTGGGCTTGTCCATGTAGCGCAGCGGGGTGCCGTCGCCGTTGATGTTGATCTTCTCACCGATGAGGTAGTCGCCGACGTCGGTGGCGTTCGCCGCGTAGAACTCGACCGCCGTGCCGAAGATGTCGGAGGTGGCCTCGTTCAACCCGCCGGACTCACCGCTGTAGTTGAGGCCGGCGGTGTTGGAGGTGACGCCGTGGCTCATCTCGTGGCCGGCCACGTCGATCGCGGTGAGCGGGTGGGTGTTGCCCGAGCCGTCGCCGTAGGTCATGCAGAAGCAGCTGTCGTCCCAGAACGCGTTGACGTAGTTGTTGCCGTAGTGGACCCGCGAGTACGCGCCCACCCCGTCACCGCGGATGCCGGACCGCCCGTGCACGTTCTTGTAGTAGTCCCACGTCACCGCCGCCCCGTAGTGCGCGTCGGCGGCGGCGGTCTCCAGGTTGGACGCGCTGCCGTTGCCCCAGGTGTCGTCGGAGCCCGAGAAGAGGGTGCCGGTGCCGGAGGTGCCGTGGTTGAGGTTGTACGTCTTGTGGTTGCCGCGGGCGGTGTCCGTCAGGTTGTACGTCGACCCCGACTGCGTGCTGCCGAGCGTGACCGTGCCGCTGTACATCGTGTTCCCGGTGCCGGTCTCGATGCCCTGGTACTCGAAGAGCTTCTTGCCGGTGGCCGCGTCGGTGATCACGTGGAGCTGGTTGGGGGTGCCGTCATCCTGGAGGCCGCCGACGACGGTCTCGTAGGCGAGGACGGGCGTGCCGCTCGCGGCCCAGACGACCTTGCGCGGTGCCCGGTCGGCCGTGGCCCGCGCGGCGCCCGCGTCCTTGGCGAGGGACAGGGCCTGCCGCTCGGCCTGCGCGGCGGGGACGGCGGCGGTGAGCGAGGCGACCGAGACGGCGGACCGGGTGGCCCTGGTGACGGACGCGGTGGCTCCGGAGGCGGTGGTGTCGACGACCAGGTCGCCGCCGAGCACCGGGAGGCCGTCGTAGGTGCGCTCGTAGCGGGTGTGGACCGTGCCGTCGGCGTCCTTGAGGACGTCGCGGACGACGAGCTTCTCCTTGGCGCCCAGGCCCAGGTCCCGGGCGGTGTCCGCCCTGGCGGCGTCGGCCTCGCGGATCAGCGCGGCGCGCTGGGCCGGCGTCAGCCGGACCGATTCGGCGCCCGGTCTGACCTGGCCCGACACGGGCGCGGTCGGCGTCCGGTCGGGGGCGGCGGACGCGGCGCCGGACTGCACGGCCGCGGCGATCAGCGCCGAGACGCCGACGAGGGCGACGGCGGCGGTCTTGCGGTACGGGGTGTGGGAGGTGCGTCTGTGAGAGGAACTGCTGCTCAACACTGACTCCTTCTGCACGGCCGCGGATCGCACGGCCAGGGGAGACCGGACGGCTGGCCGGCCGTCCGGGCAGAACAAGGCGGTACGCAGAACCAGGTGCGTGAGAGCTGGGCCCGGCACAGGCACGAACCTGTGGGGTTGCTGTGAGCGGGCTGTGTGTAGCGTCGCAGGAGATGCGCCGAATGTCAGGAGCGTGTCAGGAAGTTGGCCGGAAACGGTTCGTTGTCCGGGGGTTCGTGTTCGATATACGGAGTGTTGGTCGAGGGGCCGGGTGCGGCCCCTCCGGGGAGTCAGGCGGGGGCGCCCCCACCCGCGCGGTCAGCCGGGGCGCGCCCTCCGACGGGTCAGACGGGTACGGAGCCGTCCGCCGGGTCGCCGTGCCAGGTCGCCCACAGCGCGGCGTACGCCCCGCCGGCCGCCACCAGCTCGTCGTGCGTGCCGAGTTCGGCGAGACGGCCGTCCTCCATCACGGCGACGCGGTCGGCGTCGTGCGCGGTGTGCAGCCGGTGCGCGATGGCGATGACCGTACGGCCGCGCAATACCGCGGCCAGGGCCCGCTCGGTGTGCCGGGCGGTCGCCGGGTCCAGCAGCGCGGTGGCCTCGTCGAGGATGAGCGTGTGCGGATCGGCCAGCACCACGCGTGCCAGGGCGAGTTGCTGCGCCTGGGAGCCGTCGGTGCCCAGGCCGCCCTCGCCGAGCTCGGTGTCCAGGCCGTCGGGCAGGGCGCGCACCCAGGCCTCGGCGCCGACCGTCGCCAGCGCCGCCCACAACTGCGCGTCCCCGGCGGACGGTTCGGCGATCCGCAGGTTGTCGCGGACCGTGCCCAGGAAGACGTGGTGCTCCTGGGTGACGAGCACGACCTGGCGGCGCAGCCGCTCCGGCCCGAGCTCCGAGACCGGCACCCCGCCCACCGTCACGGCGCCGGCGCTCGGCGCGTCGACGCCCGCGAGCAGCCGGCTCAGCGTGGTCTTGCCGGCGCCGGACGGGCCGACCACCGCCAGTCGTTCCCCGGGCCGCACGGTCAGGTCGACGCCGCGCAGCACCTCGCCGCCGCGGTCGTAGGCGTACCGCACCCCGGTCACGTCGATGCGGTCGTCCGAGGGCGGCGCGTACCGCCCGGCGGCGTCCGCGCGCGCGGCCCGCGCCAGCCCCTCCACCCGCGCGAACGACGCCCCGCTGCTCTGGAGCATCTCCACCCGCATGAGGACCTCGTCCAGCGGTGTGCCGAGCTGCTTCAGATACAGCGCGCCCGCCACCACCGCGCCCAGGCTCGTCCCCCCGTGGCCGTGCAGCACCCCGCCGACCAGCAGCACCCCGGCCACCGGCAGGACGTACGACGTCTCCACCGCCGGGAAGAACACCGTCCGCAGGAACAGCGTGTACAGCCGTCTGCGCCGGGAGACCTCCAGCGCCTCGCGGCTCGCCGCGATCCGCCGCTCGCCGAGGTGGAACGCCTCGACGGTACGCGCCCCGGACGCGGTCGCCCCGAGGATCTCGGCGACCTGCGAACCGGCCGCGCCCTCCGCCAGATAGCCCTCCCGGGCCCGGCGCAGATACCAGCGCAGCACCACCCCGATCGGGGCCAGGCAGGCCACCCCGACCACGCCGAGCAGCGGGTCGAGCGCGAAGACCGCGCCCAGCAGGAACAGCGCCTGCACGGAGTTGATCAGCAGCTCGGGCCCGGCGTCGCGCAGGGTGGTGCCGACGGTCGTCACGTCCGCCGTGCCGCGCGCCGTCAGATCGCCGGTGCCGGCCCGCTCCACCACGGACGCGGGCAGTGCCAGCGCCCGGTCGACGAACTCCTCGCGCACCCGCGCCAGCGTCCGCTCCCCGAACCGGTGTCCCGCGTACCGGGCCCAGCGTGCCAGCAGCAGCTGCCCGAGCGCGCACAGCACGATGCCGGCCGCGAGCCGGTCCACCGCCGCGACCCCGCCCCCGGCCCGCACCGTGTCGATGATCCGCCCCAGCAGCCAGGGCCCGGCCAGTCCGGCTCCGGCGGCCGCCGCGTTCAGCGCCAGTACGGCCCAGAACCCGCGCCCGTCGGCCCGCACCAGCCGCACCGCCGCCCGCCGCACCTCGGCGGGTCCGGCGACGGGCAGCTGCCCTCGGCTCATGCCACGACCTCCTCGGCACCGGCGGCCGCGCCCGTCCCGGTGCCCGCTCTCGTCCCGATGTCCGCGCCCGCCTCTGTGTCCGCGGCTGTCTCGGTGTCCGCGTCCGCGTCCGCGTCGGCGCCCCGCGCGACCAGGGCCCGGTAGCCCGGCTCCCGGGCCAGCAGCTCCCGGTGCGTGCCCGTCGCGGCCACCTTGCCGTCCACCACGAAGTGCACGGTGTCGGCGTGGTCGAGGACGAGCGGGGAGGTGGTGGTCAGCACGGTGGTGCGGCCGCTGCGGGCCGGCCGCAGCCGGGCCGCCACCGCCGCCTCGGTGTGCGCGTCGAGGGCCGACGTCGGCTCCACCGCCAGCAGTACCTCCGGGTCGGCCAGCAGCGCCCGCACCAGCCGGACCCGCTGCCGCTGCCCGCCGGACAGATTGCGGGCCCGCGCGTCGATCGCCGAGTCGAGCCCGTCCGGCAGACCCTGCACGATGTCGTCGGCCACCGCCGAGTGCACCGCCCGCCGGATGTTCCGCTCGGCCGGCTCCCGGCGGCCGCCGACCAGTTCCCGCAGCGTGCCCGCGAACAGGTCGGCGTCGTGGTCGGCGACCAGGATCCGCGCCCGGACCTGCGCCAGCGGGATCTCGTCCAGACGGGTCTCGCCCCAGGTCGCCGCCGACGGCGCGTACCGGCCGAGCCGGTCGAGCACGGCCGCCGTGTCGGCGGGCCGCGCCCCGGCCAGCGCGGTCAGTCGTCCCGGCGCCACCCGCACCCCGGACTCCGGGTCGTACAGCACCGCCGGTTCGGCCGGGGCGGCACACGCGCCGCCGTCCGGTTCGGGCTCCAGCCGCAGCAGCCCCACCACCCGCCGGGCGGCCACCACGCCCCGGGCGAGCTGGTGGCCGAACTCGACCAGGAACGCCACCGGGCCCACCAGGACCGCGACATAGCCGTACACCGCCACCAGCTCGCCCACGGTGATCTCGCCCTGGGCTGCCGACCGGGCCGCGAGCCAGGTCACCACGCCGAGGAACAGGGTCGGCAGTCCGACCCCGAGCGCCTGCATCCAGCTCGTCACCGCGCCGACCCGGTAGCCCTGCTCGCGCAGCCGCCGCGAGTCCCGGCGGAAGGCGTCCGCGAACAGCTCCTTGCCGCCCAGGCCGTTGAGGACCCGCAGACCGCCCGCCAGATCGCCGATGCGCGCGGTCAGTACGCCCTGCCGCTCCCGGTACTCCGACTCCGCGCCCTGCAACCGCCCCAGCAGCGGCCCCACCAGTACGACGATCACCGGCACCCCGAGCAGCACCACCACGGCCAGCCGTGCCGAGACCGACAGCAGCAGCCCGGCGACCACGGTGTAGGCGACGAGCGCGCCGACCCCGGGCCCGACCACCGTGAGGGACGTGCTGATCGTCTGCACGTCACCGACGCCGATCGTGACCACCTCGCCGGCCCCGGTCCGGCGGGCCAGCGAGGCCCCCAGCCGCACCGTGTGCCCGACGACCACCTTGACCGTGCGGAAGTTGGCGTCCATCCGCACCCGGGTCATCGTGCGGTGCCGCATGATGCCCAGCCAGGCGTTGAACGCCCCGACCGCGAACAGCGCGGCCGTCCACCCGGCGAGCGCGCCGAGGTCGCCCTGCTGGAGACCGTCGTCGATCGCCCGGGACATCAGATACGGCGTCGCCGCGCCGAGCACCATCCAGACACTGGCGATCACCGCCCCGGCGACGGACCGCCGGGGCTGCCGGGTCACCAGCCACCACAGGTAGTGCCAGCCACCGCGGACGTCGGGCGTGCCGGGGTCCTCGTACGCGTCGATCACTTCCGGGTCCCCCCGCTCAGACCAGACTGTCCCGCCAGGCCCGGTGCAGGTCGGAGAACCTGCCGGTGCCCGCGGTCAGTTCCGCCGGACTGCCGTCCTCCACGATCCGTCCGTGCTCCATGACCAGCACCCGGTCGGCGATCTCGACGGTCGACAGCCGGTGCGCGATCACCACCGCGGTACGGCCGCGCAGCACCGTCGTCATCGCCTGCTGCACCGCACGCTCCCCGGGGATGTCCAGCGAGCTGGTCGCCTCGTCGAGGATCAGCACCGCCGGGTCGGCGAGCAACGCCCGCGCGAAGGCGACGAGTTGCCGCTGACCGGCGGAGATCCGGCCGCCCCGCTTGCGGACGTCCGTGTCGTAGCCGTCCGGCAGGGCGCTGATGAACTCGTGCGCGCCGATCGCCTTCGCCGCCCGCTCGATCTCCTCCCGGCTCGCGTCCGGGCGGCCGATCGCGATGTTCTCGGCGACCGTGCCGGAGAACAGGAACGCCTCCTGGGTCACCATCACCACCCCGCGCCGCAGTTCGGGTAGCGCGAGGTCGCGCAGGTCGACGCCGTCCAGTGTGACGCGGCCCGCGGTGGGGTCGTAGAAGCGGGCCAGCAGCTTGGCCAGCGTGGACTTGCCGGCGCCGGTGGAGCCGACGACCGCGACCGTCTGCCCGGCCGGCAGGGTCAGGTCGAAGCGGGGCAGGATCTCGCCGCCGGTGCGGTAGGCGAACCGGACGCCGTCGAAGACGACCGTGCGCCCCGGGTGGTCGCCCTCGCGCGCGGGCAGCTCCAGGGGCCTGGCGGCCTCGGGCACGGACGGCGTCTGTGCCAGCAGGCCCGCGATCTTCTCCAGCGAGGCGGCCGCCGACTGGTAGGAGTTGAGGAACATGCCGAGCCGGTCGATGGGGTCGTACAGCCGCCGCAGGTACAGCACGGCCGCCGCCAGCACGCCCAGCGCCAGCGAGTCGTCCGCCACCCGCCAGGCCCCCCACAGCACGGTCAGGGCCAGGGCGGTGCCGGACACCAGCCGGGAGCCGACGACATAGCGGGCCATCTCCAGCAGCGCGTCGCCGTTGGTGCGCTCGTGGCGCCGGTTGAGGACGGCGAACTCGGCGTCGTTGGCGGCCTCGCGGCGGAAGGAGCGCACCGGCCGGATGCCGTTCATCGTCTCCACGAACTTCACGATCACCGCCGCGATCGCCGTGGACCGCTCCCGGTACACCTCGCCCGCGCGCCGCTGGTACAGCCGTACGAGCAGGTACAGCGGCACGGCCGAGGCCACCGCGACCGCGCCGATCCCGAGGTCCAGCCAGAGCAGCATCGCCCCGATGTACACGAACGACAGCAGGACCGTCACCAGCTCCTGCAAGCCCTCGTTGAGCAGCTCGCGCAGCGACTCGACGTCCGTCGTGGAGCGGGAGATCAGCCGGCCCGAGGTGTAGCGCTCGTGGAAGTCCACGCTGAGCGCCTGGGCGTGGCGGAAGATCCGGCCGCGCAGATCGAGCAGGACGTCCTGGTTCACCCGGGCGGAGACCACGGTGAACGCGTACTGCATCCCGCCCGACACCAGCGCGCACAGCAGATAGGCGACGGCCACCGCGATCAGCGGCCCGCGGTCGCCGTCGCGCAGCGCCGGCACGGCCCGGTCGATGGCGTACGCCACCAGCAGCGGCCCCGTCTGCACCGCCGCCTGCTGGAGCAGCAGCAGGGCCGTGGTCAGCGCCACCCGCCCCTTCATCGGGGCCAGCAGGGAGCGCAGCAGCGCGGCCGTGGCACCGGGCGGGGTGGGCAGTACGTCGCGGTCGAAGGGGTCGGCGGCCTGCTCGGGGCGCTCCGGTTCGTCCTCCCCCTCGGTGGCGGCGGCGGACGTCGTGGCGGCGGTCATCGGTCGCCCTCCTCGTGGCCGGACGGGTCTGCGGGATCGTCCCCGGACATCAGCCGGGCGTACTCCGTGCTGGTGCGCAGCAGTTCCTGGTGGGTGCCGACGGCCTGGATGCGTCCGTCGGCGAGCAGGGCGACCCGGTCGGCGAGCAGGACCGTGGACGGCCGGTGGGCGACGATCAGGGCCGTGGTGTCCACGAGCACCCGGCGCAGGGCGGCCTCGACGGCGGCCTCGGTGTGCACGTCCAGGGCCGACAGCGGGTCGTCGAGCACCAGGAACCGCGGCCGGCCGACCACCGCGCGCGCCAGCGCGAGGCGCTGCCGCTGGCCGCCGGACAGGCTCAGGCCCTGTTCGCCGACCTGGGTCAGCGTCCCCTGCGGCAGCGCGTGCACGAAGTCGGCCGCCTGGGCGACGGTCAGGGCCCGCTCCAGCTCCGGCGCGCCGGCGTCGCCGCCGGCGCCCATCAGGACGTTGTCCCCGACGCTCGCCGAGAACAGCGTGGGCTCCTCGAAGGCGACCGCGACCTTCGCGCGCAGCTCCTCGCGGGGCATGGCGGTGATGTCCTCGCCGTCCAGGGTGATCCGCCCGGACGTCACCTCGTGCAGCCGGGGGACGAGCGCGGTGAGCGTGGTCTTGCCGCTTCCGGTGGCCCCGACCAGGGCCATCGACTCACCGGGGCGGACGTGCAGTTCGATGTGGTCGAGGAGCGGCGGGGAGTCCGGCGCGGCGTCCGGATAGCGGAACCGGACGCCGTGGAAGCGCAGCCCGCCGTCCTCGGCGGGTGAGCCGTTCGCGGCGGGCGGGGCGTCCGGAGCGGTCGCCTCCGGCGGCGCGTCCATCACCTCGAAGAACCGCTCGGTCGCCGTCGACGCCTCCTGGCTCATCGCCAGCAGGAAGCCGATGGACTCCACCGGCCAGCGCAGCGCCAGCGCCGTCGACAGGAAGGCCACCAGCGTGCCCGCCGACAGCGCGCCGTCCGCCACCTGCACCGCCCCGACCACCAGGGCCGCCCCGATGGCCAGCTCCGGCAGGGTCACGATCACCGCCCAGATCGCCGCCAGCAGCCGCGCCTTGCGCAGTTCCGTGTCCCGCAGCGACCGCGCCAGCTCACGGAACGCCCGCGCCTGACTGCGGTGGCGCCCGAACCCCTTGACGATGCGGATGCCGAGCACGCTCTCCTCGACCACCGTGGTCAGATCGCCGACCTGGTCCTGCGCGCGCCGCGCCGCGTGCGCGTACCGCTCCTCGAAGACCACGCACATGACCACCAGGGGCACCGTCGGCCCCAGGATCACCAGGCCCAGCGTCCAGTCCTGGAGCAGCATGATGACCACGCCGATGGCAATGGTCACCCCGTTGACCAGCAGGAACGTCAGCGGGAAGGCGAGGAACATCCGGACCAGCATCAGGTCGGTGGTCGCCCGTGACAGCAGTTGTCCAGAGGCCCACCGGTCGTGGAAGGCCACCGGCAGCCGCTGGAGGTGCCGGTACAGCCGCGCCCGCATCGACGCCTCGACATGCGACAGCGGCCGCGCCACCAGCCAGCGCCGCAGGCCGAACAGCAGTGCCTCGGCGATTCCGAGCAGCAGCAGGTACAGCGCGCCCCGCCACACGCCCGCGGAGTCCCGGGCGGCGATCGGCCCGTCGACCATCCACTTCAGCACCAGCGGTATCACCAGCCCCACGCAGGAGGCGACGATCGCGATGAAGGCGGCGGTGAACAGACGCACCCGCACCGGGCGCACGTACGGCCACAGCCGTAGCAGGGTGCGCACGGCGGAGCGGTTCTCGGCGGCGGCAGGTGTAGTGGACATCAGGAGCGAGCCTACGGAACGCCACTGACGTCGCCCACCGAGTTTTGGCCGGACCCGGTTCGGACGAAGGTCCTACGACCTGCGTGTTCGCCAGGGTCGTACCCCCGCATCATCCGATCGGCTGATGCCCGTTCGAGCGGGACGGCCGATGTGCCCGCGGCGCTCCCCGCGGCACGCTCGACGCATGTCCGTCATAGAGGTAACCGACCTGCGCAAGGTCTACGGGGGCCGCGCCGTCGTCGACGGTGTCTCCTTCGCCGTGGAGGAGGGCGAGATCTTCGGCGTCCTCGGCCCGAACGGCGCCGGCAAGACCACCACCGTCGAGTGCGTCGAGGGCCTGCGCGTGCCCGACGCCGGCCGGGTCCGGGTCACCGGCCTCGACCCGGTCGCCGACCACGAACGGGTCGCCCGCGTCCTGGGCGCCCAGCTCCAGGAGAGCGAACTCCAGGCGAAACTCACCGTCCGCGAGGCACTGGAGCTGTACGCCGCCTTCTACCCCGACCCGCTGGACTGGCGCCCGCTCGCCGAGCGGCTGGGCCTGACCGACCGGCTCACCACCCGGTTCGGGAAGCTCTCCGGCGGCCAGAAACAGCGCCTGTCCATCGCGCTCGCCCTGATCGGCAACCCGCGGATCGTCGTCCTGGACGAACTGACCACCGGCCTGGACCCCCGCGCCCGCCGGGACACCTGGCAACTCATCGAGGACGTACGGGCGGGCGGGGTCACCGTCCTGCTGGTCACCCACTTCATGGAGGAGGCCCAGCGGCTCTGCGACCGGATAGCGGTGATCGACAAGGGCCGGGTGGCCGCCCTGGACACCCCGGCCGGACTGATCCGGCGTTCCGCGGGCGCCACCGTCATCAGCTTCACCCCGTCCGCCCCGCTGGACGACCGGGAACTGGACGCGCTCCCCGCGCTCGCGTCCGTCGAGCACAAGGACGGCCGCGTCACGCTCTCCGGCACCGACGAGACGGTCGACGCCGTTATCACCCTGCTCGCCCGCCACCGGATCACCGCCCACCAACTGCGCGTCACCGACGCCACGCTCGACGACGCGTTCCTCGATCTCACCGAGGAGAAGGAGAAGACACTGTGAACACCGCGGTCCTGCGTGCCGAGTTCCGGCTGTTCCGCCGCGAACCCGGCGCCGTCTTCTGGGTCTTCCTGTTCCCGACCCTGCTCCTGGTGATCCTCGGCTCGATCCCGTCGTTCCGGGACGCCGACGACTCCCTGGGCGGGCTGCGGCCGGTCGACGCCTACGTGCCCATCGCCGTACTGATCGCGCTGATCATGTCCGGGGTGCAGATCCTGCCCCAGGCGCTGACCGGCTACCGGGAGCGCGGCATCCTGCGCCGGATGCGGGTCACCCCCGTGCGGCCCACCGTCCTGCTGACCGCGCAGATGACCGTGCAGGGCGCGGTGGCGCTGGGCTCGGCGCTGCTCGCGCTCGCCGTCGGCAGACTCGCCTTCGACGTACGGCTGCCCGGACAGCCCGCCGGGTACCTGCTGGCGCTGCTGCTCGCGGCCGCGGCGGCCCTCGCCCTCGGCGCGGTCGTCTCGGCGCTGTCGCGCACCACGAAGGTCGCCGGCGCCATCGGCTCGGCGGTGTTCTTCCCGATGATGTTCTGCGCGGGCGTGTGGATCCCGGTGCGGGCGATGCCGCACGCGCTGGCCCGGGGGGTGACGCTGACCCCGTTCGGCGCGGCGGCCCGCGCCCTGGACCAGGCCGCCGCCGGACACTGGCCCGGCTGGGACCACCTGGGCGTGCTCACGGTCTGGACGGTGCTGCTGACGGCGGGCGCGGCGCGCTGGTTCCGGTGGGAGTGAGCCGACCGTGCCGGACACTGGCTGCATGACACAGGCCGAACATCCGGAGCGCAGGGCCTTCTTCGACCTCTGGGGGCCCTACGCCCTGCTCGCCGTGGGCGTGCTGACCGCCGCCGGTTCGGCCCGGGCGGTCGGGATGACACCGGCCGCGATGTGGGCCGCCGGCGTGCTGGTGGCCGCGTCCTTGCTGCTCCAGCTCTGCTGGGGACGGGCGGCCCGGAAGTGGTCGGGGCCCAACCGTACGAGCGCGACGCTGTACCTCGTCCGCTGGGCCCTCGGTTTCATGCTCACCTGGCTCAACCCCTTCTTCGCCTTCTACGCCGTCACCGGCTACTACAGCGCCGCCCGCCAGTTGACCCGGCGGCTGATGCTGCCGGGCCTCTTCCTGACCGCCGTCACCATGGCGGGCAGCGAGATCGGCGGCATGCCGCCGCGCGATCTGCTGTGGTGGCTCGGCTTCCTCGTGGTGTTCGGCGCCAACCTCGGACTGGTCGCCCTCTTCAACCGGTTCAACGTGCAGGAGCAGGCGCACGCCCGCACCCAGGCCGAGACCATCGCCGAACTCGGCCGCACCAACGCCGCGTTGCAGCAGGCCCTCGACGAGAACGCCGCGCTGCACGCCCAACTCCTCGTCCAGGCGCGGGAGGCCGGGGTCGCCGACGAGCGCCGACGGCTTGCCGCCGAGATCCACGACACCATCGCCCAGGGCCTGACCGGCATCATCGCCCAGCTCCAGGTCGTCGCGAGCGCCCCCGACCTGGACGTGGCCCGCACCCACCTGGGCCGGGCCGCCGACCTGGCCCGGCACAGCCTCGGCGAGGCCCGCCGCAGCGTGCACAACCTCGCCCCCGTCGCGCTCGCCGACGACGGGCTGCCCGAGGCACTGAAGAAGACGGTCGGCGAGTGGGGCGAACGGACGGGCATACGCGCCGAGTTCACCGTCACCGGTACGGCGGAGCAACTGCACGAGGAGGTCGCGGCGACCCTGCTCCGCATCGCCCAGGAGGCCCTGTCCAACGCGGCCCGGCACGCCGCAGCCACCCGCCTCGGCGTCACCCTGAGCTTCATGGGCGACGAGGTCACCCTCGACGTCCGCGACGACGGCACCGGCTTCGACCCCGAGAACCTGCCGCGGCGCACCCGCACCGGCGGGTTCGGCCTCGACGGGATGCGCGCCCGCGCCGAACGCATCGCCGGTTCCCTCGCCGTGGAGTCCGAACCGGGCCACGGCACCGCGCTGTCGGCTCGCGTACCGTTGGTGCGCCATGACCGATGACACCGCCATCTCGCTGCTGATCGTCGACGACCATCCCGTCGTACGCGACGGCCTGCGCGGCATGTTCGACTCCGCGCCCGGCTTCACGGTCGTCGGCGAGGCGGTGAACGGGGTGGAGGCCGTCGAACTGGCCGCCGCCCTCGACCCGGACGTGATCCTGATGGACCTGCGGATGCCGGGCGGCGGGGGAGTGGACGCCATCGCCGAACTGACCCGCCGCCGGGCCCGCGCCAGGGTCCTGGTGCTGACCACCTACGACACCGACTCCGACACCCTGCCCGCGATCGAGGCGGGCGCGACCGGGTACCTGCTGAAGGACGCGCCCCGCGACGAGCTGTTCACCGCCGTCCGGGCCGCCGCCGAGGGCCGTACGGTCCTCTCCCCGGCCGTCGCCTCCCGCCTGGTCAACGCCGTGCGCGCGCCCGGCGCGGAGCCGCTGTCCGCGCGCGAGCGGGAGGTCCTGGCCCTGGTCGCCCGGGGTACCCCGAACCGCGAGATAGCCCGCGAGCTGTTCATCAGCGAGGCGACCGTGAAGACCCACCTCACCCACCTGTACGCCAAGCTCGGCGTCAAGGACCGGGCGGCCGCGGTGGCGACGGCGTACGAGCGCGGGATCCTCGGCTGACCCGAACGCTCGCCGTTCAGCCGACCTTCAGCAGCAGCACGGACCGGGCCGGCACCGTGATCGCCTCCCCCGCCCGGTGCGTCACCCCCGGCGGCTGAGCCTGCTCCTCCCACGAGGTGTCCACCACCACCTCGTAGCGCTCCGCCCACGGCGGCCCCGGCAGCACGAAGCTCACCGGCCGGTCCCCGGCGTGCAGCACCGCCAGGAAGCTGTCGTCGACGACCGGCGCGCCCCGCTCGTCGCGGCCCGGGATGTCCCGCCCGGAGAGGTACATGCCCAGCGTGGCGGCGGGCGCGTACCAGTCCCGTTCCGTCATCTCCGCGCCCCGCGCGGTGAACCAGGCCAGGTCCCGCAGCCCGTCCGCCGAGTGCGCCCGCCCGGAGAAGAACGCCCGGCGGCGCAGCACCGGATGGCGGTGGCGCAGCGCGATCAGCCGTGACGTCAGCTCGAACAGGGCACGCCAGCCGGGTTCCTCCAGCAGGCTCCAGTCCAGCCAGCCGATCTCGTTGTCCTGGCAGTAGGCGTTGTTGTTGCCGCGCTGGGTGCGCCCGAGCTCGTCGCCCGCGACCAGCATCGGTACGCCGGTGGACAGCAGCAGGGTGGTCAGCAGGTTGCGGAGCTGGCGCCGCCGCAGCGCCCGTACCCCCTCGTCCTCGCTCTCGCCCTCCGCGCCGCCGTTCCACGACCGGTTGTCGTCCGTGCCGTCCCGGTTGCCCTCGCCGTTGGCCTCGTTGTGCTTGCGCTCGTACGACACCAGGTCGCGCAGGGTGAAACCGTCGTGCGCGGTGACGAAGTTGACCGAGGCGTACGGCCGCCGCCCGCCCCAGGCGTACAGGTCGCTCGACCCCGACAGCCGGTAGCCCATCTCGCGCACGTCCGGCAGGGCGTGCCGCCAGAAGTCCCGTACGGCGTTGCGGTAGCGGTCGTTCCACTCGGTCCACAGCGGCGGGAACGCGCCGACCTGGTAGCCGCCGGAGCCGACGTCCCAGGGCTCGGCGATGAGCTTCACCCGGCGCAGCACCGGGTCCTGGGCGATGACGGCCAGGAACGGGGAGAGCATGTCCACGTCGTGCATGGAGCGGGCCAGCGCGGCCGCGAGGTCGAAACGGAAGCCGTCGACGCCCATCTCCGTCACCCAGTAGCGCAGCGAGTCGGTGATCAGGCGCAGCACCTGCGGCTGGACCACGTGCAGGGTGTTGCCGCAGCCGGTGTAGTCGGCGTAGCGGCGGGCGTCCGACTGGAGCCGGTAGTAGCCGCGGTTGTCGATGCCCTTGAGGGAGAGCGTCGGGCCCAGCTCGCCGGCCTCCGCGGTGTGGTTGTAGACCACGTCGAGGATGACCTCGATGCCGGCCGCGTGCAGCGCCCGGACCATGTCCTTGAACTCGCCGACCTGCTGACCGGTCGTACCGGAGGCGGCGTACCCGGCGTGCGGGGCGAAGTAGCCGATCGAGTTGTAGCCCCAGTAGTTGCGCAGCCCCCGCCGCAGCAGATGGTCCTCGTGCGCGAACTGGTGCACCGGCAGCAGTTCCACGGCCGTCACGCCCAGCTTCACCAGATGCTCGACCGCCGCCGGGTGCGCGAGGCCCGCGTAGGTGCCGCGCAGCTCCGGCGGGATGCCGGGGTGCAGCTTGGTGAAGCCCCTGACGTGCAGTTCGTAGATCACCGAGTCGGCCCAGGGCGTCTTCGGGCGGCGGTCGTCCGTCCACTCGTCGTCCGGCGCGTCGTCGTGCACGACCACGCCCTTCGGGACGTACGGCGCGGAGTCCCGGTCGTCGCGCACGGTGTCGGCGACCTGCTGCTGGGGCCAGTCGCGGACATGCCCGTACACCTCGGGCGGCAGCCGGAAGTCGCCGTCCACCGCGCGCGCGTACGGGTCGAGGAGCAGTTTCGCCGGGTTCCAGCGGGCGCCGGTCCACGGGTCCCAGCGGCCGTGCACCCGGAAGCCGTACCGCTGACCCGGCATCACCCCCGGGACGAAGCCGTGCCAGATCTCGTGCGTCAGTTCGGTCAGCCGGGCGCGGGTCTCCCTGCTGTCCGGGCCGCGCCCGTCGAACAGGCACAGCTCGACCGCCTCGGCCCCGCCCGCCCACAGCGCGAAGTTGGTGCCCGCCACCCCGTCCGGGCCGACCCGGAAGCGGGCCCCCAGCGGCGTCGGCGCACCCGGCCACACCGGCATCCCGGGCGTCCTGCGCCGTGCGCCGTTGGCGGCGGCGACCGGACGCCCGTCCCCGGTGGCGCGCTCTTCCGCCACCGCCTCCTGCTCGGCTGCGCTGGACACGGTTCGGCCTCCCGCGGCTCATGGCACGACGTGGAACAACGGGTGACGGGCCCGCGGCGTCCCGGCCGCGGTCACCTGTCGCGTCGTCCTCCCCACTGTTCTGCCCAGCTCATGGCTCGCACTCACGTTTCCACGGGGCGCGCCGGTCGTTGGCATCCATGTGAGGCACGTACACGGGCGCGCACGGCGCGCGGGGGCCGCGCTGGCCGCCGTACTGACATGGGCAGGGCTGCTTGCGGGCGCCGCCGGCTGCGACACGGACCCGACGGGGGTGATCGGCGCCGGCGGGGCGCTCGGCAGAGCGCCGGCCCCCGAGGACGTCATCCGGATCTCGCCGGACGACGGCAGCAAGGAGGTCCGCCCCGGCCGGGCGCTGGGGATCCAGGTGCCGGACGGGCGCCTGGAGTCGGTGAAGGTCGTCAAGTCGCAGGACGCGCAGGAGACCCCGGTGCCCGGCCGCGTCTCCCCGGACCGGCGGCGCTGGGAGCCCACGGAGCAGCTGGCGCTCGCGGCGAAGTACACGGTCGACGTGGTCGCCGTCGACGACGACGGCCGCCGCTCGGCGCGGCACACCACCTTCACCACCTACGTCCCCGCGGAGCGGTTCATCGGGTACGTGACCCCGGAGAACCGTTCCACGGTCGGCACCGGAATGATCGTTTCGCTGGCCTTCAGCCGGAAGATCGACAACCGGGCCGCCGTCGAGCGGGCCGTCAGCGTCACCGCGCAGCCGCCGGTCGAGGTCCGCCCGCACTGGTTCGGCAAGGACCGCCTGGACTTCCGCCCCGAGCAGTACTGGAAGCCCGGCACCAGGGTCACCGTCAGCCTGCGCCTGCGGGACGTCGAGGGGGCGCGCGGGGTCTACGGACTCCAGTACCGGACGGTCTCCTTCACCGTCGGCCGCAGCCAGGTCTCGCTGGTCGACGCGGCGAAGCACACCATGCAGGTGCGGCGCGACGGCTCACTGGTGGCCACCGTTCCCATCACCGCGGGCGCCCCCAAGACCACCACCTACAACGGGAAGATGGTGGTGATGGACATGCTGGAGGTCACCCGGATGAACAGCCGCACGGTCGGCTTCGGCGGCGAGTACGACATCCCGGACGTGCCGCACGCCATGCAGCTGACCGAGTCGGGCACCTTCCTGCACGGCAACTACTGGGCGCCCGACGCCCCGGGGCACACCAACGTCAGCCACGGGTGCGTGGGGCTGCGGGACGTGAAGGGCGGCGCGTCGGACACCCCCGCGGGCTGGTTCTTCGACCGCAGCCTGATCGGTGACGTCATCGAGGTCGTCCACAGCGACGACAAGAAGGTCGCCCCCGACAACGGGCTGGGCGGCTGGAACATGGGGTGGAAGGAGTGGAAGAAGGGGAGCGCGGACAAGTGACCGGGCGGGACGCGGGACCGGATGACGGGGGAGGGACCTCAGTTGGGACTGAACGGTGACAATCGGCGGGCATCAGCCGCACTGATCATGTGGTTAATATGCGCCAGAGGGCGCATGGGGTGCGCCGGGGTGGCCGGACCGGGGTCCGGCGAGGGGAGAAGAGTTGAACGTGCGACCGATATCGGGGGCGTCGGTTGACGCGCGCGCGGGTGGGACGCGGAAGCGGGGTCGGGGCGGACTGATGGCGGCCGCCCTCGGCGTGCTGCTGGTCTCCGTCACCGCCTGCGGCGGCGGAGCGGACGCCGGATCCGGCGACGGCAAGGACAAGGGCAAGCAGGCGTCCGCGACCCAGAGCGCGCAGTCGGAGGCGGTCGTCACCATCGCCCCCAAGACCGGCGCCAAGGAGGTCGACACCAGCGGCGTCCTCAAGGTCAGCGCCACCAAGGGCAAGCTGACCGAGGTCACCGTCAAGGACGCCAAGGGCACGAAGGTCGACGGCACCATCTCGGCGGACGGCGCCGGCTGGACGCCCGCCACGCACCTGGCGGCCTCCACCAAGTACGAGGTCCACGCGGTCGCCAAGGACGCCGCGGGCCGCACGGCCGCCGAGGACTCCTCCTTCACCACGCTCAGCCCGAAGAACACCTTCATCGGCACCTTCACCCCCGAGGACGGCTCCACCGTCGGTGTCGGCATGCCGTTCTCGGTCCGCTTCACGCGCGGCATCACCAAGCCGGACGACGTGAAGAAGGCCATCGAGATCACGACCGAGCCCGCCGTGGACGTCGAGGGCCACTGGTTCGGCAACGACCGTCTGGACTTCCGCCCCGAGGAATACTGGAAGTCCGGCACCAAGGTCACCGTCAAGCTGAACCTCGACGGTGTCGAGGGCCGCAAGGGCGTCTACGGCAAGCAGTCGAAGACCGTCTCCTTCACCATCGGCCGCAACCAGGTGTCCGTCGTGGACGCCAAGAAGCACACGATGAAGGTCACGCAGGACGGCAAGACCGTCAGGACCATCCCGGTCACCACCGGCAAGGCCGGCTACGCGACCTGGAACGGCAGCATGGTCATCAGCGAGAAGTTCAAGGTGACCCGGATGAACGGCGACACCGTCGGCTACGACGGCGAGTACGACATCAAGGACGTCCCGCACGCCATGCGCCTGACCGACTCCGGCACCTTCGTGCACGGCAACTACTGGGGCGGCGACGCGTTCGGCAACTACAACGCCAGCCACGGCTGTGTCGGCCTGCGCGACGTGCGCGGCGGCTACGACAGCGGAGTGCCCGCCGCCTGGTTCTTCAACCACTCGATGATCGGTGACGTGGTGGAGGTCAAGCACTCCACCGACCCGGTGGTCGACCCGGCCAACGGCCTCAACGGCTGGAACATGTCCTGGGAGAAGTGGAAGGCCTGAGCGCCTGCCGACCGTACGGCCCCGGTGTGAGGTACCGCACCGGGGCCGCATGCGTTAATGCCCGTTAACCTGGCCCTCATGACTGTGCATCTTGAAGTCGCCGAAGGTGTGGGCACCATCCGTCTGGACCGCCCGCCGATGAACGCGCTGGACGTCGCCGTCCAGGACCGCATCAAGGAGCTGGCCGAGGAGGCCGCCCGCCGCGAGGACATCCGCGCGGTGGTGCTGTACGGCGGGGAGAAGGTGTTCGCGGCGGGCGCGGACATCAAGGAGATGCAGGCGATGGACCACACGGCGATGGTCCTGCGCTCGCGCGCCCTCCAGGACTCGTTCACGGCCGTGGCCCGCATCCCCAAGCCCGTGGTGGCGGCCGTCACCGGCTACGCCCTGGGCGGCGGCTGCGAGCTGGCGCTGTGCGCGGACTACCGCATCGCGGCGGACAACGCCAAGCTCGGCCAGCCGGAGATCCTGCTCGGCCTGATCCCGGGCGCGGGCGGCACCCAGCGCCTGGCCCGGCTGATCGGCCCCTCCCGGGCCAAGGACCTGATCTTCACGGGCCGCATGGTGAAGGCCGAGGAGGCGCTGGCACTGGGCCTGGTGGACCGGGTCGTCCCGGCCGCCGAGGTCTACTCGCAGGCGCACGCCTGGGCGGCGAAGCTGGCCCAGGGCCCGGCGCTCGCGCTGCGCGCGGCGAAGGAGTCGGTCGACACCGGCCTGGAGACGGACATCGAGACCGGACTGGCCGTGGAACGCACCTGGTTCGCGGGCCTGTTCGCCACCGAGGACCGCGAGCGCGGCATGCGGAGCTTCGTGGAGGAGGGGCCCGGCAAGGCCAAGTTCCAGTGACGGCGCGCCGGACGCAAGGTGAGGTTCCGGTGAGAACGGCTCGGTGAAACCGGCCCGGTGAAACTCTCCCGAACCACTTGCAATTGACACGGTGTCTGATCCCGGGTCCCTCGATGGGGCGGTTTATGGAAACCTTAAACAGGCCTTAAGCCCGCCTTGTCGAGGTGGCCTGTCGATCGCCTCGGATCTTGCCTCCGGTGCAGGTCGGAGGGGCTGTCGCGGACGCCGAACTGCCTCTGGCATATGCCGATCGAATCGGGCGGAATATTGCCTTCCGGGGGACGTATTCCTCCAGAACGACCCCGGAGAACCGTACGGACGGCCATGATGGGGGGCATGGCGGGGCTGGAGGGCATCGAACAGCCGCGGGGACAGGGCCGTCCGACGGCGGCGCGCTGGTCGCCTGCGGTCGAGGACGAACGAGCACTGAAGGCCCTGGAGCTGTTCGGCAATCCCACGGAGGCGGAGGTCCCGCTGCCGTCCCGCCCCGAGTCCGCCGCGACGGCACGTCGGCTGGCCCAGGTGGTGGTCCTGCGCCAGTGGGGCCTGACCCCCAAGATGGCCGAGGACGCGGTCCTGTTGGTCTCCGAACTCGTCGGCAACGCCGTACGCCACACCGGCGCCCGGGTCTTCGGCCTGCGGATGCGCCGCCGCCGCGGCTGGATCCGGGTCGAGGTCCGCGACCCCTCCCGGGGCCTGCCCTGTCTCATGCCGGTCCAGGAGATGGACATCAGCGGCCGGGGCCTGTTCCTCGTCGACAAGCTCTCCGACCGCTGGGGGGTCGACCTCCTGCCGCGGGGCAAGACGACCTGGTTCGAGATGAGAGTCGCCGAACGCTGAGGCCCGGGCGACCGTCTCGGTCCGGGCGACCGTCTCGGTCCGGGCGACCGTCTCGGTCCGGGCGACCGCTTCGGCCCGTACGACCGCTTCGGCCCGTACGACCCCGCGACCCGCGTCGGCCATCGGGGGAGCCAATCGCTCCTTTTCTTACAATGCACCCTTTAAATGGTGCGGATGACCCATACCGACCGTCGCACGGCACTGCGGGCGGGCGCCGGGCTCGTGACCGGCGGAGCACTGGCCGCCGGATGCGCCACGACCGGTGCCGCCGCCCACCCCGCACCCGCGAGCACCCCTCCCACCGGCGCCGCGCCCGCGCGCGCCGCCACCCCCGTCCCGGCCGTCGCCCCGGCCCCGCGCCGCCTGCCGGGCCGGCCCGCCGAGCTCACCCACGGGCCGCGCGACCGTCCCCGCGTGGCCCTCACCTTCCACGGCCAGGGCGACCCGGGCATCGCCCGCTCCCTGCTCACCGCGGCCGAGAAACGCGGCGCCCGGCTGACCGTCCTCGCCGTCGGCACCTGGCTCGACGACCACCCCGACATCGCCCGCCGCATCCTCGACGGCGGTCACGACCTCGGCAACCACACCCACCACCACCTGGACATCAACGCGATGTCCGAGTCCGGGGCGCGGGCCGAGATCCGCGCCTGCGCCGACCGGCTCAAGCGCCTCACCGGGTCCATCGGCACCTGGTTCCGCCCCTCCCGCTCCCCGCGCGCCTCGCCGCTCGTCGAACGGCTGGCGGCCCGCGCCGGATACCCGCACGTCCTCTCCTACGACGTCGACTCCCTCGACTTCACCGAGCCCGGCGCGGCCGCCGTCACCCGCAAGGTGCTCGGCGAGATCCGCAACGGATCCGTGGTCAGCCTGCACTTCGGCTACCCGGGCACGCTCGCCGCGCTCCCCGCCGTACTCGACGAACTCGGCCGCCGCGGACTGCACGCGGTCACCACCACGGAGCTGTTCAGCTGATGCACGCGAAACCGCTCGGGCGCGCCCTCCTGACCGCCGCCGCCCTCGTCCCCGTCACCCTTCTCGCCGCCTGCGGCTCCGGGGACCAGGCGCACGAGAGCGCCGCCACCAAGGCCGCGGCGATCCGGGAGCCCCGGCCCAAGCAGCAGGCCGACGACCAGAGCCTGCCCGGCATGCCCCCCGTCCTCGACCCGAACGACGTCTACGCCGCCGACCGCCCGAACCAGCTCTCGCCGGTGGTCAAGGACTTCCCCTCCCGCGTCTACGTCCCCAACACCCAGTCCGACACCGTCACCGTCATCGACCCGAAGACGTACCGGGTCATGGAGACGATCCCGGTCGGCCACCAGCCCCAGCACGTCGTGCCCTCCTGGGACCTGAAGACCCTGTGGGTCAACAACGACCTCGGCAACACCCTCACCCCCATCGACCCGAGGACCGGCACCGCGGGCAAGCCCGTCGAGGTGCACGACCCGTACAACCTCTACTTCACGCCCGACGGCAAGTACGCCGTCGTCATGGCCTCCCAGGACCGCGAACTCGTCTTCCGCGACCCCCACACCATGAAGCGGATCAAATCCCTGCCGGTGACCTGTTACGGCGTCAACCACGCCGACTTCTCCACCGACGGCCGCTACTTCATCGTCTCCTGCGAGTTCAGCGGCGAACTGCTCAAGGTCGACACCGCGAAGATGAAGGTGATCGCGCAGGAGAAGCTCCCCTACCAGGGCGCGATGCCGCAGGACGTCAAGATCTCCCCGGACGGCAAGACCTTCTACATCGCCGACATGAAGGCCGACGGCGTGTGGGTCCTGGACGGCGACCGGTTCACCCGGCCGACCCTGCTGCCCACCGGCAAGGGCGCTCACGGCCTGTACGTCAGCCGCGACTCCCACGAGATGTACATCTCCAACCGGGGCGAGGGCACCATCTCCGTCTTCGACTTCCGCAAGAAGGAACTGACCAGGAAGTGGCACCTGCCGAACGGCGGCAGCCCCGACATGGGAGGGGTCTCCGCCGACGGCAAGGTGCTGTGGCTGTCGGGCCGGTACAACTCCGAGGTGTACGCCATCGACACCGCCACCGGCCGGCAACTGGCCCGCATCAAGGTCGGCCACGGCCCGCACGGCCTCGCGGTCTACCCCCAGCCCGGCCGCTACTCGCTCGGCCACACCGGGGTCTTCCGCTGACGCCCGACCCGCCACCGGGCGCCCCGAGGCCGTCAGCGGGGCCCCAGCAGCGCCTCCGACCCCACCGGGACGTAACCGGCCGCCTGGAACGCCCGCAGACTGCGGGCGTTGCCCGGCGACACCTGGGCCCACACCGGCTCGCCCCCGCCGAGCTGCCGCGCCGCCGTCACCAGGCGCCGGCCCAGCCCTCGGTGCCGTAGCCCCTCGGCCACCTCGACCGCGACCTCCAGCCGCCCCGCGACCCCGCGCCCCAGCACCAGCACACCCCCCTCGGCGGTCCACACCCGCACGTCGTCCCGGCGCCGGCGGGAGGCGACGACCCGGGGATGGTCCGGGTCCTCGATCTCGGTGAGGGGCAGCGCCGGCCCGCCCGGCAGCGGGGAGCCGGCCAGGAGCAGGTCGATCGTGTCGTGGCGGCGGCCCGTGCGGTCCAGCAGGGCCGTCAGGAACCGGGGGTTCATGGACGCCGCGAGCGCGTCGCAGTCCACCGCGGCCAGCGCCTCGCGCACCCACCGCGGGTCCTCGTCGGTGAAGACCACGGAGTGCGCGGTGAAGGCGATGACCCCGGCGTCCCGGGGCGAGTGCTGGGGCACCACCGTCGTACCGCCGTCCGCCGCGGGGAACACCCCCCGGGCCGCCGCCTCCAGAATGTCCCGCAGGTTCCGCGTCATCGCGTCCCGTCTCCCCGCTTGAGTCTCCACCCACTGGAAGGCCCAGACTCGCAGACATGATCGAAGACGGCACCGGCCTTTTCACCATCGGTGAGCTGGCCCGAGCGACCGGCCTGAGCGTGCGCACCATCCGCTACTGGTCCGACGAGGGCGCGCTGCCCCCGGTGGGCCGCTCCGCGGGCGGCTACCGCCTCTACGACGCCGCGTCCGTGGCCCGCCTGGAACTGGTCCGCACCCTGCGCGAACTGGGCCTGGGGATGGCCGACGTCCACCGGGTGCTGACCGGTGAGACGACCGTCGCCCAGGTCGCGGCCGCGCATGTGAAGGCGCTGGACGCACAGATCCGGTCGCTGCGGGTGACCCGCGCGGTGCTGTCGACCGTGGCGCGACGCGGCTCGACCGCCGAGGAGATGACCCTGATGCACAAGCTGGCACGACTGTCGGCCGCCGAACGCGCGCGGATCGTCGAGGACTTCATGACGGAGATCTTCGAGGGGCTCGACACGGCCGACCCCGACATCCGGCGCAGGCTGCGGTTCGGCGCGGCCGAACTGCCCGAGGACCCCACACCCGAGCAGGTGGACGCCTGGGTGGAGCTCGCCGAGCTGATCCAGGACCCGGACTTCCGCGCCCTGATGCGCCGGATGATCGAGTTCAACGCGGCGGACCGGGGGCCGGACGTGCCGCCGGGCACCTCCCTGTGGTTCATGAGCCGGCTCGTCCAGCTCGCCGGCGAGGCGCTGCGCCGGGGCGTCGCGCCCGAGGCGCCGGAGGCCGAGGACGTGCTGCGCGAGGTGCTCGGCGACGCCGACATGGCCGAGGTCCTGGAGCGGCTGACCGCGGCCTCCAACGCCCGGGTCGCCCGCTACCGCGAACTGTCGGCCGCCGTGAACGGCGTCGAATGCCCGTCGGCGCACCGGGAGGAGTTCGCCTGGGTGGTCGCCGCTCTGCGCGTTCGTACGGGCCGTTAATCTGACCTGCGTCAGGACGACAGCAAGGTATGACGAAAAGGGGCGGACCGATGGCCGACATCGAGGCAGCACGCAAGGAATTCCAGCGGATCGACACGGACGGTGACGGCTTCATCACCGCCGCCGAGTTCAAGACCGCCCTCGCCCAGGGCGGCGACTGGAACGTCACGGAGTCGGTCGCGGAGGCCATCATCAAGACCCGTGACCTCAACGGCGACAAGGTTCTGTCGTTCGACGAGTTCTGGACCCACCTCAGCAAGTGACGCGGGGGGAAGGGGCGCCCGGCCGGCTCGGCGGGCGCCCCTTCGGCGTGTCCGGCCGGGTCCGGTCAGTCGCCCGCGGCCCAGTCGCGCAGCTCGTCCCGGTCGGAGAAGTCCGCCACGTCCTTGTCGCGCGGGTCGTCCGTGTACTGGTGGAAGAGCCACTTCGCCTTGATCCGCGGCTTGCCGGCGGTCACGTAGTCCGCGATCCACAGGCCGTCACCGGCGTACGAGGTGGTGTCGATGTTCAGCCAGAAGTTCCGGTTGCAGTACAGGACGACCCGGTGGTCCGGCCGCAGCTGCTTCACCCGGTGGATGAACCGGTCCTTCTCCGCGTTGCTCGCGTGGGTGCCGTCGCCGGTCGTCTCCCAGTCGACGGCGAGGATGTCGCCCGCCCGCTCCGGGGCCCTGGCGACGAACCAGGCCGCCTGGGCGGTGATGTCGCCGGGCCAGAGGAAGTGGTAGAAGCCGACGACCAGCCCGGCGTCGCGGCCGCACTTGGTCTGGGCGGTGAGCTTGGGGTTGACGTAGGAACGGCCCTCCGACGCCTTGACGAAGACGAAGGAGAGGCCGTCCGTGTCGTACGAGGAGGGCTGGTACGCGCTCACGTCGATGCCGCGCAGCATGTGAGGGACTCCCTTGACTGCCGGTGGGGATACAGGAGTTGAAGTTCATTTATGCCCCATTTCGGCACGGTCGATCCCTCGCCGGGGCGCCGGGTCCGGGACTCAGCCCCGGTCGGTCACCGACCCGAGCACCGCGGCCGACTTGGTCGACCAGTCCGAGGTGATGACGCTCGCGTGGTCCGCGGCGAGCAGCGACAGCCGGGCCGCCACCTCCGCGTCCGTGGGCGCGGTCGACGAGATGGCCGGTGACACACCCGCCGCGTCCGTCATGATCAGGACGTAGTGGTTCGCCGAGTAGAACGAGGTGTCGTAGGCGTTGTTCACGTAGGTCGCCGCGTCACCGTCGAAGAACACGAACCAGGGCCGGATGGAGGCGTCGTAGCGACTGGTGCGCGGGTCGCCGTTCGCCGCGCCGAGCACCGCGGGGAAGGCCTGTGCCTCGGAGAGGGTTCCGGCCGCGGCGAGGTCGCGCAGGTGGTCGCCGTACTCCTGGTCCGTCCAGTAGTGGTCGAAGGGGTTGGCCTGCTCCACGGTGCCGGGGATCAGTTCGAAGACCACCTTGCCCTTGAGGGCGTCCCGGGAGGGCCACGCGTCGGCCTTCGCGGCCGCGTCCGCCGTCGGGTACGTCCCGCCCAGCAGGTCCGACGGCTTGTAGACCATGCTGCCCAGCTTCTGTGCGACCAAGGTGTCGAATTCGTCCGGGCCGAGACCGATGGTGTTGTTGAATCCGTTCTTCATCTCCACCTTGAAGATGATCGGGCGGTGGTCCGGGTGGAGTTGATGCCAGGCCGCTATGTTGTCGAGGCAGCTGCCGAGATCCTGATCGCGGCTCTGCCCGTACAACTGGCCGGGGCTGGTGGCCTTCTCGCAGTTGTTGTCGTTGCCGAACGGATTGCTGTGGCTGACCCGCCACCGCCTGCTCAGCGGGTCGGTGTAGACGTCGAGTTCGAGGAGCGAGGCCCCCGAATCCAACGCCTGCGCGAAGTACGTGTACTTGTCCTTCTCGTAGGCGTTGTGCGTGCCGATCGCCGTCGTCCCCGAGAGGGTCGCCGAGGCCGCCTCGGCATGGGCCGGGACCACCGTCAGCATCGCCGCCGCGCCCAGCAGCGCGGCCACTCGTCTCACCGTGCGCATGTGTCAAGTCCCCTTGCTCGTCGTGGAGTTGACGGCAGCCTAGGGGGACGGGGTTACTGCGCGGTAGCCTCCGGCGGAACTCCGCTCACATCCGTGCGGGTCCGGGGGTGGCGGGGGATGGCGAAATCGGGCCGTGTGCAACCGTCGGCGTAATTCGGCGGTCTGACGCGGCGTCGAATTCCGTCGGCCGGATGCAGGGAAACAAAAGTGAAGACGCCATTCCGTGAGGTCCGGGGAACCGGAACCGTGATCGAGGAGACCTCCCGGGCACCGCACCCGGTGCGGCTCGACATCCAGGGACTACGCGCCGTGGCGGTGTCCCTCGTCGTCCTCTCCCACGCCGGTGTGAGGGGGTTCGGCGGCGGTTATGTCGGCGTCGACGTCTTTTTCGTCATCTCGGGTTTCCTCATCACCTCTTTGTTGTTACGCGAATTGTCGGCCACGGGTGCTATTTCGATCAGGAAGTTCTATGCCCGTCGGGCCCTGCGACTGCTCCCCGTCTCGACCCTCGTCGTCCTCGCCACCCTGATCGGCTCCTGGCTGTTCCTGTCGAAGGTCCGCTTCGAGGAGTACGCCGGTGACGCGGTGGCCGGCGCGCTGTACGCGGTCAACCTCCGGCTGGCCGTCGGCGGCACCGACTACCTCGCCGAGGGAAGTCCCCCCTCGCCGTTCCAGCACTTCTGGTCGCTGGCCGTCGAGGAGCAGTTCTATCTGCTCTGGCCGCTGCTGCTCCTGGTCAGCTGGAGGTGGTCCCGCCGAGGCGGACGGCTCGCGCTCCCGCTGGTCGGGTGCTGCCTCGTCTCCTTCTGGCTGAGCGTCGAGGTGACGGCGTCCTCGCCGCCCTGGGCGTACTTCGGCTCGCACACCCGCTTCTGGGAGCTCGGCGCCGGCGCCCTGCCGGCCCTGGCCGCCGAGCGGCTCACGCGACTGCCCGCCGCGGTCGCCGCCCCCCTGACCTGGGCCGGGCTGGCCTGTGTCGTCCTGGCGGCCGTCCGCTACGACACCGCCACCCCCTTCCCCGGGTATCACGCGCTGCTGCCGGTGCTGGGGGCCGGTCTCGTCCTGGCCGGCGGCTGCGCACCCGCGCGCGGCGACGCCCGGCTGCTGCTGGCCACCAGCCCCCTGGTCCGGCTCGGCGGACTGTCGTACGGCTGGTACCTGTGGCACTGGCCGGTGCTGGTCATCGTCCCCGCGGCGCTGGGCCGCCCCCTGGGCGGCGCTCGGGCGCTCGTGCTCTGTCTGCTCGCGCTGCCCCTGGCCCGGGCGACCCTGCGCCTGGTGGAGAACCCCGTACGGTTCCACCCGGCGCTGCGGGGCCGGCCGGGCCGCGCGCTGGCGCTCGGCGGCGGGCTGTCGGCGGGCGCCGCGGTGCTCGCCCTGACGGCGTCCCTGTTCCCGCCGCCGATCGACTCCGGCCGGGACGCGGTCGACACCCGGTACGAGATCGCGGCGGCGGCGGACCCGGCGCTGCGGGTGCGGCAACTGCTCGGGGCGTCCGGCACGAGCCTGCCCAGCAACCTCCGGCCCGCCCTGGCCGACGTCGAGGGCACGAGGTCCGCGCTCTACCGGGACGGCTGCCACGTCGGCTACGACAGCACCCGGAGCCCGGCGTGCGTGTACGGGGACCGCGCCTCGGACCGGGTCGTCGTGCTCTTCGGCGACTCCCACGCGGCCCAGTGGTTCCCGGCGCTGGACCGGCTCGCGCGGAACCACCGCTGGAAGCTGGTGTCGCTGACGAAGTCGTCGTGCAAGACCGCCGCGGTGACCATCGTCCACGACGGCGGGCCGTACACCTCCTGCGACCTCTGGCGCGACCGGGCGATCGACAGGATCAGGGCCCTGCGGCCCGCACTGGTGCTCGTCTCGTCCTCGGAGGCGGGCACCCCCGTCCGGCCGGCGGCCGACCCGGTCCGCCAGTGGAGCGACGGCTTCCGTACGACCTTCGACGCGCTCGCGGCGTCCGGCGCCCGGGTCGCCGTACTGCTCGACACGCCCTGGCCGAGGACGGACGCGGTCGACTGCGCGGCCAGTCACCCACTGCGCCTGGACCGGTGCGCGAACCGGCTCCCCGAAGCGATCCGCGACCGGTCCAGGCGCCAGGCGGTCACGGACGCGGCCAGGTCGGCCCGCGCCACGCTGATCGACCCCGTGCCCTGGCTGTGCACCCCGGCCGGTACCTGCCCGGTCCTGGTGGGCGACACGCTCGTCTACCGCGACGACAGTCACCTGGCCGAGGCGTACGCCGATGCCCTCGCCCCCGTCCTCGACGCCCGCCTGGCCGCGGCCCTTCGCACCGGTTCCGGCAAAGGCCCTTCAGGCACGCCCTAGCACTCGATGATGTTCACCGCGAGCCCGCCGCGGGCCGTCTCCTTGTACTTGACGCTCATGTCGGCGCCGGTCTCCTTCATGGTCTTGATGACCTTGTCCAGGGAGACCAGGTGCGAGCCGTCGCCGCGCATCGCCATCCGGGCGGCCGTGACCGCCTTCACCGCGGCCATGCCGTTGCGCTCGATGCACGGGATCTGGACGAGGCCGCCGACCGGGTCGCAGGTCAGACCCAGGTTGTGCTCCATGCCGATCTCGGCGGCGTTCTCCACCTGCTCGGGGGAGCCGCCGAACACCTCCGCCAGCGCGCCCGCCGCCATCGAACAGGCCGAGCCGACCTCGCCCTGGCAGCCGACCTCGGCGCCGGAGATGGAGGCGTTCTCCTTGAACAGCATGCCGATGGCACCGGCGGCGAGCAGGAAGCGGACCACGCCGTCCTCGTCCGCACCCGGGACGAAGTTGATGTAGTAGTGCAGCACCGCGGGGATGATGCCTGCCGCCCCGTTCGTCGGGGCGGTGACCACCCGGCCGCCGGCCGCGTTCTCCTCGTTCACCGCCATCGCGTACAGCGTGATCCACTCCATGGAGTGGGCCAACGGGTCGCCCGCCGCCCGCAGCTGACGCGCCGTCTTCGCCGCCCGGCGGCGCACCCGCAGACCGCCCGGCAGGATGCCCTCGCGGGACATGCCGCGCGACACGCACGCCTGCATCGTCCGCCAGATCTCCAGCAGCCCGGCCCGGATCTCCTCCTCCGTACGCCAGGCGCGCTCGTTCTCCAGCATCAGCGAGGAGATCGAAAGCCCGGTCTCCTTCGTCAGCCGCAGCAGCTCGTCGCCGGTACGGAAGGGGTACTTCAGGACCGTGTCGTCGAGCTTGATGCGGTCCGCGCCCACCGCCTCCTCGTCGACGACGAAACCGCCGCCGACCGAGTAGTACGTCTTCGTCAGCAGCTCGGCGCCCGAGGCGTCGTACGCCCACAGCGTCATGCCGTTCGCGTGGTACGCGAGGGTCTCGCGACGGTGCAGGACCAGGTCGTCGTCGAAGGAGAACGGGATCTCGTGCTCACCGAGCAGCCGGATCCGTCCGGCCTCCTTGATCTCCTCCACCCGGGCGTCGGCCCGCTCCACGTCCACCGTGCGCGGCGAGTCGCCCTCCAGGCCGAGCAGCACCGCCTTCGGGGTGCCGTGGCCGTGGCCGGTGGCGCCGAGCGAGCCGTACAGCTCGGCGCGTACGGACGCGACGGAGCCCAGCAGGCCGTCGCCGCGCAGTCTGCGGGCGAACATGCGCGCCGCGCGCATCGGGCCGACCGTGTGGGAGCTGGACGGGCCGATGCCGATCGAGAACAGGTCGAAGACCGAGACGGCCACGGTGACTCCTCAGAACGGGGGTGGAACAAGGGGTGGGGCACCGCGCTCACCTACTTCAGTGTGCGCGCGGTGCCCCGTGTCGCGGTACTACTTCCCCAGGGCGGGGTACAGCGGGTGCTTGGCGGCCAGGGCCTCGACCCGGGCCTTCAGCGACGCGGCGTCGTACGACGGCTTGAGCGTCTCGGCGATCACGTCCGCGACCTCGGCGAAGTCCTCGGCCGTGAAGCCGCGGCTGGCGAGGGCGGGCGTGCCGATGCGCAGGCCCGACGTCACCATCGGCGGGCGCGGGTCGTCGGGGACCGCGTTCCGGTTGGCCGTGATGCCGACCTCGTGCAGCCGGTCCTCGGCCTGCTGGCCGTCGAGCTCGGACTCGCGCAGGTCGACGAGGATCAGGTGGACGTCCGTACCGCCCGACAGGACGTTCAGGCCGGCCGCGCGGGCGTCCGGCGCGCTGAGCCGCTCGGCGAGGATCCGCGCGCCGTCCACCGTACGCTGCTGGCGCTCCTTGAACTCCGCGCTCGCGGCGATCTTGAAGGAGACCGCCTTGGCGGCGATCACGTGCTCCAGCGGACCGCCCTGGAAGCCCGGGAAGACCGAGGAGTTCAGCTTCTTCGCGAACTCCTTCTTCGCCAGGATGATGCCGCCGCGGGGGCCGCCGAGGGTCTTGTGCGTGGTGGAGGTGACCACGTCCGCGAACGGGACCGGGTTCGGGTGCAGACCCGCCGCGACCAGGCCCGCGAAGTGCGCCATGTCGACCCACAGGTAGGCCTCGACCTCGTCCGCGATCCGGCGGAACTCGGCGAAGTCGAGCTGCCGCGGGTACGCCGACCAGCCCGCGATGATCACCTTCGGGCGGTGCTCCTTGGCGAGCCGCTCGACCTCGGCCATGTCGACCAGGCCGGCCTCGTCCACGTGGTACGCGACCACGTGGAACTGCTTGCCGGAGAAGTTCAGCCGCATCCCGTGGGTCAGGTGGCCGCCGTGGGCCAGGTCCAGGCCGAGGACGGTGTCCCCGGGCTGGGCCAGCGCGAACAGCGCGGCCTGGTTGGCGGAGGCGCCCGAGTGGGGCTGCACGTTGGCGTACTCGGCGCCGAACAGCTCCTTGACCCGGTCGATGGCGATCTGCTCGGTGACGTCGACGTGCTCGCAGCCGCCGTAGTAGCGGCGGCCCGGGTAGCCCTCGGCGTACTTGTTGGTCAGGACCGAGCCCTGGGCCTCCATCACCGCGACCGGCGCGAAGTTCTCGGAGGCGATCATCTCCAGGGTGGACTGCTGGCGGCGCAGCTCGGCGTCGACCGCGGCGGCGACGTCCGGGTCGAGCTCGTGCAGGGGGGTGTTCATAAGCGACATGTGTCCGTGACTCCTCAGCCGGCGGAAAAGGCGGTGTACTCGTCGGCGGAGAGCAGGTCGGCCGGCTCGCCCGTGACGCGCACCTTGAACAGCCAGCCGCCCTCGAACGGCGCCGAGTTCACCAGCGACGGGTCGTTCACCACGTCCTCGTTGACCTCGGTGATCTCGCCGTCGACGGGGGAGTACAGGTCGCTGACCGACTTGGTCGACTCCAGCTCGCCGCAGGTCTCGCCCGCGGCCACCGTGTCACCGACCTCCGGGAGCTGTACGAAGACGACATCGCCGAGCGCGTTGGCCGCGTGCTCCGTGATGCCGACCGTCGAGACGCCGTCCTCGGCGCCCGACAGCCACTCGTGCTCCTTGCTGTAGCGCAGCTGCTGGGGGTTGCTCATGGCCTGAATTCTCCTGTACGCGGGGAAGTGCTGCTGAAAGGGGGACGACAGAAACCGCAGGTGGGCAGCGGAAAGTGCGCGGTGTCACATGCGGCCGCGCTCAGTGTCTACTTCTGGCGCTTGTAGAACGGCAGTGCCACGACTTCGTAGGGCTCGTGAGTGCCCCGGATGTCCACGCCGACACCCGCCGTGCCCGGCACCGCGTGCGCCGCGTCGACGTACGCCATGGCGATCGGCCTGCCCAGCGTCGGGGACGGGGCGCCCGAGGTGACCTCGCCGATCACCTCGCCGTCGGCGACGACCGCGAACCCGGCGCGCGGGATGCGGCGGCCCTCGGCGACCAGGCCGACCAGGACGCGCGGCGGGTCGTCCTGGGCGCGGGCGGCCGCCTCGGTCAGCGCCTCGCGGCCCACGAAGTCGCCGTCCTTCTCGAACTTCACGACCCGGCCGAGCCCGGCGTCGAAGGGCGTCAGGGAGGTGGTCAGCTCGTGCCCGTACAGCGGCATGCCCGCCTCCAGGCGGAGCGTGTCCCGGCAGGACAGGCCGCACGGGACCAGCCCGACGGGCGCGCCCGCCTCGGTCAGCGCCTGCCACAGCCGCTCCGCGTCGGCCGGGGCCACGAACAGCTCGAAGCCGTCCTCGCCGGTGTAGCCGGTGCGCGCGATGAGAGCGGGGACGCCCGCGACGGTGCCGGGCAGGCCCGCGTAGTACTTCAGGCCGTCGAGGTCGGCGTCGGTGAGGGACTTGAGGATGCCGGGGGACTCCGGGCCCTGCACGGCGATCAGCGCGTAGGCGTCGCGGTCGTCGCGGACCTCGGCGTCGAAGCCGGCCGCGCGCTCCACCAGCGCGTCCAGTACGACCTGCGCGTTGGAGGCGTTGGCGACCACCATGTACTCGGTCTCGGCCAGCCGGTAGACGATCAGGTCGTCCAGGATGCCGCCGTCGGCCCGGCAGATCATCGTGTAGCGGGCGCGGCCGACGCCGACGGAGGCGATGTTGCCGACCAGGGCGTGGTTCAGCAGAGCCGCGGCCTGCGGGCCCGTCACCGTGATCTCACCCATGTGCGAGAGGTCGAACAGACCGGCCCTCGTGCGCACCGCGGTGTGCTCGTCGCGCTCGGAGCCGTAGCGCAGGGGCATGTCCCAGCCGGCGAAGTCGGTCATGGTCGCGCCGAGCGAACGGTGCAGGGCGTCGAGCGCGGTGTGACGGGGTGGCGTGCTGCTCATCGGACGGTCGTCTCCCGGGGCGATGGGTCCCCCGCGCGGGAGCGAATCCGAGCACGGGGAAGGGCGAGGTCGTTCCTCCCCATCTGTCATCGGAACCTGAGAGGTTCGTCATGACCACCTGGGGTCACGACTTGCACCTTGGGTGGGACCGCTGTCGCAGCGGTCCGCTTTTCAGATGTGCCTCGCCCACGCGGTAACGGTGCCTGAGAGATTCAAGGGAGGGACTTGCTCCTTCGGCGCCCCGGGCAGCACGGCTGCCGGGAACTCTCCCGCGCGGATTCAAACGGCCGGTATGCAGTTGGCGGGCACATCATTGCACGCCTCGTCGGGCCGGGGCAGGCCCGCCTCGCCTCCCCGGGGGACGGGCCTGGCGGGGAGGCGGCTGTCACCGGCTTGTGGCGGAACGGGCACGAAATCCCGAAGCGCCGCGCATTACCTTCTCTTTACGCTCAGTGGGGAAAGGACTTACCTGACCCCAGGGGAGGACGATCACGGTGAACAGGATCACGGCGTACGTGGCCGGCTCGGCCGCCGCGCTGCCCGAGCAGTCCGCCGCCCCGGCGGTCGAGACGTGCGCCCCGCGGCCCGCGCCGGTCGTCCGCGATCTGCGCGAGCGCTCCGGGCACAGTCCGCACGGTCTGGTCTTCGGCCCCCACGACGTGGTCGTGGTCACCGGCCTGCCCGGCAGCGGCAAGTCCACGCTGATGCGGCGGGCGGTACGGGGGGTCGGCGTCGACTCCCAGGACACCCGCGACCGCTGGGACGACCGCGCGCCGAGCTTCCTGCCGTACGCCGTCTACCGCCCGCTCGTCCGCCTCGCCCACTACGCCGGCCTGCGCAGGGCCCTGCGCGCGGGCGGGGGAGTCGTCGTGCACGACTGCGGCACCCAGGCCTGGGTGCGCGACTGGCTGGCCCGCGCGGCCCGCCGTCGGGGCGGCACCCTGCACCTGATGCTGCTCGACGTCACCCCGTCCGCGGCGCTGGCCGGCCAGCGCGACCGGGGCCGCGGGGTGTCGCGCTACGCCTTCCTGCGTCACCGCCGCGCGGCCACCCGGCTGCTGCACGCCGTGGAGAAGGGCGAACTGCCCCGGGGCTGCGCCTCGGCGGTCCTGCTGGACCGCGAGGCGGCGGCCGTCCTGCGCCGGATCGACTTCACACCTTGAACCGGACGGGCCGGAGGCCGCCCGACCGCCCGGCCGCCCGGCTGTACGGCCGCCCGGCTGTACGGGTCGCTGCGGACTGCCGACTGCCGACTGCCGGCTGTCGGCAGCCGTGCCGGGACGGGCGGGTAGCGGCGTCCGGGACGGACCGGAAGGGGTGTCCGGGACGGGCGGGTAGCGGCGTCCGGGACGGGCGGGAAGGGGTGTCCGGGACGGACCGGAAGGGGTGTGCCGGACGGGGCCGGAAAGGACGTCCGGGACGGATCCGTCCGGCTGCCGGCGTCGATCCGTCCCGGGGACGATCCCGGGCGGGCCCGTACCGGTTAGCCTTTCAGCCACAGCAGCGGTTCCCAGCAGGCGGTAGAGAGATGGACTTCCCGGCGGACCTTCCCGCGGACCTTCCCGCGGGCTTCCCCGCACAGGCGCACCCCCATCCGCACGGCGGATGGCCCGGCAACGAACTGGAGGAGGTGCTCTCCGCCTCGCTCGGCGTCCCGACGGCCGGCGGCCGGATCGTCGAGGTCCTCGGCCGCAGCTTCGTCTGGGTGCCGCTGCCCAACGGCGGCGGCCCGCACAGCGGCCCCCTCGACCTGCCCACGCTGGAGATCGAGGGCCAGGTGTACGTGCCGGTCTTCAGCTCCGAGCAGCAGTTCCGCCAGGTCGTCGGCACGCACATGTCGTTCACCGTCGCGCCCGCGGTGGAGTTCGCCCGCGGGCTGCCGCCGCAGGCCGGCCTCATCGTGAACCCCGACGGCGTGGTGGGCGTCCCGCTGCCGCCGCAGGCGGTGGCGGAGCTGTGCCGCAGCGGACGGACCCCGCTGGACGGGTTCGCGAGCGGCGGCCGGGTGCGGCTGTTCGAGCCGGACTGGCAGGACGACCCGGTGGACTTCCTCGCCGCGGCCTCGGCCGAGTTCGCGGACACCGGGGTCGTCCTGACGGCCCGTCGTTGTCTGGCCGAGGTCGAGACCGGCGAGCCCGTGCTGTTCGTCGGGGTCGAGCTGTCCCGGTGGGAGGGCGACCTGCGGGTCCTGCCGATGGACGCGCTCGGCCGGGCGCTGGCCCGGGCCGCCGTCCCGTGGCCGGTGAACCTCGTCCTGCTCGACGTGGTCGAGGACCCGGTGACGGACTGGATGCGGGAGCGGGTCCGCCCGTTCTATCAGCGCGGTCACTGACCGCGGCTGCGGGCACCGGACACCGGACACCGGAGATCGGACACGACCACCGGTCACCGGCCCCCGGTGTCCCCCGGCCGTCTCCGGCCCCCGGGCGACGACCTCCGAACTCCTGGGCGGCTGTTGCCGACTCCGCCGCCTAAGGTGGTTTCATATCCAAGGCCACGTTTCTCGAAGGGGCGGTAAAGGGTGAGCGCGAGCGGCACTGCCGCGACCGGGCAGGTCGAGCACATGCTGCGCCAGGTGACGCCCGGGCGTTACGACGCCTACGAGGCGTTGCTGCGCGCGCTCGCGACCCCGTCCTCCGGCCAGGTCTGGATGCTGCTGTGGCACGGCCAGGCCGGCTCGCCCGACGCCCAGTACGGGAACATGGAGGTCGACGGCTACGGCTACGCGCCGTGCGTCACCTCCGCCCAGGAGCTCTCGGCCAGCGGCTGGAACCGTTCGTACGAGGTGGTGGACGGCCTCGACGTGGCCCGCACCCTCTACCCCGACCACTTCGGCCTCTGGCTGAACCCGCACGCCCCCGGCGGCGGGCTCGGCATTCCCTGGCTCGACCTGCGGCGGATCGCCACGGGTCTGGAGCGCCAGCCGGCCGGCCCGCTGCGGCTGTCGGAGCCGGCCATCGAGATCCCCCAGTTCTACGCCCTGCTCGCGCAGAACGCCCATCGCACCCCGGCGGTGCGCGCGCTGCGCCGCGCCTGGGTGCAGCCGACGCTGGGGGCGCCGTACCTCGTCATCGGGCTCGACGTGTACGACACCTCGCCGGCCGCCGTCGACTCGGTGCGCGCGATGATGCAGCAGTCCATCGGCGCGGTGCCGGACGGGCTGCCGGTGTCCACGGTGGCGATGTCCGACGAGCACGACCCGGTCGTGATGTGGATGCGGGCGGGCGGACGCCCGTTCTACGACCGTGAGGCCCACGTGCAGGCTCCGGCGGGCGGGTACGGATACCCGCCGGCACCTGGCCGCTACTGACGGCCCATCATCTCAAGGACGCGACGGCGCGCGGTGGCAGTGCCACGTCTTCGCGCGTAGATCGGTACGAAAAAGCACGAAGTGTCCTAATTTCCCGAACTCGTCCGCGTCCGACCCCCGTTACCCACTGTCCGGATAACGGAACCCTCTTGGTGGCATCACGTTTACGCATCCATTCATCGCCAAGTCTGGCGACCGATCGCCCAAGCATTGAAGACTCCCAGACCAGGGGAGTTTCGCCCCTGTGTACGACGGACTGATCACGCCGCTACCGCGGCAAGTGTGGGCCGGCTACCGCCGGTTGAGAGGGGTCCCTGCCAGATGACGGCACCATTGCACGAGCCGACCGCGGATGCGGCCCCGAGCGCGGCCGAAGAAGCGGCGGTTGTCACCGCCGACGCCAAGGCCGTACAGGGTCGTTCCCTGGGCCGGATCGCCTGGGAGCGCCTCAAGCGGGACAAGCTCGCCCTGACGGGCGGCATCGTGGTGCTCGTGCTCATCGCGATATCCCTGCTCGCGCCGGTGATCACGAGCCTCGTCGGGCAGGACCCCGACGCGTACCACGAGAACCTGATCGACCCGCTGTTCGGTACGCCCACCGGCTCCCTCGGCGGCCTGAGCGGCGACCACCTGCTGGGCGTCGAGCCGGTCAACGGCCGCGACATCTTCGCCCGCATCCTCTACGGGGCCCAGATCTCGCTCCTGGTGGGCTTCCTGTCGGCCGTCGTGGCCGTCGTCCTCGGCACCATCCTGGGCATCCTCGCCGGTTTCTTCGGCGGCTGGGTCGACTCGCTCATCAGCCGGGTCATGGACGGTCTGCTGGCCTTCCCGCAGCTGCTCTTCATCATCGCCCTGGTCTCGGTCATGCCGAACGACATGCTGGGCCTGCACGGCACCGGCGTGCGCGTCTTCGTGATGATCCTGGTCATCGGCTTCTTCGGCTGGCCCTACATCGGCCGCGTGGTGCGCGGCCAGACCCTCTCGCTGCGTGAGCGCGAGTACGTCGAGGCGGCCCGCTCGCTCGGCGCCGGTCAGCTCTACATCCTGTTCAAGGAACTGCTGCCGAACCTGGTCGCGCCGATCATCGTGTACACGACGATGATGATCCCCACGAACATCCTCACCGAGGCCGCGCTCAGCTTCCTGGGCGTGGGCGTGAAGCCGCCCACGGCCTCCTGGGGCCAGATGCTCTCGAACGCGATCGACTACTACGACTCGGACCCCATGTACATGGTCGTGCCCGGCGTAGCGATCTTCATCACCGTTCTGGCCTTCAACCTCTTCGGCGACGGCGTGCGTGACGCGCTGGACCCGAAGGCCTCCCGCTGAACCGCCGTACCCCAAGCGTCCCGTGGCCTCACACGGGGTCTCTCATCAAATCCGGAGGATCCGAGATCGTGACTACCCAACGCACCTCAGGGCGGCGTAAGCAGGCGCTGGCCGCTGCTGCCGCGGTCGCCGCGCTGATGACCACGGCGGCGTGCGGCGGCGGTGGCGGCACCGACGACAACGGCGGCTCCAAGTCCGGCGCCGCCGGCTTCGACGCCGCGAACAACAAGGTCGCCCAGGCCTCGCTGGCCAAGAAGGGTGGCACGCTGAAGTTCGGTTCGGCCCAGGACGCCGACTCGTGGGACACCACGCGTGGCTACTACGGCTTCATGTGGAACTTCTCCCGCTACTACAGCCGCCAGCTCGTCACGAACAAGACGGAGCCCGGCAAGGCCGGCGCCGAGGTCACCCCGGACCTCGCCACGGACGTCGCCAAGGTCACCGACGACGGCAAGACCTACACGTACACGCTGCGTGACGGCGTGACGTGGGAGGACGGCAAGCCGATCACCTCCAAGGACGTCAAGTACGGCATCGAGCGCGTGTGGGCGCAGGACGTGCTGTCCGGCGGCCCGGTGTACCTGAAGGACGTCCTGGACCCGAAGGGTGCCTACAAGGGCCCCTACAAGGACACGTCCGCGGACAAGCTGGGCCTGAAGGCGATCGACACGCCGGACGACAAGACCATCGTCTTCCACCTGCCTGCGGCCAACTCGGACTTCGAGGAGATGCTGGCCCTGACGTCGGCGTCCCCGGTCCGCCAGGACAAGGACACCAAGTCCAAGTACGGCCAGCACCCGTTCTCCTCGGGCCCGTACAAGTTCGAGTCCTACAACCCGGGCAAGGACCTCACCCTGGTCCGCAACACCTCCTGGGCCCAGGCGTCGGACCCGATCCGCAAGGCCTACCCGGACAAGATCACGGTCAAGTTCTTCTCGAACGCCAACGAGCTGGACCAGCGTCTGATCAGCGGTGACCTGGACCTGGACATGACCCAGACCGGCATGTCGCCGCAGGGCCGCACCACCGCCCTGAAGCAGCACAAGGACAACCTGGACAACCCGGTCACCGGCTACGTCCGTTACGCGGCCTTCCCGCAGAGCGTGAAGCCGTTCGACAACATCGAGTGCCGCAAGGCCGTCATCTACGGCGCCGACCACGTCTCGCTGCAGACCGCGCGCGGCGGCCCGGTCGCCGGTGGCGACATCGGCACCAACATGCTCCCGCCGTCCGTCGCGGGCGCCGAGGGCCAGAGCTACGACCCGTACGAGCTCAACGGTGCGGACAAGAACGGCAACGAGGCCAAGGCCAAGGCGGCCCTGAAGGCCTGCGGCAAGCCGAACGGCTTCTCCACCACCATCGCGGTGCGCAACAACAAGCCGGTCGAGGTGGCCACCGCCCAGTCGCTCCAGGCGTCGCTGAAGAAGATCGGCATCAACGCCGAGATCGACCAGTACGACGGCTCGCAGACCACCGGTATCATCGGTAGCCCCGCCAACGTGGCCAAGAAGGGCTACGGCATCATCATCATGGGCTGGGGTCCCGACTTCCCGTCCGTCCAGGGCTTCGGTCTGCCGCTGTGGGACAGCAAGTACATCCTCGACAGCGGTAACTCGAACTACTCGCTGATCAAGGACAAGGCCATCGACGGCCTGTTCGACCAGTACGTCACGACGCTGGACGACGCCGGCAAGACCAAGATCTCGACCGAGATCAACCACAAGGTCATGGAGGGCGCGTACTACCTGCCCTTCGTGTTCGAGAAGTTCATCAACTGGCGCGGTAGCAACCTGGCGAACGTGTACACCACCGACGGTTACAGCGGTCAGTACGACTTCGTCAACCTCGGCCTGAAGTCCACGAAGTAAACCCGGCACACCCGCCGAACGGCACGAAAGGCAGGTGAAGGCCGGCGCGGCGTGATCGCGGGCCACCGGACGACCTCCGGTGGCCCGCGGTCCGCAGCGGGCCGAGAGCTGTGCTCGCTTACCTCATCAGGCGGCTCTTCGCCGCCGCAGTGATGCTCGTGGTCATCATCATGGTGGTCTTCGGCATCTTCTTCCTTGTCCCCAAGTGGGCAGGCGTCGACGTCGCCACGAGCTTCGTGGGCAAGCAGGCGGACCCCGCGGCCGTCGAAGCCGTGCGGGTGAAGCTGGGCCTGGACGACCCGATCTACCTTCAGGTCTGGGAGTTCTTCAAGGGCATCTTCACCGGTCGCACCTACGCGGCCGGCGGCGATGTCACCCACTGCGCCGCCCCGTGCTTCGGCTACTCCTTCCGCAGCGAGCAGGCCGTCTGGCCGGTGCTCACCGACCGCTTCCCGGTGACCCTGGGTCTCGCGCTCGGTGCCGCCGTCCTGTGGCTGGTCCTCGGTGTCTCGGCGGGTGTCCTCTCCGCGCTCAAGCGGGGCACCCTGTGGGACCGCGGCGCGATGGTCGTCGCCCTCGCGGGTGTCTCCCTCCCCATCTACTTCACGGGCATGCTCGCCCTGAGCGTCTTCGTCTTCGGACTGAAGTGGTTCAAGGGCGAGTACGTACCGCTCGACCAGAGCTTCACCGGCTGGTTCGGCGGCATGATCCTGCCCTGGATCACCCTCGCCTTCCTCTACGCGGCGATGTACGCCCGGATCACCCGCGCCACCATGCTGGAGATCCTCGGCGAGGACTACATCCGCACCGCCCGCGCCAAGGGCCTGCGTGAGGGAACCGTCATCGGCAAGCACGCCATGCGCTCCACGATGACCCCCATCCTGACCATGCTCGGCATGGACCTCGGCGCCCTCATCGGCGGCGCGATCCTGACCGAGACCACGTTCAGCCTGCCCGGCCTCGGCCAGGCGGTGCTCAACGGCATCAGGAACCAGGACCTGCCCGTCATCCTGGGCGTCACCCTGGTCACCTCGCTGGCTGTGCTGATCGCCAACCTGCTGGTGGACGTCCTGTATGCCGTGATCGACCCTCGAGTGAGGCTTTCATGACCGAACTCAGCAAGAGCGGCGCGGCCGTGGGCGAGCCCACGTCCGCCTCGCCCGCTCCGAGTTCCTTCCTCGAAGTGCGCGACCTGAAGGTGCACTTCCCGACCGACGACGGCCTGGTCAAGTCCGTCGACGGGCTCAGCTTCAAGCTGGAGAAGGGCAAGACGCTCGGCATCGTGGGCGAGTCGGGCTCCGGCAAGTCGGTCACCTCGCTCGGCATCATGGGTCTGCACACCGCGGGCCAGTACGGCAAGCGCAAGGCGCAGATCTCCGGCGAGATCTGGCTGGACGGCACCGAGCTGCTGTCCGCCGACCCCGACCACGTGCGCAAGCTGCGTGGCCGGCAGATGGCGATGATCTTCCAGGACCCGCTGTCGGCGCTGCACCCGTACTACACGATCGGTCAGCAGATCGTGGAGGCGTACCGGATCCACCACAAGGTGGACAAGAAGACCGCCAAGCGGCGGGCCGTCGAGATGCTCGACCGGGTGGGCATCCCCCAGCCGGACAAGCGTGTCGACAGCTACCCGCACGAGTTCTCCGGCGGTATGCGTCAGCGCGCGATGATCGCGATGTCGCTGGTCAACAACCCCGAGCTGCTCATCGCGGACGAGCCGACGACCGCCCTGGACGTGACCGTCCAGGCGCAGATCCTCGACCTCCTCCGGGATCTGCAGAAGGAGTTCGGCTCCGCGATCATCGTCATCACCCACGACCTGGGCGTCGTCGCCGAACTGGCCGACGACCTCCTGGTGATGTACGGCGGACGCTGCGTCGAGCGCGGTCCGGCCGAGAAGGTGTTCTACGAGCCCCGCCACCCCTACACCTGGGGTCTGCTCGGCTCGATGCCGCGTCTCGACCGTGACCAGCAGGAGCGCCTCATCCCGGTCAAGGGCTCCCCGCCCTCCCTCATCAACATCCCGTCCGGCTGCGCCTTCAACCCGCGTTGCCCGTACGCGGACGTCCCCAAGGACAACGTCACCCGCACGGTCCGCCCCGAGCTGACCGAGGTCGGCGGCCAGCACTGGGCCGCCTGCCACATGTCGCAGGAGCAGCGGGAGCGTATCTGGACCGAAGAGATTGCGCCGAAGCTGTGAGCGAGAATCCGAAGGACGCAGCGGTGACGATTCCCGCGCAGAGCACGGGCAGCGAGGCCGCCGGCAAGTCCGGCGACCGCGAGGTCCTGCTGAAGGTGACCGGGCTCCAGAAGCACTTCCCGATCAAGAAGGGCCTGCTCCAGCGGCAGGTCGGTGCGGTCCACGCCGTCGACGGCCTCGACTTCGAGGTCCGCGCCGGTGAGACGCTCGGCGTGGTGGGCGAGTCCGGCTGCGGCAAGTCGACCATGGGCCGGCTGATCACCCGCCTGCTGGAGCCGACCGGCGGCAAGATCGAGTTCGAGGGCAAGGACATCACCCACCTCGGTGTCGGCGGCATGCGTCCGCTGCGCCGCGATGTGCAGATGATCTTCCAGGACCCGTACTCGTCGCTGAACCCGCGCCACACCATCGGCACGATCGTCGGTGCTCCCTTCAAGCTCCAGGGCGTCGAGCCCGAGGGCGGCATCAAGAAGGAAGTGCAGCGGCTGCTGTCGGTCGTGGGTCTCAACCCCGAGCACTACAACCGCTACCCGCACGAGTTCTCCGGCGGCCAGCGCCAGCGCATCGGCATCGCCCGCGCGCTCGCGCTCAAGCCGAAGCTGGTCGTGGCCGACGAGCCGGTCTCCGCGCTCGACGTGTCGATCCAGGCGCAGGTCGTCAACCTGCTGGACGACCTCCAGCAGGAACTGGGCCTGACGTACGTGATCATCGCGCACGACCTCTCGGTCGTCCGGCACGTCTCGGACCGGATCGCGGTGATGTACCTCGGCAAGATCGTCGAGCTGGCGGACCGCGACCTGCTGTACAAGGCGCCGATGCACCCGTACACCAAGGCGCTCATGTCGGCCGTGCCGATCCCGGACCCGGCGCGCAAGTCGGCCAAGAGCGAGCGCATCCTGCTCCAGGGCGACGTGCCCTCGCCGATCTCGCCGCCGACCGGCTGCCGGTTCCACACCCGGTGCTGGAAGGCGACGCAGGTCTGCAAGACCACCGAGCCGGTGCTCGTCGAGCTGAAGCCCGGCCAGCGGGTCGCCTGCCACCACCCGGAGAACTTCGAGGACCAGGCACCGCAGGACACCGTGCTGCTGACCGTCGCCAAGGCGGCGGCCGAGCTGGTGGCCGACGAGGTCCTCGCCGAGTCGGCGGCGACGTCGGCAGCGGTGGCGGCCGAGGTGGCCGAGGTGGCCGAGACGGCCGCCTCGGAGTCCGAGACCCCGGCTGCCGAGGCCGGCGAGTCCGAGGCGCCCAAGGGCGCCCAGGACTGACGCGACCTCAAGGGGCCCTTCCTGCTGCGCACGCAGCAGGAAGGGCCCCTTTCGGCTTTGCCCCGTTCCCCCGTTCCCCGTCTCCCCCGCGGGATTGCGGTCCGGTGATTCAGCCGCCGAAGAGGCGTCAGGTCCCAACTCCCTGTGACACATGACGAGTTGGCAAAGTCATGCACATGTTCATCCGAGAGGCCGCAGAGTCGGTCATGTCCGTCTGATCGGAACATGAACCGAAGGGATGACTCATGGCGCTCTCCCGTTCGGCACGACTGGGGGCCCTCGCGACCGCGGCGGCCTCCTTCCTCGTCATCGCGGCCTCTCCCGCCCCCACCCCCGGCGCGGACGGCATCGGCGACACCTACTTCCCGCAACTCGGCAACGGCGGCTTCGACGCCCGCCACTACGACCTCGACGTGGCGTACGACCCGGCCACCGGCCGACTGGACGGCCGTACGACCCTCACCGCCCGTGCGACGCAGAACCTCTCGTCCTTCGATCTGGACCTCCAGAAGCTGGCGGTCACGAACGTCGAGGTCGACGGCAGACGCGCCCGCTTCGCGCGCGAGGCCGACGAGATCCGGATCACCCCGCGCGACGCCCTGCGCAAGGGGCGGACCTTCACGGTCACCGTCACCTACGGCGGCGTTCCCGAACCCCTGGGCGGGCCCATCGTGTTCGGCTCGAACTACGGCTGGATGAAGACCACCGACGGCGTGTTCGTCGCCTGCGAGCCCAACGCCGCGTCCACCTGGTTCCCCTCCAGCGACCACCCCGCCGACAAGGCGACCTACGACATCCGGATCCGGGCTCCCAAGGGCCTGACCGCGGTCTCCAACGGGCGGCTCGTCTCCACGTACGACAAGGGCGGTTCGACGTACACCCACTGGCGCGAGACGAAGCCCATGGCGACCTATCTCGCGACCGCGACGGTCGGGAAGTTCGACGTGCGCACCGGGAAGACCCCCGGCGGCATCCCGATCTACGTGGCGATCGACCCGGTCCTGGCGAACAGCAACAACGTCGACGTGTACGCCCTGACCGCCGAGGCCACCGACTACTGGTCGCAGATCTTCGGGTCGTACCCCTTCGAGGAGACCGGCGCGATCGTCGACGACATGCCCGAGGCGGGCTTCTCCCTGGAGGTGCAGTCGAAGCCGGTCTACTCGGCCGTGCGCAGCGAGTCGACCATCGTGCACGAGCTGGCCCACCAGTGGTTCGGGGACTCGGTCTCGGTCGAGCGCTGGAAGGACATCTGGCTCAACGAGGGCTTCGCCACGTACGCCCAGTGGCTGTGGGCCGAGCACCGCGGGACCCGCTCGGCGCACGACTCCTTCCTGGCCGGCTACGACGCCCGCCCCGCCGACTCCGCCTTCTGGCAGACGGTCGTCGGCGACCCGCAGCGCGACACCATGTTCGCCTCGGCCGTCTACCAGCGCGGCGCGATGACGCTCCAGATGCTGCGCGAGCGCATCGGGGACGACGCCTTCTTCCGGCTGCTGCCGGCCTGGACGAAACTGCACCGCTACGGCAACGCGAACACGGCCGACTTCATCCGGCTGGCGGAGCGGATCTCCGGGCGGCAGCTCGACGATCTCTTCCAGACCTGGCTGTTCACGACAGGGAAACCAACTCTTTGAGCCTCGTGAGCCTCGCTTTGTAAGGTTCACGGCTGCCATTGGGTGAGAATGGCAGGGTGCTCCAAGAACTGTTCAGTCCCTCCGTCCAGCATCGCCTCGACCTGATCGGCATCTTCGTCTTCGCCATCTCGGGTGCGCTGCTGGCCGTCCGCAAGAACTTCGACGTCTTCGGCATCGCCGTCCTCGCCGAGGTGACCGCGCTGGGCGGAGGGCTGTTCCGGGACCTGATCATCGGTGCGGTGCCCCCCGCCGCCTTCACCGACCTGGGCTATTTCGTCACCCCGCTGCTCGCCGCCCTCCTGGTCGTCTTCCTGCACCCCCACGTGGAGCGCATCCAGACCGGGGTGAACGTCTTCGACGCGGCCGGTCTGGGCCTGTTCTGCGTCACCGGCACGACGAAGGCGTACGCCTACGGGCTCGGCCTCCCCCAGTCGGCCGCCCTGGGCCTGGCCACCGCCGTCGGCGGCGGTGTGCTGCGCGACGTGCTGGCCAACGAGGTCCCCTCGCTGCTGCGCTGGGACCGCGACCTGTACGCGGTGCCGGCCATGGTCGGCGCCACGATGGTCGCGGTCTGCATCCGCTACGACGTCCTCACCCCGACCGCCAGCGGCTTCGCCGCGCTCACTGCCTTCGTGCTGCGCCTGCTCGCGATGAAGTACCACTGGCGAGCGCCGCGTGCGTGGAACCGGCGGTCGACCGTGCGTGAGGAGTAGCCCCGCGGACCGTGACGGGGTGGCGTCCCACCCGCGAGGACAGCCAGCGGAAGGCCGGCACCACCTGCGGCCGCCACAGCGCCATGGTGTGCCCGCCCGCGCTCTTCGGGATGAACACCACCTGCACGTTCGTCGGCGCGTGCGCGGCCTGGCGCAGCGCGACACCGGCCTCGTAGCCGTCGTGCGGCTGCCCGGAGGCGTAGAGCGAGACCGGCGGCGGGTAGGTGGCCCGGCGCAGCAGCAGCAGTGGGTTGTTGCGGGCGCGCAGGGCCGGGCTCTGGGCGGTGAGCGAGTCGCGCTCGCCGATCGGGTCGTTGTAGCCGGACAGGCTCACCGCGGCCCGGTAGCGGTCCGGGTGGGCGATGGCGAGCTTGAGGGCGCAGTGCGCGCCGGCCGAGTAGCCGGCCAACGCCCAGCCGGCCGGTGCGGGTTCGGTCCGGAAGTTGTCCATGACCATCTTCGGCACGTCGACGCTCAGCCAGGTGTCGGCGTTGACCGTGCCCGGGATGTTGGCGCAGCCGGTGTCGATCCCGGCCAGCAGGGTGGTGCGCGGGGCGACCAGGATGAAGGGCGCGATCTGGCCGGAGCGCATCAGCGGCAGCAGCTGCTCGTGCACGTGCAGCGCGCCGAACCACGCCCTGGCGGAGCCGGGGTAGCCGGGCAGCACCTCGACGACGGGGAATCTGTGGTGCCGGTAGGCGGGCTCGTTGTACTGCGGCGGCAGCCAGACGTAGACCTCGGCGTCGACGCCGGAGACCCGGCCCTTGAGCTGGGTGACCCGCACGCCGCCGGCCGCGTGCATGCCCGGTCCCTCGCCGAGGGTGAAGTGCTGCTCGACTCTGGGCAGCTTCTCCAGCGCTATGCCGCCGGTGCCGTCCGAGCCGAGGTTGGCGGCCTGCTCGACGTGGCTGCCGGTGCCCAGCAGGTCGGCCCAGTTGTCGTAGAGGTTGTTGGCGTTGTTGACCAGGGTGAAGACCAGGGCGACGGCGGTGCCCTGTGCGAACAGCAGCATCAGTATCCGGGCGGTCGCGCGCGCGGCCCACGGTCCCGGCGTCCGCGACCACAGCAGCAGCGGCAGGGCGACGGCGACGGCGGAGAGCACGATCAAGGTGATGAGGAACGCAGTCCCGGTGAGGCTCATGTCCTCATAGAGGGCGAAGAAGGCCTCGGGGTTACGGACGAGTATGGACACTTACCAAGAAATTGCCGGAACCTCACCCGAGTGCTCACTTGGCTGCTCTGTGAAGGCTTGTTCAAAGCTACCGCTTAGTAATTTCTTCTTGTACGGTTCAGGCATGTCAGAAGCAGCTATCGCACCGTCCGCCCCCCTCGGCTCCGCCCGCACCGGCGCATCCCCGGCGCGGGCCGCGATCGGCGACAGCGAGTTCGACCGGGACACCGCGCTCACCCGCCGCGAACCCGGCGTCTACGACATCGAGCTCTCGGCCGGCTGGACCATCATCAGCGCCGTCAACGGCGGCTATCTGCTGGCCGTCCTCGGCCGCGCGCTCGCCGACGCCCTGCCGCATCCGGACCCGTTCACGATCTCGGCGCACTATCTGACGGCATCACAGCCCGGCCCGGCGGTCGTGCGCACCGAGACCGTCCGCACCGGCCGTACCCTCTCCACCGGCCAGGCCTCGCTCTTCCAGCTCGACGAGCAGGGCGACGAGGTCGAGCGGATCCGCGTCCTCGCCTCCTACGGCGACCTCGCCGCGCTGCCCGACGACGTCCGTACGGCGGCCCGGCCGCCCGAGATGCCGCCGCCCGAGCAGTGCTTCGGCCCCCAGGACGCGCCGAGCCCGGTTCCGGGCAGCTCGGCCATCACCGACCGCCTGTTCCTGAAGCTGGACCCGTCGACCCTGGGCTGGGCGCTCGGCAAGCCGTCCGGCAAGGGGGAGATGCGGGCCTGGTTCGGCCTGGCCGACGGCCGGGACGCCGACCCGCTCTCCCTCCTGCTCGCGGTGGACGCGCTGCCGCCCACCGCCTTCGAGATCGGCCTGTCCGGCTGGGTCCCGACGGTCGAGCTCACCGTCCACGTCCGCTGCCGCCCCGCCCCGGGTCCGCTGCGCGTCGCCATCACCACCCGCAACCTCGCCGGCGGCTTCCTGGAGGAGGACGCCGAGGTCTGGGACAGCGCCGACCGGCTGGTGGCGCAGTCCCGGCAGCTGGCCCGGGTCAGGCTCGGCTGAGCGGGGTCCGCCCCAGCCAGGCCGCCAGCCGCTCGTAGGCGTCGGCCCCCCCGGGGGCCTCGCGGCGGGTGTCGAACGGGGTCTCCTCGTCCCGGGGACGCGAGTCGGGCAGCACCCGCTGGGCCGTGGCCAGGGCGAACTCCGCCAGCTCCGGGTCGAGGGCGAAGGCGTGGCCGACGGCCTCGGCGAGGTCCCAGGTGTGCGTCACGATCTCCATCACGTACCCGGACAGGGCCGCGTGACCCGGTACCTCGCCCCAGGGCACCCGCACCGGGGTCGTCATCCGCTCGTCGGTCTCCCACGCCTTCAGCACCCGGACGCGCACCTCGTCGTAGGCCGCCGCCCAGCCGTCGTCCTCGACGCCCTCGGCGACCGGCTCCACGGCGAGCCCGTCACCGCCCTCGCCGACCACGGCGATCCGCCGGGTGCCGCCGACGACATGGCTCAGCAGGGCCCGCACGTCGAACTCGGTGCAGGGGGTCGCGCCGTCGAGCTGCTCGGGGCGCACCGTCCTGATGAGCGCGGAGGCCTGCTCGGTGGCGCGGGTGTAGACGGGACGCGGGTCGGTGTAACCGGTGGTGGTCATCGTGTGCCTCTCCTGTGGTGGGTACGGAGAGGAGCATGCGTCGAAAACCTGACAGATTCCGTCAACATTTGTGCGAGATCCCCGACGGCGCGATCCTGGGCCCGTGAAGTCCGACCGGCTGCTGTCGATCCTGCTGCTGCTCCAGACCCGGGGCCGGGTCCCCGCGCACGAACTTGCCGGCCGGCTCGAGGTGTCGGTGCGCACCATCTACCGGGACGTCGAGGCGCTGTCCGCCTCCGGCGTGCCCGTGTACGCCGAGCGCGGCCGCCACGGAGGCATCGAACTCCTCGCCGGATTCCGCACGGACGTCACCGGCCTGACCGCAGACGAGTCCCGCGCCCTGTTCGTCCTGGCCGCGCAGGGCGCCCATGCCGCGCTCGGTCTCGACGCGGCCCTCGGCTCGGCCCTGCGCAAGGTGATGGCGGCCCTGCCCGCGCCGCACCGGCCCGCCGCCGAGGTGACCAGCCGCCGCATCCTGGTCGACGCCACCCGCTGGCGCAGCGGCCCCGGGCGGTCCGTCGACCTCCAGGTGCTCCAGGACGCGGTCTTCGCCGACCGCCGGCTGAGGGTGAGCTACCGGCACGGCGGGCAGCGTGAGCCCCGCACGTACACCCTGGACCCCTACGGCCTGGTCGCCAAGGCCGGCGTCTGGTACCTGGTCGCCGACCGACGCGCGGCCCCGCGTCTGTTCCGTGCCGACCGGGTGCGCTCGGCGCGGCTGCTCGACGAGCCGGTCCGGCGCCGGGCGGGTGTCGAACTCGCCGACGTCTGGGAGGTGCTGCGCCGCCAGGTGGAGGAGCGGCCCGAGAGCGCGATCGACGTCACGGTGCGGGTCCGCCGCGAACGTCTTGACATGTTCCAGCGGATGGTGGGGGCCCTGCTGACCGAACTCCCCGAGGACGACGGGGAGGGCGACTGGGTCGTCGCCCGGCTGTCCTACCCGGCGCTGCGCGCGGTGCGCCAACTCCTGGGCTTCTCCGACCAGGTGGAGATCCTCGACCCGCCCGAGGCCCGCGCCGAACTGCTGCGCGCGGTCGGCTCCGTCACGGCCCTGTACCAGGAGGCGGGCCGCGCCGACGAGTGAACCCACAGGTGAGCGGGGGTGGTTGGGCCGCGCTTTGCCCGATTGACAGGCCAGGGACAGCGGGGCCCCAAGAAAGCCTCATGGGCCGTTGGTTGAGTGCCCCTCTCAACGCCCTCTCATCTTCCCTGGAGTTGTCTCTCATGAAGCGTGCGCGTCTCGTCCCCGCCGTGGTCCTGCTGGCGATCTCGCCTCTGGCCCTGGCGGCCTGCGGCTCGGGCGACTCGTCGTCGAACAGCGGCAGTTCCGGGCAGCAGACGTGTCAGGCACCGTCCGGCATGCCGAGCCGGAACGCCTCCGGCAGGCCGAGCGGCGCCCCCTCGGGGATGCCCAGCGGGATGCCGAGCGGCGCCCCCACGGGCAATCCGTCGGGAATGCCCAGTGGGATGCCGAGCGGGATGCCCAGCGGCGGTCCCGGCGGTGCGCAGGGCGGCGGCCAGGGCGGTCCCGGCGGCGGCTGCGGCGGTCCGGGCGGCGGCCAGGGGCAGCAGCAGGCCCAGCAGGGCTGAGCCGATACGCCCTACGGCGGGAGGCGCCGCACCCGGTCACCGGGTGCGGCGCCTCCCGCCGTAGGGCGTGCGGGTCAGTCGAGCCAGTGCCGGCGGCCGATGGCGATGAGCCGCAGCTGCCGGGTGGCGACCTGTCCGATGCGCTCCCGCTCCTCCGGCGGCGCGTCCAGGCTCTCCAGGAAGAGCGAGGCGGAGATGAGCATCTGGTCGACGTAGAGGTGCGCGAGCATCAGCAGGTCCGCGTCGCTCCACCCCTCGGCCACGCGGTCCTTGGCCAGTTCGTCCCGTACCTCCTCGGCGAACCGGACCAACTGGTCCCGGATCGCCTCCCGCACCGGCTGCACCCCGCCGTGCCGCTCCCGGGCGATGAAGCGGACGTGGGCCGGATGCGCCTGCACATGGCCGGCGATCAACCGCACGGCGCGGGCGATGCGTTCGTCACCGGTTTCGGCGGCGGTGACCGTCGTGCGGATCATCGGGTGCAGGCTGCCGAGCGCCTCCTCGACCAGGGCCACGCCCAGGTCGGCCGTGGAGCGGAAGTGCCGGTAGAAGGCCGTCGGCGCGACGCCGACGGCGCGGGTCACCTCGCGCAGGCCGAGACTGCTCAGGCTCTGCTCCTCCAGCAGGCCCAGCGCCGCTTCCAGCAGCGCCTGCCGGGTCTTCTGCTTCTGCGCCTGCCGGATGCCGAGGGTGTGACTCATAACACCTAGTTAACAACTGTTCTCTGGAATTGAAAAGCCGTCGTGCGCGTTAGACTCAAGAGTCAGTGAACAACTGTAACCACAACCGTTCACCAGACCGCCTTGGGGCGTATCCACGAGCCGCAGGGCGAATCCGCGAGAGGTATCTCGGAGGGGGATCCGAACACATGCTGTTCCTCGTCGCCGCACTCCTGCTGCTCGGCGTGGTCATGGGCACCGTCGCCCACGCGCCGCTGCCCTTCACCGTCGCCGTCGCCGTCGTCGTCGCGGCCTGGCTCGGCATCTTCGCCCTGCGCGAACTGCACGGCCGCCGCCGCGCCTCGGCGCACCGGCCCACCACCGCCCGCCCGACCGCCGGGAGCTGACCGTCATGTACCTCACCGCACCGGCCACGCGCCGTACCGGCACCCGCGACGCCGACGGCATGGCCGTCGCGTCCTTCATCCTCGGCCTGCTCGGTCTCCTCGCCCTCAACCTCTTCCTCGGCCCGGTCGCCATCACCCTGGCGGCGGTGGCCCTGTGGCGCGGCACCGCCCGTCGCGGCCGCGCCTGGCTCGGGCTGGCCCTGGGCATCTCCGACCTGCTGCTCCTGCTGGCGTTCATGCAGGTGGACAACACGGTGTCGTGGGGTTTCTGAGCCCGGGAACCGGCTGACGCCGACGCGGCCGCGGACGGGGCGCCCGCAGCCCCGGCCCGGTCGACAGGGCCCGTAGAATCGGGCTCACCATGGCATACCTCGACCACGCCGCGACCACCCCGATGCTCCCGGAGGCGGCAGAGGCACTGACCGCCCAACTGGGCGTCACAGGCAACGCCTCCTCCCTCCACGCAGCCGGCCGCAGAGCCCGCCGTACGGTCGAGGAGTCCCGCGAGACCCTCGCGGAGGCGCTCGGCGCCCGCCCCAGCGAGGTCGTCTTCACCTCCGGCGGCACCGAGGCCGACAACCTCGCCGTGAAGGGTCTGTACTGGTCCAGGCGGGCCGCCGATCCGCGCCGGACCCGCGTCCTGGCCAGCCCCGTCGAACACCACGCGGTCCTCGACGCCGTGCACTGGCTGGCCGAGCACGAGGGCGCCACCGTCGAGTACCTCCCGGTCGACTCCCACGGCCGGGTCCACCCCGAGGCCCTGCGCGAGGCCGTCGGCCGCGACCCGGACGACGTCGCCCTGGCCACCGTGATGTGGGCCAACAACGAGATCGGCACGGTCCTCCCGGTCCGTGAACTCGCCGAGGCGGCCGCGGAGTTCGGCATCCCGTTGCACGCCGACGCGGTCCAGGCCTTCGGGCAGGTCCCGGTCGACTTCGCCGCCTCCGGCCTCGCCGCGATGACGGTCTCGGGCCACAAGATCGGCGGCCCGTACGGCATCGGCGCCCTGCTCCTGGGCCGCGAGCACACCCCCGTACCCGTGCTGCACGGCGGCGGCCAGGAGCGCCATGTCCGCTCCGGCACCCTCGACATCCCGGCGATCGCCTCCTTCGGCGTGGCCGGCCGGCTGGCGGCCGAGGGGCGCGAGCGGTTCGCCCGCGAGATCGGCGCCCTGCGCGACGACCTGGTCACCCGGGTACGCGCCGCGGTGCCCGACGCGATCCTGGGCGGCGACCCCGACCCGGCCGGCCGCCTCCCGGCCAACGCGCACTTCACCTTCCCGGGCTGCGAGGGCGACTCCCTGCTCCTGCTGCTGGACGCGCAGGGCGTCGAGTGCTCCACGGGCTCCGCCTGCACCGCGGGCGTGGCCCAGCCCAGCCATGTCCTCCTCGCCACCGGCGCCGACCCGGACCTGGCCCGCGGCACCCTGCGCTTCTCCTTCGGCCACACCTCCACCCAGGCGGACGTCGACGCGGTCGCCAAGGTCATCGGCCCGGCGGTCGAACGCGCGCGGGCGGCGGGGCTCACCTAGGCCGAGGGGCGCCCATCGAGGCGTCAGGACGTGATATGCGTCACGCAGTCTGTGGCCGGGGTCGTCGTACGGGACCGGGCCGCGAGGCGCCGACGCTCACGTCGTGGCGTACGCGCTCACGACGCCGTCGCGTGCGGCCGCGCCGAGGCGGCGCCCGCCGCCCGCACCAGCCGCAGGTACCGCTTCCAGTCCCAGTGCGGCCCGGGATCCGTGTGGTCCGTCCCCGGTACCTCCACGTGCCCGACGATGTGCGTACGGTCGACGGGTATCCCGTACCGCGCGCATATCGCCGCCGTCAGCCGCGCGGAACCCTCGTACATCGCGTCGGTGAACGACGAGGCCCGCTCCACGAAGCCCTCGTGCTCGATGCCGACGCTGCGCTCGTTGTACGCCCGGTTGCCCGCGTGGAACGCCACGTCCAGCTCACGGATCATCTGCGTGACGTGCCCGTCCTTGCGCACGATGTAGTGCGCCGCGGCCCCGTGCCGCGGATCCTGGAAGGCCTTCACCGCGCTGTCGAAGCCGCCCTGGGTGACATGGACGACCACCCGGTCGATCGTGTAGTCGTCCGGCCGGTCCGCCCGGCGGTAGTTCGCGGGCGAGGCCGCCACCCACCGCGCCCCCCGGAAGTCGACCGCCCCCGCCACCCTCGGCTTCTCCACGCCCGGCAGCCGCCACCACAGGTGCCCCAGCTCCTCGCGCGCGAGCGCGGCGGTGCCCACCGCGGCCACGAGCCCGCCGATCAGCAGCCCCCGCCGCCCGATCCGCTGGTCCGCGTCGCCGCTCTTCGCTCCCGCCCGCTTCTCCCCCATGTGATCGTCAACGCAAACCCGTGAGCTCCGGTTCCCGCGCCCCCTTACCCTTGAAACGCTATGACTGACACCCCGCGCTCCCGCCCCCTCCGCGTCCTCGCCGCCATGTCGGGCGGAGTCGACTCCGCCGTCGCCGCCGCCCGCGCGGCCGAAGCGGGCCACGACGTGACCGGAGTCCACCTCGCGCTCTCCGCCAACCCGCAGTCCTTCCGCACCGGCGCGCGCGGCTGCTGCACGATCGAGGACTCGCGCGACGCCCGGCGCGCGGCGGACGTCATCGGTATCCCGTTCTACGTCTGGGACCTCGCCGACCGCTTCCGCGAGGACGTGGTCGAGGACTTCGTCGCCGAGTACGAGGCGGGACGCACCCCGAACCCGTGCCTGCGCTGCAACGAGAAGATCAAGTTCGCCGCCCTGCTGGACAAGGCGCTGGCGCTGGGCTTCGACGCGGTGTGCACGGGCCACTACGCGAAGGTGCTGGTCCGCGAGGACGGCACCCGTGAACTGCACCGCGCCTCCGACATGGCCAAGGACCAGTCGTACGTCCTCGGTGTGCTGGACGACCGGCAGCTCGCGCACGCCCTCTTCCCGCTCGGCGACACGCTCACCACGAAGGACGAGATCCGCGCCGAGGCCGAGCGCCGGGGCCTGGCCGTGGCCAAGAAGCCCGACTCGCACGACATCTGCTTCATCGCCGACGGCGACACCCAGGGCTTCCTCGCCCGGCGGCTGGGCAAGGCCGAGGGCGACATCGTCGACGAGTCCGGCACCAAGCTGGGCACCCACGAGGGCGCGTACGGTTTCACCATCGGCCAGCGCAAGGGACTGCGCATCGGCGTCCCGGCCGCGGACGGCAAGCCGCGCTACGTCCTCGACATCTCGCCGGTGAACAACACGGTCACGGTCGGCCCGGCGGACTCCCTCGACGTGTCCGCCCTGACCGCCATCAAGCCCCGCTGGTGCGGCGCCGCCCCGGCCGGTCCCGGCACCTACACCGCCCAGCTGCGCGCCCACGGCGGCGAGACGGAGGTGAGCGCCCACCTCGTCGACGGCGAGCTGCGGGTCACCTTCACCGAGCCGGTCCGCGGCGTGGCCCCCGGCCAGGCGATCGTCCTGTACGACGGCACGCGCGTGGTGGGCTCGGCGACGATCGCGTCCACGGTACGGGCGGCGGCCGGGGTGGCCTGAGCCCTCCCGGCGGCCGCGAGGCCGCCCGAGCCCTTCCGGCGTCGGCGGGGGCGGCCCGGGCCTTTCCGGCAGCCGCGAGGCCGCCCGAGCCCTTCCCGCGCGCGCTATTCGCCGAAGAACTCCGTCAGCACCGGCGCGAGCGCGGTCGGGTCCACCATGTGGGTCTGGCCCTCCAGGACCCGGTAGGTGCCCTCGGGCGCGGACTCGGCGACCGCCTTGGTCGCCTCCCGCAGCCACGTCGGACTCGCCCCGCCCGCGACCGCCAGGACCGGGACGCCGACCGAGGCCAGCCGCTCGCGGGGGACCAGGCCGTCGCCCATGACGGTGTTGTCGTAGGCCAGGGTCGGGGCGGCCGCCTCCATGGCGGGCCACATGGGGGACTGCCGGGCGCTCTCGATCATGCCCTCGGCCAGGCCGGTCAGCCGCAGGAACAGCGCGACCGCGTCCCCGCGCCGCCCCTCGGCCAGAGCCCGGTCCAGGTTCTCGGTGTACTCGGCGCGTTCCTTCGCGCCGCCGCCCCCGAAATCGGCGAACGGCGTCTCGTACACCGCGATCCGAGGCGTCGGCACCCCGGCGGCGGCCGCCGCCAGGACCAGCGCGCCACCCGACGAGACACCGCACAGCCGCGCCTCGCCGCCCACCGCCTCGATCAGCGCCGCGATGTCCTCGACCTCACGGTCCACCGCGTACGGAGCGGTGTCACCGCTGCCGCCGCGGCCCCGGCGGTCGTACACGACGACGTCGAAGCGGTCCGAGAGGGCCGCGGCCAGGGGCGCCATCGTGCCGCCCGTGGACATGGCGCCGCTCACCAGGACGACCGCCGGGCCCTGTCCGGTGCGTTCGTAGGCGAGGGAGGTCCCGTCGCGCGAGATGGTCTTGTTGTCCATGTCTGACGAGACTGCCACTCGGCACCGGATTAGTCGCTCACAACACCTCGACTTCGTAGAAGCAGAGGTGGTCCTTGATCTCGGCGACGTCCGGCTTCGGGTCGGGGTAGAACCAGACGGCGTCCGCCGCGTCCGGCAGCGACCAGTAGGAGGCCGTGCCCTTGAAGGGGCAGTACGTGTGCGTGTCGGAGGCGGTCAGCAGGTCGAGGCGCACGTCCTCGGGGGGAATGTAGTACCGCGCGGGACAGCCCGTCTCGCGCAGCACGAGGGGACGGTCGCTCTCCGCCAGGGTCCGGCCGTCGTGGACGACCCGGACGCGCTGTGTGCCCTGCTCGATGGTGATCGTGTGTCCTTCAGCCATACCGTGGACAGCGCTTGCGGGGCGCCGCTTCTTCCCACGTACCGTGTCCCCCATGCGTATCTGTGTCTTCCTCTCCGCCGCAGACCTCGACGACCGCTACACCCGTCCCGCGCGCGAGTTCGCGCAACTGCTCGGCAAGGGCGGGCACACGCTCGTGTGGGGCGGCTCGGACGTCGGTCTGATGAAGGTGGTCGCCGACGGCGTGCAGGGGGCCGGCGGGCGGCTCTGCGGGGTCTCCGTGGGCTTCCTGGCGGCCACGGCCCGCCCGGGTGCCGACGAGATGGTGATCGCGGCCGACCTCGCCGAGCGCAAGCGGCTGCTCCTGGAGAAGGCCGACGCGGTGGTGGTGATGGTCGGCGGGACCGGGACGCTGGACGAGGCGACCGAGATCCTGGAGCTGAAGAAGCACGGGCACACCACCAAGCCGGTCGTGCTGCTGAACACCGCGGGCTTCTACGACGGCCTGGAGACGCAGTTCCGGCGCATGGATGCCGAGGGCTTCCTGCCCCGCCCCCTCGCCGAACTGGTGTTCTTCGCGCAGGAGCCGCTCGCCGCGCTGGCCTACCTGGAGGCCGCGACACCGACGGCTCCCGCCGGGGGCGCCGGCCTGGAGTGATGCGAGCATGGCGGCATGGCAACTCATGTGATCACCGGGGCGGGGTCGGGCATCGGCGCGGCCGTCGCCCGCCGTCTGCACGCGCGCGGGGACGAACTCGTGCTGCACGCGCGCGACGCCGGCCGTGCGAAGGAACTGGCGGCCGAGTTCGACGGGGCGCGCACGCTGGTCGGTGACCTGGCGGATCCCGACAAGCTGAGCTGGGCGTTCTCCCACCAGAGCCTGCCGGACCGGGTGGACTCCCTGCTGCACATCGCGGGCGTGGTCGACCTGGGGCCGGTCGGCGACCTGACGCCCAAGGCGTGGCGCCACCAGCTCAACGTCAACCTGATCGCCCCCGCGGAGCTGACCCGCCACTTCCTGCCCCAGCTGCGGGTCTCCCAGGGGCACGTGCTCTTCGTCAACTCCGGCGCCGGGCTCAACGCCCACGCCGACTGGTCTGCGTACGCGGCCTCCAAGCACGGCCTGAAGGCCCTCGCCGACTCGCTGCGCCACGAGGAGCACGCGAACGGCGTCCGCGTCACCTCCGTCTACCCCGGCCGCACCGACAGCCCGATGCAGGCCAAGGTCCACCGGCAGGAGGGCAAGGAGTACGACCCGGCGCGGTGGATCGACCCCGAGTCCGTCGCGACGACGATCCTGATGGCCCTCGACCTGCCCCGGGACGCGGAGGTCAACGACCTGACGGTACGGCCCGGCCGGTGAGCCCGCGATGACCGGCGGGCACGACGGCGGACCGCTCTGCGGACGCCGACCGCTCGCACCCGGGGGTGGCGTGGGCGCCCCGCGGGTTACGTAGGCTTCCGGGGTGAGCGAAAACAGCCAGGCCGGCTTCGGCCCCGCGACCGGGATCGGCTCGATGCCCGGCGGCGACGCCCGGGAGGCCGCCAAGACCGTCGCCGGGTCCTTCGAGGACTTCCCGTTCCTGCCCGAGCTGCCGGCCCGCGGCCCCGGCGCGGACATGGTCGGGCGGACCGCCGGGATGCTCGTCGAGCTGTACGCGCGCGTGGAGCCCAGCGGCTGGCGGCTCGGGGACCGGCCGGGGCGGGACACCAAGCGGGCCAGGTCGTGGCTGGGGGAGGACCTGGACGCGCTGGAGGAGTTCACCCAGGAGTACACGGGCCCGCTGAAGGTGCAGGCGGTGGGCCCCTGGACGCTGGCCGCCGCGCTGGAGCTGAGGAACGGCGAGGTCGCGCTCTCCGACCCCGGCGCCTGCCGCGACCTCGCCGGCTCGCTCGCCGAGGGGCTGCGGCTGCACCTCGCCGAGGTGCGCCGCCGCATCCCCGGCGCCCGGCTCGTCCTCCAGCTCGACGAACCCTCCCTCACCGCCGTGCTGCGCGGCCAGGTGAAGTCGGCCAGCGGCTACCGCACCCACCGCGCCGTCGACCGGCAGTTGGTGGAGGCCACCCTCCGCGACGTCGTCGGCGTGCACGACGAGGGCCCGGTCGTGGTCCACTCCTGCGCGCCGGACGTCCCGTTCGCGCTGCTGCGCCGGGCCGGGGCGGCGGCCGTGTCCTTCGACTTCTCACTGCTCACCGAACGTGACGACGACGCGATCGGCGAGACGGTGGAGGCGGGCACCCGGCTGTTCGCCGGTGTCGTGCCCGGCACGGACTCCGCATTGTCGGACCCTGCCGGTAGCGTCATGGGTGTCAGAACGCTGTGGCGCAGGCTGGGGCTGCAACCGGGGCTGCTCGCGGAGGCGGTGACGGTCACTCCGTCGTGCGGCCTCGCGGGGGCGTCCCCCGCGTACGCGCGCAGGGCGCTCGCCCACTGCGTTTCGGCGGCGAGATCCCTCGCGGACAACCCAGAGTAACGGGAGGACGACACGGTGGCCGGCGACCAGCAGGCGGAGACGACGGTGCCCGCCGAGGCACGGGAGCAGCACGCGCAGCTCGCCGAGCAGATCGAGGAGCACCGCTTCCGGTACTACGTGAAGGACGCTCCCGTCGTCAGCGACGCGGAGTTCGACCGACTCCTGCGCGCGTTGGAGGCGCTGGAGGAGGAGCACCCCGGGCTGCGCACGCCCGACTCGCCGACCCAGAAGGTCGCGGGGTCCTACGCGACGGAGTTCACGGCCGTCGAGCACCGCTCACGGATGCTCTCCCTGGACAACGCCTTCGACGACGAGGAGTTGGCGGCCTGGACGGACCGCGTCGCCAGGGAACTGGGCGACCAGGAGTACCACTTCCTGTGCGAGCTGAAGGTGGACGGCCTCGCCGTCAATCTCACCTACGAACGCGGCCGTCTCACCCGCGCCGCCACCCGCGGCGACGGTCGCACCGGCGAGGACATCACCCCGAACGTGCGCACGATCGCGGAGATCCCCGACCGCCTCCCGGGCGACGACGTCCCCGACCTGGTGGAGATCCGCGGCGAGGTCTACTTCCCGATGGAGAAGTTCGAGGCGCTGAACGCCCGGCTGGTCGCGGCCGGCGACAAGCCCTTCGCCAACCCCCGCAACGCCGCCGCCGGTTCGCTGCGCCAGAAGGACCCGCGGGTCACCGCCGGGCGCCCGCTGCACATGGTCGTCCACGGCATCGGCGCCCTCGAGGGCTTCACGGGCATGACCCGTCTCTCCCAGGCCTACGACCTGCTGAAGACCTGGGGCCTGCCCACCTCCACGCACAACCGGGTGGTCGACGACCTGGACGGCGTACGCGCGTTCATCGCCCATTACGACGGCGAGAACCGTCATTCCGTGGAGCACGAGATCGACGGTGCCGTCGTCAAACTGGACGAGATCCGGCTCCAGGGCAGACTCGGGTCCACCGCTCGGGCCCCGCGCTGGGCGATCGCCTACAAGTACGCGCCGGAAGAGGTCAACACCAAGCTCATCGACATCAAGGTGGGCGTCGGCCGCACCGGTCGCGTCACGCCCTACGCGCAGGTCGAGCCGGTCACGGTCGCGGGCAGCGAGGTCGAGTTCGCCACCCTGCACAACCAGGAGGTCGTCAAGGCCAAGGGCGTGCTCATCGGCGACACCGTGGTGATCCGCAAGGCCGGTGACGTCATCCCGGAGATCCTCGGTCCGGTGGCCGACCTGCGGGACGGCACCGAGCGGGAGTTCGTGATGCCGGCCGAGTGCCCCGAGTGCGGGACGCCGTTGCGGCCCATGAAGGAGGGCGACATCGACCTCCGCTGCCCCAACGCGCGTACCTGCCCGGCCCAGTTGCGCGAGCGGGTCTCCTACCTCGCGGGCCGTGAGTGCCTGGACATCGAGAACTTCGGTGCGGTGGCCGCCGCGGCGCTGACCCGTCCGCTGGAGCCGGCCGACCCGCCCCTGGTGGACGAGGGCGACCTGTTCGACCTGACGGTGGAGAAGCTGCTGCCCATCAAGGCCTATGTCCTCGACCCGGACAGCGGCCTGCCCAAGCGCGATCCCAGGACGGGCGAGGAGAAGGTCGTCACGGTCTTCGCCAACCAGAAGGGCGAGCCGAAGAAGAACACGCTCGCGCTGCTGGAGAACATCGAGGCGGCCAAGGCCCGCCCCCTCGCCCGCTTCCTGAACGGCCTGTCCATCCGGCACGTCGGTCCGGTGGCGGCGCAGACCCTCGCGCGCGAGTTCCGTTCGGTCGACCGGATCGAACAGGCCACCGAGGAGGAGCTGGCCGCCACCGACGGCGTCGGTCCCGTCATCGCCGCCGCCCTCAAGGAGTGGTTCGCCGAGGACTGGCACCGCGAGATCGTCCGCAAGTGGAAGGCGGCCGGAGTCCCGCTGGAGGACGAGTCGTCCGGCGAGGACCAGGGCCCGCGCCCGCTGGAGGGTCTCACCGTCGTCGTGACCGGCACCCTGGAGAACTTCACCCGCGACGGCGCCAAGGACGCGTTGCAGAGCCGCGGTGCGAAAGTGACCGGATCGGTCTCCAAGAAGACGTCGTTCGTCGTTGTGGGTGAAAGCCCCGGATCGAAGTACGACAAGGCGATGCAGCTGAAGGTGCCCGTACTGAACGAGGACGGCTTCGGTGTGCTGCTGGAACAGGGGCCGGAGGCGGCGGCCGAAGTCGCCCTTCCGGTCGCGGAGTAGCGGTGGAAGGCCACCCGATCGGCGCATACCAGATGCATAGGGGTGGCGGGGTCTCAATCGGGCAACCGTCGACGACCGCTGCCCGTGGAAGCCTTCCGCGGCCTACTGTTGGGATGTGCGCCTGCCGTGCCCGGCTGCGGCCGGGGCATCCCCCTGCTCCTGGTGGGCACGGGGAAGGGCTTTCCAGCCCGGCGCCGTCGCAGGTTGTCGGGCATCGGGCCGTGTGGTGTGGGCACCGCCGGCTGTGAGAGGGACGGGAATGGAACCGACCGAGAGCGCCGCTCCGGACGCACGGCTGAGCCTGCGTCGGGTCACCGGCGCCTGGCGGGACAGCCGGTGGGGGACGCGGCCTTCGGCGCACGAGGGTGCGGAGGGGCGCGCGGTCGCCCTGCGCACCCCCGTGGACGGTCACGGCCCCGCCCGCGACCTCGTGGCCGACAGCCTCGACGGCACCCGTCTCGACGCCCCGCACACCCCCGGCCTGCCCGGTGCCGAATCCGGACTTCACCCGTCCTGGCCCGCGCTGCCCGCGGCCGTCGTCGCGGCGGCCGCCTTCGTCCTGGGCGCCGGTTTCTACCGGGCCTTCACCGGCAGCCACGCGCTCTTCCCGTGCGGCGCCGTCGGCTGGTCGCTGGCGATCCTGACCGGCATCATCGTCGGCCACCTCGTCATGCTGGGCCGCTCCCGCTGGTGGGGCGGAACCGGATCGGGCGCCGCCCTCACCCTCGCCGTGCTGCTCCTCTACGGCTGGGTGGCGGCCGGCATGGTCAGCCTCACCGTCGTCGTGCTGGTCGGCATAGCCAGACGCCACCGCTGGCGGCAGGGCGTCCTGCACGGCGCGGTGGACATCCTCGGCATCGGCGCCGGGGCCCTGGTGCTTGCGGCCTTCGGGCGGGTGCCGTCCGTCGAGGCCCCCTGGAACCCCGACAGCTGGACCCTCTACACCGCCCCCCAGGTGGTGCTGGTCGCGGCCGCCTACCTCGTGGTGACCCGCACCCTGCTGTGGTACCTGAACGCCCCGCGCAACGGCGGACTGCCCACCGTCGCCCGCACCGCCCTGGTCAGACAGGGCCTGGTCGCGGTCGCGCTGCTCGGCATCGCCCCCCTCGTCTGTGTGGTCGCCGCCGCCGAACCCGTCCTGCTGCCGCTGTTCTCCATCCCGCTGGTCGCCCTCGACTCCACCCTGTGGATCGCGCGGGCCCGCGCCGAGGAGCAACTGCGTGACCCGCTCACCGGCCTGCCCAACCGTCAGTGGCTGCTGGAACGTATCTGGACGGCCCTGGACGACGCCGAGCGGATCGGCGCCCGCTCCGCCCTCATGCTGATCGACCTGGACCGCTTCCGTTCGGTCAACGACACCCTGGGCCATCTGGCCGGCGACCGGCTGCTGCTCCAGATAGCCGACCGGCTGCGGGTGGCCCTGCCGCGCGGGGCGGAGGCCGCGCGGCTCGGCGGCGACGAGTTCGCCGTGTTACTGCCGGTCGCCGACTCCACCACATCCGCCACCCGCATCGCCCGCGGCCTGGTCGCCGCCCTCAGCTCCCCGCTCGACCTCGACGGACTCACCCTCGTCCTGGAGGCCAGTGCGGGCGTCGCCGTCTTCCCCGACCACGCCCTCGACGCCGAGGGGATGCTGCGCCGGGCGGACGTCGCCATGTACCAGGCGAAGCGGGACCGCACGGGGGTGGAGGTCTACGAGTCCAAGCGCGACTCCAACACCCCGGACCGGCTCGGCCTGCTGGGTGACCTGCGCCGCGCCCTCGACGCCCACGAGGTCCAGCTCCACTACCAGCCCAAGGTCCGCTTCGACGGACAGGTGGCCGGTCTGGAGGCGCTGGTCCGCTGGGTGCACCCCGAGCGCGGCAAGGTCCCGCCGGACGAGTTCATAGCGATCGCCGAGTCCTCCGGGCTGATGCCGCATCTGACGGAGTACGTCCTGGAGACGGCGCTGGCCCAGGTCGCCCGGTGGCGCGCCGAGGGCCTGTACGTGCCCGTCGCGGTCAACGTCTCCCCGCGCGACGTCCACACGCCCGGCTTCGCGGGCTCCGTCGCCGCCCGGCTCGCCCGGCACGGGGTGCCCGCCGGGGCGCTCCAACTGGAGATAACGGAGCACGTCCTGCTGGAGGACCCGCAGCGGGCCGCCGACACCCTGGCCGCGCTGACCGGGCACGGCGTGAAGATGTCGCTGGACGACTTCGGCACCGGTTACTCCTCGCTGGTGCATCTGCGCCGGCTGCCGGTCAGCGAGCTGAAGATCGACCGCTCGTTCGTGGCCCGGCTGGCCGTGGACCCGCAGGACGCGGAGATCGTCCGCTGCACGGTCGACCTGGCCCATTCCCTGGGTCTGCTGGTCGTCGCCGAGGGCGTCGAGGACGACGAGACCTGGGAACGGCTGCGTGATCTCGGCTGCGACGCCGTGCAGGGCTGGCTGGTCGCCGCCGCGATGCCTCCCGAGGAGACCACGGCATGGCTGCGCGCGCGCGGATCGCGCGGCTGGCAGCGCCCGGCAGCGGCCCTGCCCGCAGCGGCGTCCGACGACTGACCGTCGCCCCACCGGCCCCACTCCCGCAGATCCGCGACCCGTCGGCCACGCCCGGCCCCCGCCCGCCCGGACCGCCCCTGCCCGGACCGCCCGTACTCGTCGTCCCGCGCAGGCCGTCCCCGCTCGGCCGGCTGCCCGCCCGGACCTTCCGTGCCGTCCGCCCCCGCTCGCGCCCCCCGCCTGCCCGGACCGCCCCTGCTCGGACCGGCCCTGCTCGGACCGGCCCGTGTTCGCTGTGCCCACGCCAGCCGCCCGCGTCGGCTGCCCGCCCGCGTCGGCTGCCCGCCCGCGTCGGCTGCCCGCCCGCGTCGGCTGCCCGCCCGCGTCGGCTGCCCGCCCGCGTCGGCTGCCCGCCCACGTCGGCCGCCCGCCCACGCCGGCCGCCCCCGCCGGGTCTGCCGTCCGTCGGTGTGTGCAGGGGGCGCTCATTCTGTTCGGGACATCCCGCCGGTCCACCGGCCGTACGCGGGAGCATCCGGCTGTCGCCGCTACGCCAGCTCCGCTCCTGTCCCTTGCGCTGCTGGCAAGGAGATCCGACGTGACCGTCACCGCGTACACCATGGCTGTCGTGCTCGATCTGTTCGTCGTGTTCAACGGATACCGGTTCCTGTTCCGGCCCGGCCGTCGCCGGCTACGGCGTCCCCGCCGGGGCCGCCTACCTCCCGATCAAAGGGGCGCGGGACGGCGTCCTCGGCCTGATGGGGCCGGCACTTCTCGCGTTCGTCGGTGCCCGCGCCGAGGCGTGGTTCATGCTCGTCGTGGCGATCCTGCCGCTCGGCGACACGCTGACAGCGCTGCGCCACGGCGGCGCGAAGGCCGTCGCCTTCGGGGTCCACTTCGCCACCGCGGTGGTGGTGCTGATCAGCGCCGGGCTGCTCTTCGCCGTCTGAGTCCACCCGTCACGTCCGCCTGCGCACCGTTACGACCAACAGGGGGTTCGACCATGTCGATGTTCGTACCGAAGTTCGATTCGTCCGTGATCGTCCGCGAGGCGGAGGCCGAGAAGCTCGGCGACGATCCCGTCGCCGTCCGGCTGCTGGCCGACAGCAGCGCCAGCGGCGGGGCGCTGTCCACCGTGCGGATCACCCTCGCGGACGGTGCCGACGGCGCCCGCCCGCACCTGCACCGCAACTCCGCCGAGATGTTCTTCATGCTGGACGGCGCCGCCGAACTGCTCTCCGGCGACGACGTCGTCACCACCGAGCGCGGCGACCTGGTGATCGTCCCGCCGGGCAGGCCCCACGCCTTCGCCGCCGCCCCCGGCAGCGCGGCCGACATCCTCGTCGTGATCACCCCGGGCGTCGAGCGCTTCGGCTACTTCCGCCACCTCCAGCGCATCCGCCTGGGTGAGGTCGGCCCGGAGAGTCTGCTGGAGGTACAGGAGCTCTACGACAACCACTTCCTGCGCAGCGAGGCCTGGGACGGCCGCCGCTGACGGGGGTCCGGGGGCCGGTCCGGGGGAAACCGTTGCGCGGGCACCGCGCCCGGCCCCCTAGGATTGGGGCCAAACCACTCACTCACCCCAGAGGAACGCTGCATGCCTGGCATCACGCGCGAGGAGGTCGCCCACCTCGCTCGGCTGGCGCGTCTGGAGCTGAAGGGCGAAGAGCTCGACCACTTCGCCGGACAGCTGGACGACATCATCGGCGCGGTGGCCCGCGTCAGCGAGGTCGCCGACCAAGACGTACCGCCGACCTCGCACCCGCTCCCGCTGACGAACGTCATGCGGGCGGACGAGGTCCGTCCGTCGCTCACCCCCGAGCAGGCGCTCTCCGGCGCCCCGGCCCAGGAGCAGCAGCGTTTCAAGGTGCCGCAGATCCTGGGGGAGGACTAAGAAGTCATGACGGACATCATCAAGCTCACCGCCGCCGAGACCGCCGAGAAGATCGCCTCCGGCGAGCTCACGGCCGTCGAGGTCACCGAGGCCCACCTGGCCCGGATCGAGGCCGTCGACGAGAAGGTGCACGCCTTCCTGTACGTCGACCGCGAGGGTGCCCTCGCCCAGGCCCGCGCCGTCGACGCCAAGCGCGAGCGCGGCGAGAAGCTCGGCCCGCTGGCCGGCGTCCCGCTCGCGCTGAAGGACATCTTCACCACCGAGGGCATCCCGACGACCGTCGGTTCGAAGATCCTCGAGGGCTGGATCCCGCCGTACGACGCGACCCTCACCAAGCGGCTGAAGGCCGCCGACGTGGTCATCCTCGGCAAGACCAACATGGACGAGTTCGCCATGGGGTCCTCGACCGAGAACAGCGCCTACGGCCCGACCGGAAACCCCTGGGACCTGACCAAGATCCCCGGCGGCTCCGGCGGCGGCTCCAGCGCCGCCCTGGCCTCCTTCCAGGCCCCGCTGGCCATCGGCACCGACACCGGCGGCTCCATCCGCCAGCCGGCCGCCGTCACCGGCACGGTCGGTGTGAAGCCGACCTACGGCGCGGTCTCCCGCTACGGCATGGTCGCCTTCTCGTCCTCCCTCGACCAGGGCGGCCCCTGCGCCCGTACGGTCCTGGACGCGGCGCTGCTGCACGAGGTGATCGCCGGGCACGACCCGCTCGACTCCACCTCCATCGACGCCCCGGTCCCGCCGGTCGTCGAGGCCGCCCGCAACGGCAGCGTGGCGGGTATGCGCGTCGGCGTCGTCAAGCAGTTCCGCGGCGAGGGCTACCAGGCCGGCGTCATCCAGCGCTTCGACGAGTCCGTCGAGCTGCTCAAGGAGCTGGGTGCCGAGATCGTCGAGCTGGACTGCCCGTCCTTCGACCTGGCCCTGTCGGCGTACTACCTGATCGCGCCCTCGGAGTGCTCGTCCAACCTGGCCCGCTTCGACGGCCTGCGCTACGGCCTGCGCACCGGCGACGACGGCACCCGTTCGGCCGAGGAGGTCACCTCCCTCACCCGTGAGGCGGGCTTCGGCCCCGAGGTCAAGCGCCGCATCATGCTCGGCACGTACGCCCTGAGCTCCGGCTACTACGACGCGTACTACGGCTCCGCGCAGAAGGTCCGCACGCTCATCACGCGGGACTTCGAGAAGGCGTTCGAGCAGGTCGACGTGATCGTCTCGCCGACCACGCCCACCACCGCCTTCGCGATCGGCGAGCGCGCCGACGACCCGATGGCGATGTACCTCGCGGACCTGTGCACGATCCCGACCAACCTGGCGGGCAACGCGGCCATGTCGCTGCCGTGCGGCCTCGCCCCGGAGGACAACCTCCCGGTCGGGCTCCAGATCATCGCCCCGGCGCTGAAGGACGACCGGCTGTACAAGGTCGGCGCCGCCGTCGAGGCCGCCTTCGTGGAAAGGTGGGGGCACCCGCTGATCGAGGAGGCTCCGTCGCTGTGAGCAAGGCACTGTCCAAGGCCAAGGGCTTCAAGAAGTCGAAGTCCGGCACGTACCTGTCCATGGCCACCACCGCCTTCGGCGCACTGGGTGTCGCCAAGCAGATCAAGAAGGCCCGCGCCGAGCACGACACGCTGCGCCTGGTCGACGCCACGGTGTCGGCCGTCGCGATCGTCACCGGCCTCGCCATCCTTTACCGCGAGCTGAAGCGGCTGGGCGACGACGACGTCCTGCTGGGCTGAGAGGGAAGTTTCACCGTGACCACCACGACCGACCTGGTGTCGTACGAGGACGCGCTGGCGTCGTACGACCCCGTCATGGGCCTCGAGGTCCATGTCGAACTCGGCACCAAGACCAAGATGTTCTGCGGGTGCTCGACCGAGCTGGGCGCCGAGCCCAACTCGCAGACCTGCCCGACCTGCCTCGGCATGCCCGGCGCGCTCCCGGTCGTCAACGCGATCGGCATCGAGTCGGCCATCAAGATCGGTCTCGCGCTCAACTGCGAGATCGCCGAGTGGTGCCGCTTCGCCCGGAAGAACTACTTCTATCCGGACATGCCGAAGAACTTCCAGACCTCCCAGTACGACGAGCCGATCGCCTTCGACGGCTACCTCGACGTGCAGCTGGAGGACGGGGAGACCTTCCGCGTCCAGATCGAGCGCGCCCACATGGAGGAGGACACCGGCAAGTCCACCCACGTGGGCGGTGCCACCGGCCGTATCCACGGCGCCTCGCACTCCCTGCTCGACTACAACCGCGCGGGCATCCCGCTCATCGAGATCGTCACCAAGCCGATCGAGGGCGCGGGCGAGCGGGCCCCCGAGGTCGCGCGGGCGTACGTCCGTGAGCTGCGCGAGGTCATCAAGGCGCTCGGCGTCTCCGAGGCCCGCATGGAGATGGGCCAGATGCGCTGCGACGTGAACCTGTCGCTGCGCCCCAACGGCACCGAGAAGTTCGGTACACGTTCCGAGACCAAGAACGTGAACTCGCTGCGGTCCGTGGAGCGTGCGGCCCGCTTCGAGATCATGCGGCACGCGGCCGTGCTGAGCAGCGGCGGCACGATCATCCAGGAGACCCGGCACTTCCACGAGGACACGGGGTCGACGACCTCGGGCCGCGTGAAGGAGGAGGCCGAGGACTACCGGTACTTCCCCGAGCCGGACCTGGTGCCGGTGGCGCCGTCCCGCGAGTGGGTCGAGGAGATCCGCGCCGGACTGCCCGAGCTGCCGCTGGTGCGCCGCAACCGGCTCCGCGAGGAGTGGGCGGTCTCGGGGACCGACATGCAGTCGATCCTCAACGCCGGCGCCCTGGACCTGATCGTCGCGACGATCGACGCCGGGGCCGACGCCGCCTCCGCCCGCAAGTGGTGGATGGGCGAGCTCGCGCGCAGCGCCAACGAGTCCGGCAAGGCGCTGGACGAGCTGGCCATCACGCCGGAGCAGGTCGCCCGGGTCACCGAGCTGGTCTCGAAGGGCGACCTGAACGACAAGCTGGCGCGCCAGGTCATCGAGGGCGTCCTCGCGGGCGAGGGCACCCCGGACGAGGTCGTCGACAAGCGCGGTCTGAAGGTCGTCTCCGACGAGGGCGCGCTCACGACCGCCGTCGAGGAGGCCATCGCGGGCAACCCGGGCGTCGCGGACAAGATCCGCGGCGGCAAGGTGGCCGCGGCCGGCGCCCTGGTCGGCGCGGTCATGAAGGCCACGCGCGGCCAGGCTGACGCGGCCCGCGTCAAGGAGCTGATCCTGGAGAAGCTGGGCGTCAGCGAGGGCTGACGTTCGTTCGCTCCCCGGGGGGACACACCGGTTCCGGTGTGTCCCCCCGGGCGTGACCCTAGGGGCGGCGCCCGACGACCCGTACGAATCCGAGGGCGCGCCCCCGGTCCGCGCGGAGCATCTCCGCGCACCGGCCGGCCATCCGGACGTGGAAGTCGTCCGTGCTCTCCTCGGCGACCACCTCGCACCACAGCAGCCAGTCCCGCCAGCCGTCCGGCTGCCAGTCGGCCGCCTCGACCTCGACGGCCCCGCTGCGGGTCCAGTGGCGGCGCCACCAGCCGGGGGAGTGGAAGCACCAGAAGTCGGGCTCCCACCAGGGCTTCAGGTGCTCCGGCGGCTCGGTGCCCGTGACCTCCTCCTTCAGCGCCGGTACGACGACGCCGATCCGCCCGCCCGGCTTCAGCAGCCGGGTCAGCGTGGGCAGGTACAGATCGTCGGTGCCGAAGTACTGGTAGGCGTCGACGGACACGATCGCGTCGAAGCCGCCCTCCCCGAACGGCAGGGCGTGCGCCTCGGCGTGCACGGGCAGCACGCGGTCGGCGACGCCCGCCTCGGCGATGCGTACGGCGTTGTCGTCGGGCTTCACCCACAGGTCGGCGGCGGTGACCTGGACGCCGTACTCCCTGGCCAGGAAGACGGAGGTCATCGCGCGGCCGCAGCCGAGGTCGAGCACCCGGGCGCTGGGCCGAAGCCGGTCCAGCCCGAGTGCGGGGGCCAGCCACTCCAGCAGCCACAGGGCGTGCGGGCCCATCTGGTTCTCGACGGTCCAGCGGATGTCGTAGCGGCCACTGAGCGGATAGCGGACCTGGGACAGACGGTCAGCGAGGGTGGCGGTCGTGGTGTTCGGGGTGTCGTCCGGGGGGTTGTTCGGGGTGGCGCCGGATGTGATCTCGGACATGGGCGAACGGGCTCCTCGGGTCCTCGGAAAGGGAACGGATGGCGTAGGAGCTCGGTCGAACCGTCAAAAAATGCACCTGCTCGGGTCGGCGGCGATGTGCCGGAACGGCGGACGGCCGGGACGCTAACAGGTGCCGAGCCGCCCCGCAGCCGGATTTGCCGGCCGGAGCGACTACGCTCGCCCGCCATGAGCGGACGTACTGATTCCACGACGGACACCGAGAGGGACGCGGACATAGCCGAGGCCGAGGTGCGGGACGAGAGCGACCGGCCGGACGGCCCGCAGGACCGGGAGGACCCGGCCGATCCGGTCGATCCGGCTGATCCGGTCGATCCGGCCGAGCCGGAAGCCCCGGAAGCCGCCGAGGCTCCTACGGTCCCGGAAGCCGCCGAGGCTCCTACGGTCCCGGAAGCCCCGCAGGACTCGGAGCGGTCGCAGGATTCGGAGGACTCGGCCGATCAGGGGGGTTCGGGGGGCCCGGAGAACCCGGACGACCCGGAGGGACTGGAGGGCCTGGACGACCCGGAGGGCCTGGACGACGCCGCCGACCCCGACGACCTGGAGGACCATGCCGAGGACGCGCGGCGGGCTCGCTGGACGGCGACCGTCACCGGGGTGCTGCTGACCCTGATGGGCCTCGCCGCGGCCCTGCTGCGCTGCGTCGGTCCCGCACCGGCCCTCGCCCCCGCGGCCTACGCCCTCGGCGCCGTCGTCTGCGCGCCCGCCGCGGTCCTGGGACACCGCGGGCACACCCGGCGGGCGCTGTGGCTGCTGATCGCCGGAGTGATGGTGATGGCGGTCGGCGACCAGGTCGACTGACGTGGCCGAAGGGGTGCTGGAGACCCCGGCGGCACACTGTGACTTGCCTCCCAGAAGGCAATGAATCCGACAAACGATCGCTTAAGCCTGAAAGAGTGGCAACGCACCGCTCATGCGTTCTTTGCTGGCTCTTCAGTTCTTCGTGGCTGTTCCCGGTCAAAGATCCAACGATGTAATCCGGGAGCACGACTGTGTCAGCCCTCGCGCGCTGGTGTGTCCGACACCGCATCCTCGTCGTCGTACTGTGGCTCCTCGCTTTCGCCGGGATGACCGCGGGCGCGTCCGTCGCCGGCTCCGCCTACACCAACGACTACGAGGTCCCCGGGACCGAGTCGGGCCGCGCCGTGAAGCTGCTCCAGGACGGCTTTCCCGGCCTGGGCGGAGACAGCGACACGGTCGTCTGGCACACCACCTCCGGCACCGTCCGGGCCGCCGACGTCGAACAGACGATGACCGGCACCCTGGACAGGATCGCGGACCTGCCCGGGGTGGCCTCCGTGACCGGCCCCTACGGCGACCAGGGCGCGAGCCGGATCAGCGCCGACGGACGGACCGCGTACGCCACCGTCACCTTCGACCGCCCCGTCGAGCAGATCACCAAGGCCGAGGTGCGGCCGGTGGTCGAGGCCGCCCAGGCGGCCCGGAGCACCGATCTCCAGGTGGAGCTGGGCGGCAGCGCGATCGCGCTCACCGAGTCGTCAGGCGGGCACGTCTCCGAGATCGTCGGCGTGGTCGTCGCCGGTGTCGTACTGTTCCTGGCCTTCGGTTCGCTGGCCGCCTCGCTGCTGCCCATCGCCACCGCCCTGGTCAGCGTGGGCACCGCCTACGCCGGGATCGCGCTGCTCGGGCACGCCATGACCGTCGCCGACTTCGCCCCCATGCTCGGCATGCTGGTCGGGCTGGGCGTCGGCATCGACTACGCCCTGTTCATCGTCACCCGGCACCGGCGCGGCCTCAAACGCGGCCTCCCGGTCGACGAGGCCGTCACCAACGCCGTCGCCACCACCGGACGGGCCGTCGTCTTCGCCGGAGCCACCGTCTGTATCGCCCTGCTGGGCATGCTGATCCTGCGGCTGAGCTTCCTCAACGGCGTCGCGATAGCCGCCGCCCTCACCGTGGTGCTGACGGTCGCGGCCTCCGTGACCCTGCTGCCCGCCCTGCTGTCCTTCATCGGCCCGCGCTCCCTGAGCCGCCGTGAGCGCCGCCGGCTCCTGGAGCACGGACCCCAGCCCGAGCTGCCGACCGGGTTCGCCGCCCGCTGGTCGGCGTTCGTCGAGCGCCGCCCCAAGCTGCTCGGCACCCTCGCCGTCGCCGTCGTCGCCGTCCTCGCGCTGCCCACCTTCTCCTTGCACCTGGGCACCTCCGACCAGGGCAACAACCCGAAGACCGCCACCACCCGCCAGGCCTACGACCTGCTCGCGGAGGGCTTCGGCCCCGGCGTCAACGGTCCCCTCACCCTCGTCACCGGCGTCGGCGGGGCCGAGGACAAGGCCGCCCTCGACAACCTCGACGCCACGCTGCGCAGCACCGAGGGCGTCGCGGCCGTGACGCCGGTCACCTACGACGCCCAGGGCCGCACCGCCTACCTCACCGTCGTCCCCGACTCCGCGCCGCAGTCCCGCAGCACCAGCGACCTCGTCGACCGGCTGCGCACCGAGGTGCTGCCGCGCGCCGAGAAGGGCACCACCCTGGACGTGGGCGTCGGCGGGGTGACCGCGGCGTACGACGACTTCGCGGGCGTGATCGTCGGCAAGCTGCCGCTGTTCGTCGGGGTCGTCATCGGGCTCGGCTGCGTCCTGCTGCTGCTCGCCTTCCGCTCGATCGGCATCCCGCTCAAGGCCGCCGCGATGAACGTGGCCGCCGTCGCCGCCGCCTTCGGTGTCGTCGTCATGGTCTTCCAGTGGGGCTGGGGCAGCGAACTGCTCGGTCTGGGCCGCGCCGGCCCGATCGAGCCCTTCCTGCCCGTGATCATGGTGTCCGTGCTCTTCGGCCTCTCGATGGACTACCAGGTCTTCCTGGTCAGCCGGATGTACGAGGAGTGGCTGGAGACCGGCGACAACCGCCGTGCCGTCCGGGTCGGCCTCGCCGAGACCAGCCGGGTGATCAACTCCGCCGCGATCATCATGATCTCGGTCTTCCTCGCCTTCGTGCTCAGCGGTGACCGGGTGATCGCCATGTTCGGCATCGCCCTCGCCTCCGCCGTCGCCATCGACGCCTTCGTCCTGCGCACCCTGCTCGTGCCGGCCCTGATGCACATGCTCGGCGGCGCCAACTGGTGGCTGCCCGCCTGGCTCGACCGCAGGCTGCCGCGCATCAGCATCGAACCCCCCGAGTGCCGCGCCGCGCACGAGCGGCTCGCGGACCTCACGGGCGTACCGGAGGCCGACGCCGCGGCGGAGACGGGCGCCGTACCGCAGCCGGACGTGGCGGCGAAGTAGCGGCAGCGCGCGCGTACCGCTCACAACGATCGTTAAGAGAGCTCTCAGACTCCGTCCGTACGGTGCGGGGCATGGGAACGAAGACACTTGACGAGACCGGTGCCGAGACGGGCGCCGAGGCGACGAACGACGAGGAGAAGCGGGACGCCACCACGACCGACGACGCCACCGCGGACGGGGTGACCGGAGCCGAGGCCGAAGCCGAGGAATCAGCCGCCGACGCCGACGCCGACGCCGCCGCCGACGCCGCCGCCGACGACGCGGACGACGCGGACGTCGAAGGCCTCGACCTGCCGCGGGAGGACGGCCCCTCCGGGGTCGGCCAGGGCGCGGCCGCCGTGGTCTCCGCGGCCCTCGGCCTGGTCTCGCTCACCGGCAGCTGGATCTCCACGGTGGCCGCCGCGCGCGAGACCCTCATCGGCCAGCTCAAGACCTCGTCGTCCGCGAGCGTCGCCACGCAGATCAAGGAGATCTACGGCGACGCCTGGCAGACCACCGCCCTGTGGGGCGGCGTGTTCGCGCTGGCCGCCCTGATCGTCGCTGTCGTGGTGCTCGTCAGGCCCGCGTTCGGAGCCCCCGGCAAGCCGCAGGCACCGTGGATCAAGTCGGTCGCCTGGGCCGGTGTCTCGCTGGGCGTCGTCGGCCTGCTGCTGGCCGTCCTCAAGTACACGGACATCCTGCTCGGGCTGCCCTCCGCGAGCTGACACCCAGGGCCGCAACCCCGCAGGTCCTCAGGGGCCCCACGGCGTACGTAAGTGCCTTACGCGCGCCGCAGGGCCCCTGAGGCGCGTCTAAGGCCCCGCCGCCCCCGGAAGATGCGGAACTCTCCCGATGTGGCGGACCCCCCTGGCGGACGAAGGTGGAGTCATCGCAGCGAGCGATGACACGACACCGACACTCACCGCACAGGGGACACACCATGTACGAGTACGAGCTCCAGCAGATCCGTTCCGCCGAGCTGATCCGCCGCGCCGACGAGGAGCGGCTGGCCCGCGCGGCCGTCCGCGGCCGCCGCGCCGCCCGCCGGGAGGCCGAGCAACGGCTCCAGCCCGCCGAGTCGCATACCCGCCGCCTCCGGCGGCTGCGGCTGAACCGCGCCGCGTGAACGCGGTAGGGGCCCCGGCGGCCGGCCGCCCCCGGCAGCCGGCCGGGGGCGGGACCGGGGCCCGGACGGAGCGCCAGGCCGAGAGGGCCGAGAGGGCCGAGGGGGCCGAGGGGGCAGCTGGGGGTGCAGTGGGCGGCGGGACCGTACCGGCCCTCTCCTTCCCGCCGTCCGGCCCGGCCCGGCCCGAGCCCTGTGCGATGCTCGGGCCCGTGCAGAACAGTTCCGTCAGTCCCGTGTTCGTCGGCCGTGCCGAGGAGTTGGGCATCCTGGACGACGCGCTGGCCCGTGCGGCCGCTGGCGAGCCGCAGGCGCTGCTGATCGGCGGCGAGGCCGGGGTGGGCAAGACCCGGCTCGTCGAGGAGTTCGCGACCGTCGCCCGCGGCCGGGGCGCCGTCGTCGCCGTCGGCGGCTGTGTCGAGATCGGCGCCGACGGACTGCCCTTCACGCCGTTCTCCGCGGCTCTGCGCGCGCTGCGCCGGGAACTGCCCGACGCCCTGGCCGACGCGGCCGCCGGGCGGCAGGAGGAGCTGGCCGGGCTCCTGCCGGAGCTGGGCGAGGGCGTCCTCGGCCGCTACGAAGAGGAGGGCATGGCCCGCCTCTTCGAACTCACCGCCCGGCTGCTGGAGCGGCTCGCGGCCGACCGCACCGTGGTGCTGGCCCTGGAGGACCTGCACTGGGCCGACGCCTCGACCCGCCACCTCCTCGCCTACCTCTTCCGCACCCTGCGCACCGGCCGGCTCGTCGTCCTCGCCACCTACCGCGCCGACGACATCCACCGCCGGCATCCGCTGCGGCCCCTGCTCGCCGAGCTGGACCGGCAGCGCACGGTCCGCCGGATCGAGCTCGCCCGCTTCGACCGGGCGGAGGTGCGCCGCCAGATCGCCGGGATCCTGGCCACCGAACCGGACCCCGCCCAGGTCGACCACATCTTCGAGCGCTCCGACGGCAACGCCTTCTTCGTCGAGGAGCTCGCCGTGGCCGCCGGCGCGGGCTGCCCCACTGGGCTCACCGACTCGCTGCGCGACCTGCTGCTGGTCCGGGTCGAGAGCCTGCCCGAGTGCGCCCAGAACGTCGCCCGGATCGTCGCCGAGGGCGGTTCCACCGTCGAGTACCAGTTGCTCGCCGCCGTCGCCGGGCTCACCGAGGACGACCTCATCGAGGCGCTGCGGGCCGCCGTGAACGCCCACATCCTGCTCGTCGCCCCGGGCGGCGACGGTTACCGCTTCCGGCACTCCCTGGTCCGCGAGGCGGTCGGCGACGACCTGCTGCCCGGTGAGCGCGCCCGCCTGAACCGCCGCTACGCCGAGGCCCTGGAAGCCGACTCCACGCTCGTCCCGGCCGACGAGCGTGTCATGCGCCTGGCGAGCTACTGGTACCACGCCCACGACCCGGCCAAGGCCCTGCCCGCCGTCCTCGAAGCCTCCGCCACGGCGCGCTGCCGACACGCCTACAGCGAGCAGCTGCGGCTGCTGGAACGCGCCATGGAACTGTGGGACGCCGCCCCCGAGGCCGTACGGTCCCGACTCCGCCCGCTCGACTACGTGCAGGCCTACCCGGCCGACGGCCAGGACGGCCAGGACGGCGCGGAGGGGCGCGAGGGCGCCTCCCTGTGCTACCTCGACCTGCTGGCCGAGGCGGCCGTCGCGGGCCGGTTCTGCGGCGAGCGCGAACGCGCCCTGAAGATCACCAAGCGCGCGCTGAGCCTGCTGGACGAGGAGCAGGACCCGCTGCGCGCCGCCTGGTTCTGGGTCCAGCGCTCCCGGCTGCTGCAGGCGCAGGCCCGCGGCGACGGCTGGCCGGAACTGGCCTCCGCCCAGGAACTGGTGCGCGGTCTGCCGCCGTCGCGGGTGCACGCCGAGGTACTGGGCAGCGTGGCCGCCTGGCTGATGTCGCACGCGCCCGGCCCGGGGGCCCTGGCGGCCGCCGAGCGCGCCGTGGAGTACGCGCGCATGGTCGGGGCCGACGAGATCGAACTGAACGACCGCCTCACCCTCGGCGGCCTCATGGTCGACGCCGGGGACATAGAGGCCGGACTCGCCGAGATGCGGGACGTCAAGGAGCGGGCGCTGCGCCTCGGCCTCGTCAACGTCGCGGGGCGCGCCTACGTGAACCTGCCCACCGAGCTGGAGGCGGTCGGGCGCTCCCGGGAGGCCGTCCCGATCCTCGAGGAAGGGGTCTTCTACGTAAGGAAGTTCGGCCTCGGGGAGACCGAGGGCTGGGTGTGGGGCAACCTCGCCGAGTCCCTCTGCTCGCTCGGCCGCTGGGACGAGGCCGCCGACGCGGCGCGCAACGCCGTACGCCTCGGGTGCAACGGCCGTCCGCAGGCCGACAGTTCCCTCCTGCTGGCCCAACTCGCCCTGTCCCGCGGCGACCTCGTCGAAGCCGCCGGTCAACTGAAACGGGCGGCAGCGTACTTCGGCTCCTTCGAGGCCGCGCTCCCGCAGTCGATCCCGCTCGCGCTGGTCACCGTCGGCCTCGCCGCCGCCGAGGGCCGACTCCTCGACGCCCGCGTCGCACTCGACCACGCCCTCGACGCAGGCTTCCCCACCGGCACCCAGCGCTACGCCTGGCCCCTGCTGCTGGCCGCGGCCGCCGCCGAGGCCGACGCCCGCGCCCTGCCCGTCGCGCAGCAGGGGCGCCGCCGGACCCTGGAGCGCATCCTGGAGTCCGCGAAGACCCTCACCACGGACGCGCCCGTCTGGCTCGCCCACGAGCGGTGGGTCCGCGCCGAGGTGCGCACGAGCGAGGGCCGGGCCACCGCCGAGACCTGGTCGGAGGTCGTCACAGCCTTCGAACAGCTGGAACGTCCCCACGACCTCGCCCGCATCCGGTACCGCCTCGCCGAGGCGCTCCTCACCACCGGTGCCGAGCGCCCGGGCGGCACCCCCGCCGACGACGGCGACGAGCGGGCCCGCGCGGCCGAGCTGCTCCGCCTCGCCCACGCCGTCGCCGAGGAGCTCGGCGCCCGCCCGCTGGCCGACGCCGTCACCCGGCTCGCCCGGGGCGCCCGCCTCTTCCCGGCGGCCCGCGCCCCGGAGCGGCCGGCCGACCCCGCCGAAGCCCTGGGCCTGACCGGCCGGGAGCGCGACGTCCTGCGTCTCGTCGCCGCCGGGCGCACCAACCGCCAGATCGCCGAGGAGCTCTTCATCTCCCCGAAGACGGCCAGCGTCCACGTCTCCAACATCCTGGGCAAGCTCGGGGTCTCGGGCCGGGGAGAGGCGGCGGCGCTGGCGCACCGGGCGGGACTGTTCCCGGCCGGCCCGCTGCCCTTTGAACGGCTGCCCCCGGGTCCGCGGACCTGAGTCGTAGGGTGGAGGAAACCGCCAGGAGGAGGACCTGTGTTCGATGCCTTCGCGGAACTCTTCGCCCCGGGCCGCAAGCACACCCGTGACGAACAGAACCGGCTGGAACTGACCCGCGAGGACACCGGGGACAGCGATCCCGGACGTGGACCGATAGACCTCACGTCGGGCAAGGTCGTCGTACGCCTGCCCCCGCCGGAGCCGGAACCGGAGCCGGATGCGCCCGGCCCCGGCGACGGGTGAGCGACCGGGGCGGCCGGGGCGGGAGGGAGAAGGGGACCGGCGGCGGGCGGTTCAGCTCACCTCCAGCTCCAGGATCCGGTCGTCCCCCGGCTTCGGGTCCCCCCGGCCGTCCGTGTTGCTGGTGACCAGCCACAGCTTGTCGCCGCCCGCCGACACCACCGTGCGCAGCCGGCCGTACGTGCCGGTGAGGAAGGCCTGCGGAGCCGCCGAGGTCTCGGTCCCCTTGAGCGGGACGCGCCACAGGCGTTGCCCCTTCAGCCCCGCCATCCAGACGGAGCCCTGCGCGTGGGCGATCCCGCTGGGGGAGGCGTCGTCCGTGTGCCACTGGGCCACCGGGTTCTGGTACTTCGGATCGGACGACCTGCCCTCGGCGTCCGGCCAGCCGTAGTCGGCGCCCGGCTTGATCGCGTTGAGCTCGTCCCAGGTGTCCTGGCCGAACTCCGAGGCGAACAGCCGCTGTTTCGTGTCCCAGGCCAGCCCCTGGACGTTGCGGTGTCCGTACGAGTACACGGGGGAGTCCGGGAACGGGTTGCCCGGGGCGGGCTCGCCCTCCGGGGTCAGCCGCAGGATCTTGCCGCCGAGGGACTTCCGGTCCTGCGACAGGCCCCGGTCGCCGCTCTCGCCCGTGCCGGCGTAGAGCATCCGGTCGGGACCGAAGGCGATCCGGCCGCCGTTGTGGATCATCCCCTTGGGGATGCCCTTGAAGACCGTGTCGGGCGCGCCCAGTTGCTCGCCCGCGGGTTTCGCGGGGTCGTAGAGCATCCGGACGATGCGGTTGTCGGAGGCGGAGGTGAAGTACGCGTAGATCATGTGGTCCGAGGCGAAGTCCGGGGAGAGCGCGATGCCCAGCAGGCCGCCCTCGCCGGCGGGGGACACCCCCGCCACCTCACCCAGCTCCGTCTTCTTGCCGGTCCCCTCGTCGACGAGGGTGATCGTCCCCTCGTCCCGGGAGGAGACGAGCAGACCGCCGCCGGGGACCGGGGCCAGCCCCCACGGGGTCTTGAGGCCCTCGGCGACCGTGCGCAGCACTTTCACCGAGCCCTTCGCGGGCGGTGTCTCCTCGGCGGCCGGGCCGGTGGCGGACGCCGCCGCGCTCGTACGGTCCGACGCGGCGCCCGACGGTTCCTGGCCGGATCCTTCCGCGCCGGATGAGCAGCCGGCCGTCAACAGGAGGGTGCCTGCGGCCAACACGGACGTCACAGCACGACGTTGCACGATCATGGTCCCTTCGACGCGGAGGGTCTTCCTTGTCTACGACGCTCCCGCCCGAAGGGTTCCCGAGCGGGCCCCCGACGCCCGTACGGTTCCCCGCGCGCGCCCAGTGGGAACCTTTGTACGAACGAATCTCCGCGTGCGCCCCGCGGGCTTCCGGCTCAGTCCCAGGACCCCATCGCCCCCGGCAGCCCGGCCACCTCCGCCAGGTCGTCGGCCGTCAGCCGCAGTGCCGCCGCCGCCGCGTTCTCCGTCACCCATCGTTCCCGCTTCGCGCCCGGCACCGGCAGCACGTGCCGCCCCTGGGCCAGCACCCAGGCCAGCGCCACCTGGGCCGCCGTGACGTGCTCGCCGTGCCGCCGGGCCACCCGGCGCAGACCGACGACGATCGGCTGGTTCTCGGCCATCATCTCGGCGGTGAAGCGGGGGTGGCGGGCGCGCATGTCGTCCGGTTCGAAGCCCTCGCCGGGGGTCAGCGTGCCGGTCAGGAAACCGTTGCCGAGCGGCATCGCCGCCAGGAAGCCGACCCCGCGCGCCGCGCACCACGGCACCAGCGCGTCCAGCGCCTCCGGCGACCACACGGACAGCTCGGCCTCCACCGCGCTCACCGGGAACACCTGTTGCACGCGCTGCAACTGACGGATCGTCGCGTCGTGCAGCCGCGCGCCGGTCCGGCGTCCGCCGCGCGCGCCCACCGCGCACAGCCCGAGCGCCCGCACCTTCCCGGCCCGCACCAGCTCCGCCATCGCGCCCCAGGTCTCCTCGACGGGAACCTCGGGGTCGGCCCGGTGCAGCTGGTAGAGGTCGATGACGTCCGTCTGGAGCCGGCGCAGCGAGGCGTCGCACGCTCTTCTCACGTACTCGGGGCGCCCGTTGGCCACGATGTGCTGCTCACCGACCAGCAGGCCGACCTTGGTGGACACGAACGCGTCCTCGCGCCGTTCCTTCAACACCCGCCCCACCAGCAGCTCGTTGGTGAACGGGCCGTACATGTCGGCCGTGTCGAGCAACGTCGAGCCCAGGTCAAGGGCCCGGTGCACCGCTCTCGTCGACTCGTCGCCGCGCTGCCGCGAACCGCTGTAGGCCCAGCTCATCGGCATGCACCCGAGTCCGACGGCCCCCGTCGCGAGCGCCCCCGCACCGATCGTCCTGCGCTCCACCTGCTCGTGAACCTCCCTCGCCCGGCCTCCAACCTAACCTCTGCCTCCGGTTGGCCTGACATAGCCTCCTGACCATGAGTGCTGACGTATGGCTTCCCATTCCGCCGGACGAGATCGAGGGCCTTCCGCAAGGGCCCGCATACCTGTTCTGGAACGGCGAGGCGGACTTCCCCGCGGACCCGGCCGACTGCGCCTTCTACGTCGTGCCCTACATGAAACCCGCCGACGTCACCCTCCGTCCCCTGCCGGCGATGAGCTCCGTCCAGGTGGTCCAGACGCTGTCCGCCGGCACCGACCATGTGGAGCCCGGTCTCAAGTACCTGCGCCCCGGCGTGCAGTTGTGCAACGCGCGCGGAGTGCACGACGCGAGCACGGCCGAACTCGCGCTGGCCCTGATCCTCGCCTCGCTGCGGGGCATCCCCGACTTCGTGCGGTCCCAGGACCAGGGCCGGTGGGCCGGCGGCTTCCGGCCGGCGCTCGCCGACAAGAACGTCCTCGTCGTCGGGTACGGAGCCATCGGCGAGGCCGTCGAGGACCGGCTCGTCCCGTTCGAGGTGGCGCGGGTGGCGCGAGTCGCGCGCTCCGAGCGCACCACGGCGCGCGGGCGGGTGCATCCGCTCACCGAACTGCCCGCCCTGCTCCCGGAGGCGGACGTCGTCGTCCTCGCCACCCCGCTCACGGAGAGCACCCGCGGTCTGGTCGACGGGGCCTTCCTGGCCCGGATGAAGGACGGCGCGCTGCTGGTCAACGTCGCCCGCGGGCCGGTCGTCGACACCGAGGCGCTGCTCAGGGAGCTGGAGAGCGGTCGCATCACCGCCGCCCTGGACGTCGTGGACCCCGAACCGTTGCCCCCGGGCCACCCGTTGTGGCACGCGCCCGGTGTGCTGATCAGCCCGCATGTCGGCGGTCCGACGTCCGCGTTCCTGCCCCGCGCCAAGCGGCTGCTGGTCGACCAGTTGGGGCGTTTCGTGAACCGGCAGCCGCTGCGCCACGTGATCCGTACGACAGGCGCGACCGACATGTGAGCCACGGCGAGCACCCTCCGCAGTCCCGCGGGCGCGGTGCGTGCCCGCCTGTCCTGCGTCGTTACGGAGCGTAGAGGAACTATGTCCCTGAGTGACGAGACTGGTGTATCGTCCCGACAGGGGCTGCGCCGCGCACCGTTCGGCGCCGGGGATGGATATTTCAGACTTGTGAGGGGGGCGACGGGCGATGCACGGCCTATGGACGACCGACCCGACGCGTCGGGACCGCCGACGGCGGCCCTGGCGCACGGCCGCGCGTAGACGACGCGGTCACCATGCCGATCACAGTGGTAACCACAACCATCACCACCGCAGGCACAGCTGTCGCAGGAGAGCGCATCCAGCGCACCGGGACCCCGGGGACCCGGGGGCCGCGCGGAGCGGGAGGGACCGGTGAGTTCGCTCCGGCCTTCCGTGACCGCCCTCGACGGGACGCTGCGCGCGCAGCCCGCCGTGCGGGCGCCGCTGTTCGGCCCCTCGGCCCCCGGCGGCGGCTCGAGCCTGGTCCACCAGCTCGCCCTGGCCCTGGCGTGCGCGGTCTACGCCGTCGGTTCCGCGCTCGGCTGGGGCTCCGACGAAGTCGCGCTGATCATGGGTGACTTCGGGCTGAGTGCCGCGGCGGGCAGCGCCGCCGTGTCGTGCTTCCTCTACGCGCGCACCCGGCGCGTCCGCTTCCGGTCGGCCTGGCTGCTGTTCGCCCTGTCCTCGGCGATGGCCGCCCTGGGCAACGGCGTATGGGGGTGGTACGAGGTCGTCCTGGAGCGGCCCGTGCCCAGCCCCAGCTACGCCGACCTGTTCTTCCTGTGCTTCGCCCCGCCCGCGATCGTGGGGCTGCTGGTGCTGGCCAAGCGGCCGGTGACCAAGGCCGGCTGGGTCTGCCTGGTCCTGGACGCCTGGCTGATCGGCGGCTCGCTGATCACCCTGTCCTGGAGCCTGGCGCTCGCCCAGGCGGCGAAGTTCGACGGGCCGAGCGTGGCGCACACCGCGCTGTCGCTGGCCTACCCGCTGCTCGACATCGCCCTGGTCAGCATGGTGCTCGCGCTGCACTTCCGGCGTTCGGCGGTCAACCGCACCGCGGTCAACACCGCGATCGGCGCGCTCGCCCTGACGGTGATGTGCGACGCCCTGTTCACCTCGCCGCTGCTGCACGACAACTACCGCTCCGGCCAGCTGCTCGACGCGGGCTGGTTCGCCGGCTCCCTGCTGCTCGCGTACGCCCCCTGGGCCGCGCCCCGGCCGAAGGAGCCGACGGGCGACGAAGGGCACACGCGCGTGGTGCGCGAGCACCTGCCCGGACAGCGTCCCGGCGGCCACTCCGGCGAGCCGCCGCAGCAGACACCGCGCGACCCGGAGCGGGGCACACCGCCGGGCGTGTCCGACGGGACCCCCGAGGGAGCGTCCCCCGGGGCGCCGCAGGGCGGTGATCACAGCCGGTATCCGGTCACCCGGCCCATCACCGGATCCCTCGCCGCCCTCACGCCCTACCTCGCCGCCGCCGTCTGCACGCTGGGCATCCTCTACAACGTCCTCGACGGACACAGCGTCGACCGGGTGGTGCTCTTCACCGGCGGCACGGTCGTCCTCGCCCTCGTGGTGCGCCAGGGCATCATGCTCCTCGACAACATCACCCTCACCCAGGAACTGGCGCAGCAGGAGAACCACTTCCGCTCCCTGGTGCAGGGCTCCAGCGACGTCATCATGATCGCCGCACCCAACGGCATCCTCCGGTACGTCTCCCCGGCCGCCGCCGGGGTCTACGGACGGCCCGCGGAGGACCTGGTCGGCACCGAACTGGCCGCTCTCATCCACTCGGAGGACCTGGGCTGCGTGGTGCACGAGGTGCGCCGCTTCCTCGCCGCCAGCCCCCTGGAGGAGGCCACCACCCGGATCGAGTGCCGTTTCAGGTCGGGTGACGGAGGCTGGCTGAACGTCGAGTCCACCGTCAACCGCCACCACGGCGGTCTGATCTTCAACAGCCGGGACGTCACCGAGCGGGTGCGGTTGCAGGCGCAGCTCCAGCACAACGCCGAGCACGACCCGCTCACCGACCTGCCCAACCGCGCGCTGTTCACCCGGCGGGTGCAGCAGGCGCTGTCGGGCCGCCGAGCCGCCGACCGCACCGCCCTGCGCGGCACCGCCGTGCTCTTCATCGACCTCGACGGCTTCAAGGCCGTCAACGACACGATCGGGCACCAGGCGGGGGACGAGCTGCTGGTCCAGGCCGCCCGCAGACTGCAGGACGCCGTCCGGCACGGGGACACCGCCTCCCGGCTGGGCGGCGACGAGTTCGCGGCCCTGATCACCGGCGACGGAACCCGGGACCGTACCGCCCGGGAACGCCACATCCTGGAGCTCGCCGACCGCCTCAGGATCACGCTCTCCCAGCCGTACGTGATCGACGGCAACGAGGTCCGCGTCGCCGCGTCCATCGGCGTCGCCTTCGCCGAGCCCGGCCTCGGCGCGGGCGAGCTGCTGCGCAACGCCGACCTCGCCATGTACCGCGCCAAGGCCGCCGGCAAGGGCCGGGTCGAGCTGTACAAGCCGCAGATGCAGCAGGACGTCGTGCGCAAGGCCGAACTGGCCACACGGCTGCGTGCCGCGCTGCACGACGGCGAGTTCGCGCTGCTGCACCAGCCCGTGGTCGGCCTGGAGGACGGCCGGATCGCCTCGGTCACCGCCCAGGCCCGCTGGCGCTCCTCCCAGGGCGTGCTCTTCACGCCCGCCGAGTTCCTGCGGGTCGCGGAGGACAGCGACAAGACCGCCGAGCTGGGCCGCTGGGTCCTGGAGGAGGCCGTCGAACAGGCCGCCGAACGGATCGGGACCGGCCTGGGCGTGCCGGTGGTCGTGCGGGTCAGCGCCCGCCGGCTGCTCGACCGCTCGATGCCGCTCGGCTCCGTCGAGGCCCTGCTGACCCGGCACGGCCTGCCGTCGGGGTCCCTGGTGATAGAGCTCGCAGACACCGAGCCCAGGGTGCCGCTGGACGAGCTGGAGCGCCGCCTGAGCGCCCTGCGGCGCCTGGGTGTCCGTATCGCCCTGGACGGCTTCGGCAGCGGCTACGCGGCCATCACGGCGCTCCGCAGACTTCCCGTCGACGTGCTGAAACTCGACCGCTCGCTCGTCGAAGGGGTCGTGGAGTCGGCCCGGCTGCACAAGATCACCAGCGGGCTGCTGCGGATCGCGAGCGATCTGGGGCTCCAGTCCGTGGCCGACGGCGTGGACCTTCCGGAGCAGGTCGTCGCCCTGCGCGCGATGGGCTGCACCCATGGCCAGGGCATGGCGTTCTCCGGCCCGCTGGACGAGTACCGGCTGCGCCGGGCGCTCGCCTCCGGCCACTATCCGGTGCCGCACGGACCGGCCGAGCCCGCGTTCGTGGGCGGCGGTGGCGCCGGGGCGTACCCGGGCGGGGTGGCCGCCGTCCTCGGGGGCGGAACGGCTCTCCGCTCACATAATGAGACTCCCGTCCCACCCACTTGACAGTGGATGTGCGCCGGGGGGAGGGTCAGTGCCATGCGCACCCGAATTCTCGTACTTGGACAGCGCGTCGGCTGAGCTGGGAACGACCGGAGAGGATCCGGAATCCCCAGCGACCTCACCGGCGCGCTCCCCTCGCTTGCCTTTCGGCACGAGGGGTTTTTTGTTGCACAGAGCCTGGCGTGCAACAGCCGCACACCGCACGAACTTCGCAAAAACCCTCAGCATCGAGAAGAGAATGACGATGACCGAGCAGGCCACCGGGGCCCACCATCCGCAGCCGCGGCCCCGATCCGGAGGACAGTCCGCGTCCGTCGAGCACGTCACGGGCGCGAAGTCCCTCATCCGCTCCCTCGAGGAGGTCGGGGCCGACACGGTATTCGGCATTCCCGGCGGTGCGATCCTCCCCGCCTACGACCCGTTGATGGACTCGACCCGGGTGCGCCACGTCCTGGTCCGCCACGAGCAGGGCGCCGGCCACGCGGCCACCGGGTACGCGCAGGCCACCGGCCGGGTCGGCGTGTGCATGGCCACCTCGGGGCCGGGTGCGACCAACTTGGTCACGCCGATCGCGGACGCCCACATGGACTCCGTGCCGCTGGTCGCGATCACGGGCCAGGTCGCCTCCAAGGCGATCGGGACCGACGCGTTCCAGGAGGCGGACATCGTCGGCATCACGATGCCGATCACCAAGCACAACTTCCTGGTCACGAAGGCGGAGGACATTCCGCGGGTGATCGCGCAGGCGTTCCACATCGCCTCCACCGGCCGCCCCGGACCGGTCCTGGTCGACATCGCCAAGGACGCCCTCCAGGCGCAGACCACGTTCTCCTGGCCGCCGGTCATGGACCTGCCGGGCTACCGCCCGGTGACCAAGCCGCACGCCAAGCAGATCCGCGAGGCCGCCAAGCTGATCACCTCCGCGAAGCGGCCCGTCCTCTACGTCGGCGGCGGAGTGATCAAGGCCAAGGCCACCGCCGAGCTGAGGGTCCTCGCCGAGCTCACCGGAGCGCCCGTCACCACCACCCTCATGGCGCTGGGCGCGTTCCCCGACAGCCACCGGCTGCACGTGGGGATGCCGGGCATGCACGGGTCGGTCACCGCCGTCACCGCGCTGCAGAAGGCCGACCTGATCGTCGCCCTCGGCGCCCGCTTCGACGACCGTGTCACCGGCAAGCTGGACAGCTTCGCCCCGCACGCCAAGATCGTCCACGCGGACATCGACCCCGCGGAGATCGGCAAGAACCGCGAGGCGGACGTGCCGATCGTCGGTGACGCCCGTGAGGTGATCGCGGACCTGGTCCAGGCGGTGCAGAAGGAGCACAGCGAGGGCCACAAGGGCGACTACACCGCCTGGTGGAAGGACCTCGACCGCTGGCGCGAGACCTACCCGCTGGGTTACGAGCAGCCCGACAACGGCTCGCTCTCCCCGCAGCAGGTCATCCAGCGCATCGGCGAGCTCGCCCCCGAGGGCACGGTCTTCGCGGCGGGCGTGGGCCAGCACCAGATGTGGTCCGCGCACTACATCCAGTACGAGAAGCCCTCGACCTGGCTGAACTCCGGCGGCGCCGGGACCATGGGGTACGCGGTCCCCGCCGCCATGGGCGCCAAGGCGGGCGTGCCGGACCGGACCGTCTGGGCGATCGACGGCGACGGCTGCTTCCAGATGACCAATCAGGAACTGACGACCTGCGCCCTGAACAACATCCCGATCAAGGTCGCGATCATCAACAACGGCGCCCTGGGCATGGTCCGCCAGTGGCAGACCCTGTTCTACAACCAGCGCTACTCCAACACCGTGCTGCACTCCGGTCCGGGGGCGACCGGCAAGGAGCCGAGCGCCGGCACCCGCATCCCGGACTTCGTGAAGCTGTCGGAGGCGATGGGCTGTCACGCCATCCGGTGCGAGTCGCCGGACGACCTCGACAAGGTCATCGCGGAGGCGAACTCCATCAACGACCGCCCGGTCGTCGTGGACTTCATCGTCCACGAGGACGCGATGGTGTGGCCTATGGTCGCCGCAGGCACCTCCAACGACGAGATTCTGGCCGCCCGGGACGTCCGCCCCGACTTCGGCGACAACGAAGACGACTGAGCGAGAGAGACCACACCGCAATGTCCAAGCACACGCTCTCCGTCCTGGTCGAGAACACGCCCGGCATCCTCGCCCGGATCGCCGCCCTGTTCTCCCGCCGCGGCTTCAACATCGACTCGCTCGCGGTGGGTGTCACCGAGCACCCCGACATCTCCCGCATCACCATCGTGGTGCAGGTGGAGGACCTGCCGCTCGAGCAGGTCACCAAGCAGCTCAACAAGCTCGTCAACGTGCTCAAGATCGTCGAACTGGAGCCGGGTTCGGCCGTTCAGCGCGAACTCGTTCTGGTGAAGGTGCGCGCCGACAACGAGACGCGCTCCCAGATCGTCGAGATCGTCCAGCTCTTCCGCGCCAAGACCGTCGACGTCTCCCCGGAGGCCGTGACCATCGAGGCCACCGGCAGCGGCGACAAGCTGACGGCCATGCTCAAGATGCTGGAGCCGTACGGCATCAAGGAACTCGTCCAGTCCGGCACGATCGCCATCGGCCGCGGCGCCCGCTCGATCACGGACCGGTCGCTGCGCGCGCTGGACCGATCTGCGTAAGTCTGGGTAGGGGCGGCCGGCCGTCGGCGGGCCGCCCGTATACCGAGACCCGAAACCTACCCTTCCCCTCATCGTCATACGGTGAGAGCAACACCTGCACACCAAGGAGAGAACCCAAAGTGGCCGAGCTGTTCTACGACGCCGACGCCGACCTGTCCATCATCCAGGGCCGCAAGGTCGCGGTCATCGGCTACGGCAGCCAGGGCCACGCGCACGCCCTGTCGCTGCGTGACTCGGGTGTCGACGTGCGGGTGGGCCTGCACGAGGGCTCCAAGTCCAAGGCGAAGGCCGAGGAGCAGGGCCTGCGCGTGGTGACGCCCGCCGAGGCCGCCGCCGAGGCCGACGTCATCATGATCCTGGTGCCGGACCCGATCCAGGCCCAGGTCTACGAGGAGTCCATCGCCCCGAACCTGAAGGACGGCGACGCGCTGTTCTTCGGCCACGGCCTGAACATCCGCTACGGCTTCATCAAGCCCCCGGCCGGCGTGGACGTCTGCATGGTCGCCCCGAAGGGCCCGGGCCACCTGGTGCGCCGTCAGTACGAGGAGGGCCGCGGCGTTCCGTGCATCGCCGCCGTCGAGCAGGACGCCACCGGTGGCGCCTTCGCGCTGGCGCTGTCGTACGCCAAGGGCATCGGCGGCACCCGGGCCGGCGTCATCAAGACGACCTTCACCGAGGAGACCGAGACCGACCTGTTCGGTGAGCAGGCCGTCCTGTGCGGTGGCACGGCCGCGCTGGTCAAGGCGGGCTTCGAGACGCTGACCGAGGCCGGCTACCAGCCGGAGATCGCGTACTTCGAGTGCCTGCACGAGCTGAAGCTGATCGTCGACCTCATGTACGAGGGCGGCCTGGAGAAGATGCGCTGGTCGATCTCCGAGACCGCCGAGTGGGGCGACTACGTCACCGGTCCGCGCATCATCACCGACGCCACCAAGGCCGAGATGAAGAAGGTCCTCGCCGAGATCCAGGACGGCACGTTCGCCAAGAACTGGATGGACGAGTACCACGGCGGTCTGAAGAAGTACAACGAGTACAAGCAGCAGGACTCCGAGCACCTGCTGGAGACCACCGGCAAGCAGCTGCGCAAGCTGATGAGCTGGGTCGACGAGGAGGCGTAAGCCTTGTGACCGAAGGGCCGGGGCGGCGCGCTCCGGCCCTTTCGGCAGACCCTGGGTAACACCGGGAATCAGTGTGTTGTCCAACCCGTCCAGCCACGGACGGGTGATCCTTACGCAGAGGCGCAAGACAGCCTTTGCCGCACTACTACACTGCTCCACTACATACGCGTCAGGCCCACAGCGTCGTGCGTCTTCCACGCGGCTAGCCCCCTCCTCCGCCTGCGGCCGTCGGGACGGCCGTCCGCACGCGCCCCCATGGCCTGGCGGGCATGGGAGGTGCCCCAGACTTGTGAGGACTCACGTGAGCTCGAAACCTGTCGTACTGATCGCCGAAGAGCTGTCGCCCGCGACCGTGGAGGCGCTGGGCCCGGACTTCGAGATCCGGCACTGCAACGGAGCCGACCGAGCCGAACTGCTCCCGGCCATCGCCGACGTCGACGCGATTCTGATCCGCTCGGCCACCAAGGTCGACGCCGAGGCCGTCGCCGCCGCCAAGAAGCTGAAGGTCGTCGCGCGAGCCGGCGTCGGCCTGGACAACGTGGACGTCTCCTCGGCGACCAAGGCCGGCGTGATGGTCGTCAACGCCCCCACCTCGAACATCGTGACCGCCGCCGAGCTCGCCTGCGGTCTGCTCCTGGCCACCGCGCGCCACATCCCGCAGGCCAACACCGCCCTGAAGAACGGCGAGTGGAAGCGGAGCAAGTACACCGGTGTCGAGCTGGCCGAGAAGACCCTCGGCGTGGTCGGCCTGGGCCGCATCGGCGCCCTCGTCGCGCAGCGCATGTCCGCGTTCGGCATGAAGGTCGTCGCCTACGACCCCTACGTGCAGCCCGCGCGCGCCGCCCAGATGGGTGTGAAGGTGCTGTCCCTGGACGAGCTGCTCGAGGTCTCCGACTTCATCACCGTCCACCTGCCCAAGACCCCCGAGACGGTCGGCCTGATCGGCGACGAGGCGCTGCGCAAGGTCAAGCCGAGCGTGCGCATCGTCAACGCCGCGCGCGGCGGCATCGTCGACGAGGAGGCGCTGTACTCCGCCCTCAAGGAGGGCCGGGTCGCCGGCGCCGGTCTCGACGTGTACACCAAGGAGCCCTGCACGGACTCCCCGCTGTTCGAGTTCGACCAGGTCGTGGCCACCCCGCACCTCGGCGCGTCGACCGACGAGGCGCAGGAGAAGGCGGGCATCGCGGTCGCCCGGTCCGTGCGCCTCGCCCTCGCCGGCGAGCTCGTGCCGGACGCGGTGAACGTCCAGGGCGGTGTCATCGCCGAGGACGTCAAGCCGGGTCTGCCGCTCGCCGAGCGCCTCGGCCGGATCTTCACCGCGCTGGCCGGTGAGGTCGCGGTCCGCCTCGACGTCGAGGTGTACGGCGAGATCACCCAGCACGATGTGAAGGTGCTGGAGCTGTCGGCGCTCAAGGGCGTCTTCGAGGACGTCGTCGCCGAGACGGTCTCCTACGTCAACGCCCCGCTGTTCGCGCAGGAGCGCGGCGTCGAGGTGCGGCTGACCACCAGCTCCGAGTCGCCCGACCACCGCAACGTGGTCACCGTGCGCGGCACCCTCGGCAACGGCGAGGAGGTCTCCGTCTCCGGCACGCTGGCCGGCCCCAAGCACCTCCAGAAGATCGTCGCCGTCGGTGACTACGACGTCGACCTGGCGCTCGCCGACCACATGGTGGTGCTGCGCTACGAGGACCGTCCGGGCGTCGTCGGCACGGTGGGCCGCATCCTCGGTGAGGCCGGTATCAACATCGGCGGTATGCAGGTCGCCCGTGCGGCGGTCGGCGGCGAGGCGCTGGCCGTGCTGACCGTGGACGACACGGTGCCGCCGACGGTGCTGGCAGAGGTCTCGGCGGAGATCGGCGCGACGTCGGCCCGGTCGGTCAACCTCGTCTGAGTCTGTCCGGCATGCCCGGGGGCCGGCGCTCCCGGGCTCCCGCGAACCGCGTGTGAAAGGCGCCGGGCGGGCTGAGGATCCTCAGCCCGCCCGGCGCCTTTTCGTGTGCCGTCACCCCGCAGGCGGTCACCCGGCCTTGACGTGGATCTTCCGCAGGGTCAGCGCCGCCAGCACCGCCGCCGCGACCAGCAGCGCCGCCCCCGCGATCCCGGCCGCCTGCATCCCGTCGGTGAAGGACGCCCGCGCCGCCGCCGCCAGGGCGTCACCCGTGCGCCCCGGGAGCCGGCCGGCGAGGGCGAGCGCGCCGCCCAGCGTCTCGCGGGCCCCGGCCGGTGCCGAGGACGGCATCGCGTGGCGGTAGACCGCGGTGCCGATGGAGCCGAGGACCGCCATGCCCAGGGCGCCGCCGAACTCCCCGCCGGTCTCCAGGAGGGAGGCGGCCGAACCGGCGCTCTCGGCCGGGGCCGCGCTCAGCGCCAGGTCCGTCATCTGGGAGATGACCATGACGATGCCGGAGGCGAGCACCCCGCACGCGGTCAGGACCAGCCAGAGGGAGTCGGTGCCGGCCAGGGCGAGCAGACTGTAGCCGGCCGCGCCGATCAGCAGGCCCGCGGTGACGACATAGGCGCGGTTGACGCCCTTCTGGACCAGGGCGGTCGCCGCCGGGGCGGCCATGCCGATCGGTACGGACGGCAGCAGCGCCCACAGGGCCGCTTCCATCGCGCTCTTGCCCAGCACCGACTGGAGGTACTGGGTGGTGAAGAACGCCGAGCCCAGCATCGCGAAGGACGAGACGAGGTTGAGGACGACGGCCGGGGCGAAGCCGGTGCCGCGGAACAGGGCCGGAGAGATCATCGGGTGCTCCACCGTGCGCTGGCGGTGGACGAAGAGGACCGCGAAGAGCAGGCCGACGGTGATCGCGACTACGTACCGCACGTTCCAGCCGTCGGAGGGGATGCCCTTCAGGCCGTAGACGACGGGGAGCACCGCGGCCATGGAGAGCGGGACGCTCGGCCAGTCGAAGCGGCCGGGCCGCGGGTCCTTGGACTCGGGGAGCAGGACCGGGCCGAGGACCAGCAGCAGCGCCATCGCGGGCAGGTTGACCAGGAACACCGAGCCCCACCAGAAGAACTGCACGAGTACCCCGCTGAGCACCGAGCCCAGTGCGATCCCGGCCGTCATCACGCCGGACCACAGACCGATCGCCTTGGCGCGCTGGCCGGGGTCGGTGAACATCGTGCGGACCAGCGCCATGGTCGAGGGCATCAAGGTCGCGCCGCCGACGCCGAGGACCGCGCGGGCCGCTATCAGGGTCTCGGGGCTGTTCGCGTAGGCGGCCACCGCCGAGGCGGCACCGAAGGCGGCGGCGCCGATCAGCAGCAGCCTGCGCCGGCCGATGCGGTCGCCGAGCGACCCCATGGTCATCAGCAGGCCGGCCAGGACGAACGCGTAGATGTCGAAGATCCACAGCTGCTGGGTTCCGCTGGGCGCCAGATCCGCGTTGATCGCCGGGATCGCGAAGTAGAGGACGGAGACGTCCATCGAGACCAGCAGCAGCGGAAGCATCAGCACGGCCATGGCGGTCCACTCGCGGCGGCCGGCGAGGGCGGCCGGGGGTGTGGCGGTGCCTGGCGCGGTGGTCTCGGTCGGGTTGGTGCCGGGTCGGTCGGTGCTCGGCGAGTTCGTCATGCCGAGGAATGTACGCACGTATTAAACGGTTGTCTAGAACGCTTGTATAAGTCACGCGTCTAGGACGGTTGTATGGATCGGCGGTAGGGTGTCGTGCATGGGACATCGTGAGGAACTGCTCGAAGGCGCCAAGCGCTGCCTGCTCCAGAAGGGCTTCGTGCGCACCACGGCCCGCGACATCGTCAAGGAGTCGGGGACCAACCTCGCCTCGATCGGCTACCACTACGGTTCGAAGGACGCCCTGCTGGTGCAGGCCTACATCTCGCTGATCGAGGAGATGGGCGACAGCTCCGACCCCGGCTCCGGCTCCGACCCCGGCCCTGGCTGGGGCGCGGGCGGCGGGGCCTCGGCGCCCCCCGGATCGCTGGAACGCTTCCAGGAGGTGTGGGGGAACATCATCCGGTCCGTCCCGCACTCCCGGGCCGTGTGGCTGCTCAGCTTCGAGCTCATCCTCCAGGGGGACCAGCTCCCCGAGGTGCGCAAGCTTCTGGCGGCGGCGCAGGAGCAGGGCCGTTCGGGGATCCTGCCCCTGTTCAACGGCGTTCCGGAGGAACAGCTCGACGGCGAGAGCGTGGACACCGAGGGCCGCTTCTACCAGACCCTGCTCAACGGGCTGATGGTCCAGTGGGTCTTCGACCCGGACACCGCCACCAGCGCAGAACAGCTCACCGAGGGCCTGCGCCGGGTGCTGGCCGCGGCGGAGCGCGCGTGAACGGGGTCGTGGGTGTCGGAGCCCTGCTGCTCGACCCGGACGGCCTGATCCTCATCGGCCGCCGCGTCAAACGGGGCGAGCCCGAGACGTGGTGCCTGCCCGGCGGCCATGTGGAGCCGGGGGAGACCTTCGAACAGGCGGCGGTGCGCGAGGCCGGGGAGGAGACCGGCATACCCGCCGCGGTCCTGCACGACGTGCGCGCCTTCGCCGTCACCCTGCGCACCGACGCGTCGGCCGTGGGGGTCACCGCCTGCGTGGCGGCACGGCTGCGGGAGTCCCGCGAGGCCGTGCTCACCGAGCCGGACGTCTTCGCCGAGTGGCGCTGGGTGCGCCCGGCGCAGGCGCCCGGGCCGCTCTACCCGGCGAGCGAGACCCTGCTGGCGCTCTGGCACGGGCGGCCGGTCCCGGCGGGCTGGACGGCTTACCCCACGGACCCGGGCGCTGTCCGGCACCCTTGACGGCCTGTCGCACGGCCCCGGGCGTGATCCGGCACCCTTGACGGCCTGTCCACGGACCCGGCGCTCAGCGCGCGTCGGCTCCGTCGTCCCGCAGCCGCGCGCCCTTCAGCGCCATGTGCAGCAGCAGCCGGTCCTCCCCGTCGTCCAGGTCCAGCCCCGTGAGCTGCTCGACCCGGGACAGCCGGTAGTACAGGGTCTGACGGTGGATGCCCAGCTCCGCCGCCGTACGCCCGGCCTGGCCCGCGCAGTCGAGGTAGGCCTCGGCGGTGCGCGCGAGGTCCCGCTGGGCCGGGGACAGCAGGGCCTGTACGGCACGGTCGCGGGCGGTTGCCGGGGGCAGCGCGGTCAGCAGCCGGTACGGCCCGATGGCCGACCACTCGGCGACCGGCCCGAGCCGGGGCTCCGCCCGCGCGGCCCGCGCCGCCGCCGAGGCCTCGTGCCAGGCGGCGGCCAGTTCGGCGAGACCGGTGCGCGCCTCGCTCACCCCGGCCGCGGCGGCCCCCTCCTGCACCCCGGCCGCCCCCGCGGCCCCTTCCTTCAGCAGCCGGGCGGCCGTGGTCAGCGCGGGCGCGCGCACGTCCGCGGACCGCAGCCGCACCAGTACCGCGAGGCTCTGCCCGGTGGCGCCCCGGGGGACCGTGCACAGGGCGGTGGCGTGCGGCACCGCCCGCGCCGACGGCGCGGCCTGCGGATCCTCCGTCCGCCAGGGGGCCACGCAGACGACCGCGTGCAGACCGTCCGCGCGGGCGCCCAGTGCCGTGCGCAGCTCCGTCACCGCCATCTCCTGCTGCCAGCCGCGCTCGGCCGTCAGTACCGCCCGCAGCTCCCGGGACAGGTCGGCGCCGTGCTGCGCCTCGTCGGCCAGCAGCTCCCCGATCCGGCCGGCGACCCGCATGGCGGCGGCCAGCTGCGCCTCGGAGGGGCCCGGGTCGTCGTCCAGCAGCCACACGTAGCCGAGGACGACACCCCGATGACGGGCCGGCAGACAGATGCGGCCCCGGTACACGCCCGCCTCCGGGGTGGGCGGGATCCGCACCGGTCCTGCCGCCCGGGTGATGCCGAAGCCCTCGAACCAGGTGCGCACCGCCGTCGTGGAGCGGCGGGTCAGGATCGAGCGGGTGCGCACCGGGTCCAGGGCCGCGGCGTCCAGCTCGTCCTCGCTGTCGTACGCGCCGAAGGCGATCAGCTCGAAGTCGCGGTTCTCCAGCGTCGCCGGGGCGCCCAGCAGTTCCGAGAGCTCGTCGACCAGCTCCTGGTAGTCAGCCCGGTGGTGGAAGGGCGCGGCGTCCGACGTCACTCCGGCATTCTCCCGCATCCACGGGGGCCCTTCATACATCTGTCTGAGAACCGGGGCACGGATGCGTGACAGCTGTCGATGGCCCACGATCGGAGAGATCCTTAGGTTTCACGGTGGTTCTCCGTGCCGTACCCGAATCGTCGGTGAGCGGCCGTTTCGTGCTTGTCTGTGGAGGTGCCCCGTGCTGGGTCCCGTGATTCTCGCCGCGTCGCGCAGCGACCGGATGCGCCGTCTGATCTCGGCCGCTCCGGTGACCAAGCCGGTCGTCGACCGCTTCATCCCCGGTGAGACCGTCGACCAGGTCGTCCCGATCATCAAGGACCTCACGGGCAAGGGCCTGGAAGTCACGATGGACGTCGTCGGCGAGGACATCACCACCCCCGAGCAGTCCTACGCCGCCCGGGACGCGTACCTGGAGCTGATCGGCCGCCTCGAGGAGCTCGGTCTCGGCACCAAGGCCGAGATGTCGGTCAAGCTGTCGATGTTCGGGCAGGCCCTGGAGGGCGGTCACGAGCTGGCCCTGGCCAACGTCCGCCCGGTCGTCGAGGCCGCCGCCGCCATCGGCACCACCGTCACGCTCGACGCCGAGGACCACACCACCCTCGACTCGATGTTCGCCATCCACGAGGAGCTGCGGAAGGACTTCCCGCAGACCGGCTGTGTCATCCAGGCCTACCTCTTCCGCACCGAGGACGACGCCCGCCGGCTCGCCGCGGCCGGCAGCCGCGTGCGCATCGTCAAGGGCGCCTACAAGGAGCCCGCCGAGGTCGCGTACCAGAAGAAGTCGGACACCGACAAGGCGTACGTCCGCATCCTGAAGATCCTCATGGAGGGCGAGGGCTACCCGATGATCGGGTCCCACGACCCGCGCCTCATCTCCATCGCGCAGGAGCTCGCGCGGACCGCCGGGCGCAAGCTGGACGAGTACGAGTTCCAGATGCTGTACGGCATCCGCAGCGACGAGCACGTGCGGCTCGCCGCCGAGGGCCACCGCATGCGCGTCTACACCGCGTACGGCACCGACTGGTACGGCTACTTCATGCGTCGCCTGGCGGAGAAGCCGGCCAACCTCCTCTTCTTCGCCCGCTCGATCCTCACCAAGGGCTGAGACCGAACACCCGCTCGACTCAAGGAGTTACGGAAAAAATGGACGCTGTGACCCAGGTCCCCACCCCCGTCAACGAGCCGGTGCACGGCTACGCCCCCGGCTCGCCCGAGCGCGCCCGCCTGGAGGTCAAGCTCAAGGAGCTGGCCGAGAACCCGATCGACCTGCCGATGACCATCGGCGGCGAGAAGCGCATGGGCGGCGGCGACCGTTTCGACGTCGTGCAGCCGCACAACCACAAGGCGCGCATCGGCACCTACGCCAACGCCACGCAGCAGGACGCCCAGGACGCCGTCGACGCGGCCCTCGCCGCCGCCCCCGCCTGGCGCGCGATGTCCTTCGACGACCGCGCGGCGATCATCCTGCGCGCCGCCGAGCTGCTGGCCGGTCCCTGGCGCGAGACGCTGGCCGCCTCCACCATGCTCGGCCAGTCCAAGACCGCCCAGCAGGCCGAGATCGACACCCCCTGCGAGCTCGTCGACTTCTGGCGCTTCAACGTCCACTACGCCCGCCAGATCCTCGCCGAGCAGCCCCCGGCGAACTCCCCGGGTGTGTGGAACCGCATGGACCACCGCCCGCTGGAGGGCTTCGTCTACGCGATCACGCCGTTCAACTTCACGGCGATCGCGGGCAACCTGCCCACCGCCCCGGCGCTCATGGGCAACGTCGTCGTCTGGAAGCCGTCCCCGACGCAGACCCACGCCGCCGTGCTGCTGATGCAGCTCCTGGAGGAGGCGGGCCTGCCCAAGGGCGTCATCAACCTCGTCACCGGTGACGGCATCGAGGTCTCCAAGGTCGCGCTGGAGCACCGCGACCTGGCCGGCATCCACTTCACCGGCTCGACCAAGACCTTCCAGTACCTGTGGAAGACGGTCGGCAACAACATCGAGAAGTACCGCTCCTACCCGCGTCTGGTCGGCGAGACCGGCGGCAAGGACTTCGTGGTCGCCCACCCGTCGGCCGACCGCGCGGTCCTCAAGACCGCCCTGACCCGCGGTTCCTTCGAGTACCAGGGCCAGAAGTGCTCGGCGAGCTCGCGCGCCTACATCCCGGCCTCCATCTGGAACTCCGGTTTCAAGGAGGAGTTCGCGGCCGAGGTCGACGGGCTGACCATGGGTGACGTCACCGACCTGTCGAACTTCATCGGCGCGGTCATCGACGAGCGGTCGTTCGCCAAGAACAAGGCGGCCATCGACCGCGCCCAGTCCGACCCGACCTGCACGATCGTCGCGGGCGGCACGTACGACGACTCCGTCGGCTACTTCGTGCGCCCGACCGTCGTCGAGTGCACGGACCCGGAGAACGAGGTCTTCACGACCGAGTACTTCGGCCCCTTCCTCGCCGTGCACGTGTACGACGACAGCTCGGCCGAAAAGTACGACGAGATGCTGACCCAGATGGAGTCCGCGTCCGACTACGCCCTCACCGGCTCGGTCATCTCCGGCGACCGCGCGGCGACCGCTTACACGATGGAGAAGCTCCGCTTCGCGGCGGGCAACTTCTACATCAACGACAAGTCGACCGGCGCCGTCGTCGGCCAGCAGCCCTTCGGCGGCGGCCGTGCCTCCGGCACCAACGACAAGGCCGGCGCCCCGCAGAACCTGATGCGCTGGACGCTGACCCGCGCCATCAAGGAGACGCTGGTCCCGCCGACCGAGTACGGCTACCCGCACATGGGCTGAACCCCCTGACCCCGCACGGGCCGGGCCGGATCGACTCGATCCGGCCCGGCCCGTCGGTGTGTGCGCGGGCAGACTGTCCCCATGGCCCGTGCGGAGCAGGAGACGGTGACCACGGACGACGGCGTACGGCTGTGGGCGAGCTGCTCCGGCCGGGGCGAGCCGCTGGTGCTGTGCCACGGCGGACCCGGCCTGTGGGACATGTTCGCCGACGCGGCCGGGCCGCTCGCCGCTCTGGCCACGGTGGTCCGCTGGGACCAGCGCGGGTGCGGCCGGTCCGAGCGGTGCGCGGGACCGTGGACGGCCGCCCGCTTCGTGGCCGACCTGGACGCCGTACGGCGCCACTTCGGGTTCGGCCGGACGGCGCTGCTCGGCCACTCCTGGGGCGCCCAGCTCGCGCTGGAGTACGCGCTCGCGCACCCGGAGCGGGTGAGCGCGCTGGTCTACGCGGCGGGGACCGGCATCGGGCCCGACGCCGACTGGCGCGACGCCTACGCGGCGAACTTCCTCGCCCGGCTCGCCGACCGCCCCGGACGGCTGGCCCACTGGCGGGAGTTGACGGACCGGCCGCCGAGGGACGACAGCCGGGAGCGGGAGCGGGCGGTGCTCCGGTGGTCGGCGGAGTTCGCCGACCGCGAGCGCGCGCCGGAGCTCGCCGCGCGGATGGCCGAGCCGTGGTTCGCGGTCAACGACGCCTGCAACCGGGCCCTCGACCGGGAACGGCGCCTGCGCTGCGGCACGGCGGAGCTGTACGAGGCCTGCCGGGCCCTGCGGGTGCCGGTGACGATCCTCGACGGAGCCCACGACATCCGGCCCCGCTCGGCCGTGGACTCGCTGGAGCGGGCCCTGCCGAGGGTGCGCCGGGTAACCCTGCCGGAGGCCGGCCACATGCTGTGGACCGAGGAACCGACGGGTTTCACGGAGGCGGTGGCGCGCGCCGTCTCAGATAGTAGGAAGTCCGAGTAATTGTAGAGACAGTGGCGCGCTTCTCCCTTAGCGTTGTAGGAGCCGAACGTCTCGCTCGATCCAGCGAATGGCGGTCGTGAGCCGGGCCCCGTGCAGGCAACCCCTGCGGCCAGGCTCCCCGCCCTTTCCGGCGTCTCGTACCCCCTTTCCGCGCTCCCGGATTTCGAAGGAGTCGATTTCCCATGGCCGAGACGACCGTCCGCCGCCGAGTCCGTCACACCTCCCGCAACAGCGAGTCCGACCGCAAGAACGCCGCGGCCGCACTCCAGCGCGCCCTCGACCGTCGTGACAACGGCGGCGAGACCGGCCACTGAGCCGACCTCCTTCACCGCACGCCTGGATCGTCACCCCTTGGGCCGGGAGCCGCACCCGTCGGGCTGCGGCGCGGGGTCCGAGAGCTCCGAAGCTCTACACCCCGCGCCGCACCTCGAATTGGTCGACGCGCCTGCCGTTCGCGGCGAGCGCCGACACCCGCAGCCGCGGGGTCGTCCCGCCGGACGCCTCCACGGACAGCAGGGAGAAGCCGCGGTAGCGCACCCGTGACCACGCCACGGTCTCGGCGTTCTGCTGCCGCGACCTCGTCCAGTGGAACGTCTCGACCGGTTCGTGGCGGGCCACCCGGCCCTCGTAGCTCTCGTCGGCGCCCGCCGGAAAGCCGTACAGGTCCCGGCCGCCGCCACCGGCGGTGACGTACACGGTCCCGTCCCGGGTCGGGTCCGTCGACCCGCCGACCGGCACGGGCCTGCCCACCTCGCCGTTCTTCACGGCGTCGGTCCGCTCGTACACATGGTTGTGCCCGTTGATCACCAGGTCCACCTGGTGCTGTGCGAACAGCGGCACCCAGGCGGCGCGCACCCCGCCGTCGGAGGCGTGCGCCGAGGTCGAGTAGGCGCAGTGGTGGAAGAAGACCACGACGAAGTCGACGCCGTCGGCCGCCCGCAGCTCACGCAGCCTGCGCTCCAGCCAGGCCGTCTGCCGGCCCTGGGTGTGGCCGAGGTTGGCGGGGATCTCGTACGACACGTCGTTCGCGTCCAGCGCCACCACGCCGACGTTGCCGTAGACGAAGGAGTACACGCCCGGCGCGGTGCGCGGGTCGAAGCCGCTGTCCGGGAGCGAGAAGCGGGCCAGCTGGCCCCCGTAGCCGTCGGGGGAGTACCAGGCCTCCATGTCGTGGTTGCCGGTGGTCACCATCCACGGCACGGAGCGGGCCACCGGCTCGTTCTGCCGGAGGAACAGGTCCCAGGCGGTGGGGTCGTAGCCGTCCGACGGCTTGCCCTGCCCGCTGCCGTCCGCGTAGCAGAGGTCGCCCGCGTGCAGATGGAAGGCCGGCGCGCGGGTCAGCAGCAGCCGGTCGCAGGAGGCCGCCGCCCGGGAGACGCCCTGGTCGCCGAAGGCGGTGAACACGAATGTCCCGGGGGTCGCCGGGGCCGTCCGGAAGGACGCGATCGTGGCGCGGTGCCCGGCCGCGGCCGGGTCGAAGCCGTCGTGCCCGACGCCGTACCAGTAGGTCGTGCCGGGCAGCAGTCCGTCCAGTGCCGCGTGCACGTAGTACTGCTCCACCGCCGGGCGCACCCCCGGCACCCCCGGTGTGCGCAGGGCGCGCACCTCGGCCTCGACCCGGGAGCCCAGCTCGTCCGGCCGCGGCCCCAGGCGCAGATACGGGCGGCGCACCGCGGCCGGCACCTGCCAGGAGACCCGCATCCCGGTCCGCGGATCGGCTCCGAAGGCGAGATGCCGCCCGAAGGGCACGACGGCGGACCCGGGCACGTGGGATCCCGTCGGCAACGGTCCCGCGGCCACCGTCCCGGCAGTCGTCCCCGAGGCCGTGCTCGCCGTCGTCCCGGCGGCCGTTGTCGCGGAGCAGCCGGTCAGCAGACCGCCCGCCACCGCGCCCGCGGTCACCAGCGCGCGGCGCCTGGTCGGCCGCGTGCGCAGGTACTCGTACTGGTCCGCCATGCTCATCCGGCGCGCGAGCCGCGGCGGGATGCCGACATCGGGAAGGTCCATGGCGGTGAACTTCCCGGCGCGCGCCAACACCCGCCGTACGCGAGGGTGAACGCCACTCGACGGGATGAGTCCGTCCGCCATCGGGGTGTCCGTATCGCGGACGCCCCGTGTCATTCCATGGGACGAGGAGTAGGGTGCCCGCATGTCTCGCAGCATCAATCTCGCAGTGATCCCCGGTGACGGCATCGGCCAGGAGGTCGTGGCCGAGGGTCTCAAGGTCCTCTCCGCCGTCCTCCCGCAGGATGTGAAGCTGGAGACCAAGGAGTACGACTTCGGCGCCCGGCGCTACCACGCGACCGGTGAGACCCTCACCGACGCCGACCTCGACGCGCTCAAGCAGCACGACGTCATCCTGCTCGGCGCGATCGGCGACCCGTCGGTGCCGTCCGGCGTCCTGGAGCGCGGCTTCCTGCTCAAGCTCCGGTTCGCCTTCGACCACCACGTCAACCTGCGCCCCTCGAAGCTGCTCCCGGGTGTCGCCACGCCGCTGGCCGGCCAGCCCGAGATCGACTTCGTCGTGGTCCGCGAGGGCACCGAGGGCCCGTACACCGGCAACGGCGGCACCATCCGCAAGGGCACCGAGCACGAGGTCGCCACCGAGGTCTCGGTGAACACGGCCTTCGGTGTCGAGCGTGTGGTCCGTGACGCGTTCGCCCGCGCCCAGGCCCGCCCGCGCAAGAAGCTCACGCTGGTCCACAAGAACAACGTGCTCACCTTCGCGGGGCACCTGTGGACGAACATCTTCAACAAGGTGGCCGAGGAGTTCCCCGAGGTCACCACCGAGTACATCCACGTCGACGCGGCGACCATCTACCTGGTCACCCAGCCCGAGCGCTTCGACGTCATCGTCACCGACAACCTCTTCGGCGACATCATCACCGACCTCGCCGCGGCCGTCTCCGGCGGCATCGGCGTCGCCGCCTCCGGGAACATCAACCCGACCGGCGCGTTCCCGTCCATGTTCGAGCCGGTGCACGGCTCGGCCCCGGACATCGCGGGCCAGGGCAAGGCGGACCCCACCGCCACGGTCCTGTCCGTCGCCCTGCTGCTGCGCCACCTCGGCTACGAGGCCGAGGCGGCCCGGATCGAGGACGCCGTCTCCGCCGACCTCGCGGAGCGCGTCGGGCAGCCCGCCCGCAGCACCACGGAGATCGGCGACGCCCTCTCCGTACGAGTAGCCGGCTGACCCGCCGCGCCACTCGAATCACTCGAAGCCGCCGGGTCGCATCAGCACCCGGCGGCTTTCCGTATGCCTCGCCGGGGTGCCACCATCAATCCCTGGGCCGCATTCACCCCGTTTTCTTCCGCCGCACGCCCCGCGCGATAATCGAACGCGGAGCCGCGGTATGAGGGAATGCTCGGACGTCCTAGCACTGGCCACCGGCCGTGCGGGAGTGAGCGCGGCCCGTCACTACAACCGGTGAAGGACACCTACTCATGACGACGCCCACGATCGAGCTGAAGCCCTCCGCCAACCCGCTCTCCGCCACGGAGCGCGCGGCGATCCTGACCAACCCCGGGTTCGGCCGCCACTTCACGGACCACATGGTGACGATCAAGTGGACCGAGGGGCGCGGCTGGCACGACGGCCAGCTCGTTCCGTACGCGGCGATCCCGCTCGACCCGGCCACCAACGTCCTGCACTACGCCCAGGAGATCTTCGAGGGGCTCAAGGCCTACCGCCGCCCCGACGGCTCCGTCGCCACCTTCCGTCCGGACCAGAACGCCCTGCGGTTCCAGCGCTCCGCCCGCCGGCTCGCGATGCCCGAGCTGCCGGTCGAGACCTTCGTCGAGGCGTGCGACCTGCTGGTCCAGCAGGACAAGGACTGGGTGCCGGCGCACGGCGGCGAGGAGTCCCTCTACCTGCGTCCCTTCATGATCGCCACCGAGGTCGGGCTGGGCGTCAAGCCCGCCAACGAGTACCTGTTCATCGTCATCGCCTCCCCGGCCGGCGCCTACTTCCCCGGCGGCGTGCGCCCGGTCTCCATCTGGGCGTCCGAGGACCGCGTCCGCGCCGTCCCCGGCGGCATGGGCGACGCCAAGACCGGCGGCAACTACGCGGCCTCCCTGCTCGCCCAGGCCGAGGCGGCCGCCCAGGGCTGCGACCAGGTCTGCTACCTCGACGCGGTCGAGCACAAGTGGGTCGAGGAACTCGGCGGCATGAACCTGTACTTCGTGTACGGGAACCGGATCGTCACCCCGACCCTCAGCGGCTCGATCCTGGAGGGCGTCACCCGCGACTCCCTGCTGGCCGTCGCCCGCGACCTGGGCTACGAGGCGGAGGAGGCCCGCGTCTCCATCCAGCAGTGGCAGGCCGACTCCGAGAGCGGCACCCTCACCGAGGTCTTCGCCTGCGGCACCGCCGCCGTCATCACCCCGGTCGGCAAGGTCAAGCGGGCCGGTGCCGAGTGGAGCCAGTCGGGTGGCGAGCCCGGCGAGGTCACGATGCGCCTGCGCCGGGCGCTGCTCGACATCCAGCGCGGCACGGCCGAGGACAAGCACGGCTGGATGCACGAGCTGGGCTAGGCGATCACCAGGGCTTTCAGGCCTCGCTGCTCACCAGGGCCGCCGTGGACTCCTCGTCCGCGGCGGCTCCGCCGTTCGCGGCGCGGGCCGTCCACAGCAGGTAGACCGCCCCGCCGACCAGCCCCGACAGCAGGAAGCTGCAGTCCACCCCGCCGGTCAGCGACAGCAGCGGACCCTCGTACGACGGCAGCGACACCGCCAGCAGACCGACCGCCGCGCCCAGCGCCCAGGAGACCGTGGCCGGTACGTTCCAGCCGGCCCGGAACCAGTAGATCCCGCCCCGCGCGCGCCGGTTGAACACCTGGAGGGCGTCGGCGTCGTAGTGGCCGCCGCTGCGCACGAAGCCGATGAGGGTGATGACCGCCCAGGGGGTGCCGATCGCGGTCAGCAGCAGCACGAAGGACGTCATCGCGGACTGGGCGTTCCAGGCGAAGTGGCCGATGAACACACACGCCGTCGCCACCACCGCGACCGTGACCGTGGCCCGCGCCCGGGAGGCCCGGGGCAGGATGGCGTCCAGGTCCAGGCCCATGGAGTAGAGCATCAGGCCCGCGTTGCCGGCCGAGCCCGCCGAGGCGGAGAGCAGCAGCGGGACCAGGTACCAGCCGGGGGAGGCGTCGACCAGGGGGCCCGCGTAGTCGAGGGCCGCGCCCGCCGCGTACGCCGTGAAGGTGCCGAACAGCTGCGGGACGAGCAGGCCCAGGATCAGGCCGAGCCAGGTGGCGTGCAGGACCCGGCGGGAGGAGTGGCGGGCGGGGGAGATGTAGCGGGTGTAGTCGCCCAGCAGGGTGATGAACGCGATCGGCCCGGACAGACCGGCCGCCACCGTCGCCAGCAGCCAGGTGGGCCAGAACCCGCCCAGCAGATAGCCGCCGGCCTCCGGCAGCGCGGCGGTGGTGAAGTGCGGGGCGTACGCGATCACGCCCAGGATCAGCAGGGCCGTCATGACGACCGCCAGGGCGCGGGACATGGCCAGCAGCACCCGGTAGCCGTAGACCGCGCCGGCCACGGTCGCGGCCGCGAGCAGCCCGTACACCAGGGTGTACGCGGTCCCGGAGGCCGACATCCCGAACAGCCGGTGCAGCACGCCGACCATCACGTCGCCGCCGATCCACACCGTCAGCGCGGTGTAGCCGAGGGCGAGCAGCAGTCCGACGACCGAGCCGACCAGTCGGCCGCGCACCCCGAACTGGGCGCCGGAGGAGGTGGACAGGTTGGTCGCCGTGCGCAGCGAGACCAGCGCCAGCGGAGCCGTCAGGGCGGTGCCGACCAGCGTGCCCACCACGACCGAGCTGACCGAGGCCCACCAGCCGAGCCCGAAGGACGGCGGCAGCCAGCCGAAGATGATCACGCCGAGGCAGAGGTTGGAGCCGAGCAGGATCGACACGAGGTCGCGCGGCCCGCTGGTGCGTTCCTCGTCGGGGATGGTGTCGACTCCGCGCTGTTCTATCGGCATGACCGGTCTCCTTCGACCTACGACAAACCTCGGGCAGGAATGAGTGCGTGCTTCCCGAGCACAGTTTGAGCGACGCTCAATGTGACGTGTCCGAAGGTCGACCGTCAATGTTTCGGTTGAATGAATCCGACGTTTAGAGTGATGCTCTAACCTGAGGAAGGCAAGGAGGTGCCGTGCCGTGAGACTGACCCCCACAGAACGTGACCGGCTGCTGCTCTTCGGGGCCGCCGAACTGGCCCGTGCCCGCCGCGCCCGCGGTCTGCGGCTGAACGTGCCGGAGGCGACCGCGATCATCGCGGACACCGTCTGCGAGGCCGCCCGCGACGGCCGGCGGCTCGCGGAGGCGATCGCAGCGGCCCGGTCCGTGCTCGGGCCGCAGGACGTCCTGCCGGGCGTCGCCGACGTCGTCACCGAGGTGCACGTCGAGGCCGTCTTCGACGACGGCTCGCGCCTGGCGGTGGTCAGCGACCCGATCGGCGGCGGACTGGGCGACCAAGGACCGGGCGCGCTGCTGCCGGGCCCGGAGCACGCCGAGCCCGAGGCGGCCGTCCGGCTGACGGTCACCAACACCGCGGCCGTCCCGGTCTCGGTCACCTCCCACTTCCACTTCTTCGAGGCCAACCCGCGCCTCGACTTCCCGCGCGGACGGGCCTACGGGATGCGGCTGGCGGTCCCGGCCGGATCCTCGGTGCGTTTCGGCCCCGGCGAGAGCGCCGAGGTCGGGCTCGTGCCGATCGGCGGCGAGCGGATCGCGATCGGCTTCGCCGGCCTCGTCGACGGGCCGCTCGACGCGCCCGGGGCCCGGGAGGAGGCCCTGCGCCGGGCCGCCGCCTGCGGCTACCTCGGCGTACCGCACACCCCTGACCAGGAGGCCGAGCGATGAGCCGCCCCGGAGGCCACCCCGCCGACACCCGCCGTCTCACCCCGTACGAGTACGCCGCCACCCACGGTCCGCGGGCCGGGGACCGGGTCCGCCTCGGCGACTCCGGTCTGACGATCCGCGTCGAGTCCGACGCCCAGCGGCACGGCGACGAGTTCCTGGCCGGCTTCGGCAAGACCGCCCGCGACGGTCTGCACCTCAAGGCGGCCGCGGTCCGCGACACCTGCGACGTCGTGATCAGCAACGTCGTCGTGATCGACGCCGTGCAGGGGATCCGCAAGGTCTCCATCGGCATCCGCGAAGGCCGTATCCACGCCATCGGACGGGCCGGCAACCCCGACACCCTCGACGGGGTCGACGTGGTGGTCGGCACCGGCACCTCGATCGTCTCCGGCGAGGGGCTCATCGCCACCGCGGGGGCCGTCGACACCCATGTCCACCTGCTGTCGCCGCGCATCATGGAGGCCTCGCTGGCCTCCGGCGTGACGACGATCATCGGGCAGGAGTTCGGGCCGGTCTGGGGCGTCGGCGTCAACTCGCCGTGGGCACTGCGGCACGCCTTCGGCGCCTTCGACGCCTGGCCGGTCAACATCGGCTTCCTGGGCCGGGGTTCCTCCTCGCACGCGGCCCCGCTGGTCGAGGCCCTCGCCGAGGGCGGCGCCTCCGGCTTCAAGGTGCACGAGGACATGGGCGCCCACACCCGGGCGCTGGACACCGCGCTGCGCGTCGCCGAGGAGCACGACGTCCAGGTCGCCCTGCACAGCGACGGGCTGAACGAGTGCCTCTCGGTCGAGGACACCCTCCGCGTCCTGGAGGGCCGCACCATCCACGCCTTCCACATCGAGGGCTGCGGCGGCGGACACGTGCCGAACGTGCTGAAGATGGCGGGCGTGCCGAACGTCATCGGCTCCTCCACCAACCCCACCCTGCCCTTCGGCCGGGACGCGGTCGCCGAGCACTACGGCATGATCGTCTCCGTCCACGACCTCAAGACCGACCTGCCCGGCGACGCCGCCATGGCCCGCGACCGCATCCGGGCCGGCACCATGGGCGCCGAGGACGTGCTGCACGACCTGGGCGCGATCGGCATCACCTCGTCCGACGCGCAGGGCATGGGGCGCGCGGGGGAGACCGTACGCCGTACGTTCGCCATGGCCGGGAAGATGAAGGCCGAGTTCGGCGCCCCCGAGGACCACGACAACGAGCGGGTCCTGCGCTACATCGCCAAGCTGACCATCAACCCAGCCATCGCGCACGGCCTCGCGCACGAGGTCGGCTCCATCGAGACCGGCAAGCTCGCCGACATCGTGCTGTGGCGGCCGGAGTACTTCGGCGCCAAGCCGCAGCTCGTGCTCAAGGCCGGCTTCCCGGCGTACGGCGTGACCGGCGACCCCAACGCGGCCACCGACACCTGCGAACCGCTCGTGCTCGGGCCGCAGTTCGGCGCGTACGGCGCCACGCCCGCCGACCTGTCCGTCGCCTTCGTCGCGCGGGCCGCGGCGGACCAGGGCAACGACACGATGCCGACCCGCCGACGCCGGGTCGCGGTGCGCGGCACCCGGGGCATCGGCCCCGCCGACCTGCGCCTGAACTCCCGTACCGGAGCGGTCGACGTCGACCAGCGCACCGGCCTGGTCACCCTCGACGGCGAGCCCGTCCGCTCCGAACCGGCCGACTCGGTCGCCCTCAACCGCCTGTACTTCCTCTAAGGATCACCATGTCTGCTGCCGCCGACGGCTTCCGCATGCCCGCCGAGTGGACCCCGCACGAGCGCACCTGGATGGCGTGGCCGGGCCCCAACCCGACCTTCGACGACCCCGAGGACCTCGCCGCCTCCCGCGCGGCCTGGGCGTCGGTCGCCCGCGCGGTCCGCCGCTTCGAACCCGTCACCGTGGTGTGCGGCCCAGGACAGAGCGCGCACGCCGCCGAGCTGCTCGGACCGGGCGTCGACACGGTCGAACGCGACCTCGACGACGCCTGGATGCGCGACATCGGCCCCACCTTCCTCACCGACGGCAAGGGCGGACTCGCGGCCGTCGACTGGACGTTCAACGGCTGGGGCGCCCAGCACTGGGCCCGCTGGGAGCACGACGCGAAGATCGCCGCGCAGGTCTCGGACCTCGCGGGAGCCCGGACGTACGCCTCGGAGCTCGTCAACGAGGGCGGCGCGATCCACGTCGACGGCGAGGGCACCGTCCTGCTGACCGAGACCGTGCAGCTCGGCCCCGAGCGCAATCCGGGCTGGACCCGTGAGCAGGTGGAGGCGGAGATCCACGCCCAGCTCGGCACCCGCAAGGCGATCTGGCTGCCGCGCGGCCTCACCGGCGACTACCCCCCGCACGGCTTCGGCACCCTCGGCCATGTCGACATCGTCGCCGCCTTCGCCCGTCCGGGCGTGGTGGTCGCGCACCACCAGCCCGACCCGGCGCACCCCGACCACGAGGTGACCCGCGAGGTCATCGGCATCCTGCGCGCCCAGACCGACGCGCACGGCCGCCCGCTGGAGGTCGTCGAGGTCCCCGCGCCCACCGTCCTGGAGGCCGACGGCCACTGGGCCGACTACTCCTACATCAACCACTACCTCTGCAACGACGGTGTGGTGCTGTGCGGCTTCGACGACCCGCGGGACGAGGTCGCGGCCGGAATCTTCGGCCGCCTGTTCCCCGAGCGGACGGTGACGCTGGTGGACGCCCGTACGATCTTCTCCGGTGGCGGTGGCATCCACTGCATCACCCAGCAGCAGCCGAAGGTCTGACACCACAGGAGCAGCGGATGGCCGGTGCGGCGCGGGCGCGCAGGAACGCGCCGCCACGCGAGGAGGTCCTCGCCGCGGCCATGGACATGATCGCCGAGCGCGGTCTGGAGAAGCTCACCATGGCGGGGCTCGGCCGCGAGGTCGGCATGAGCAGCGGCCATCTCCTGTACTACTTCCACTCCAAGGACGAGCTGCTGCTGCAGACCCTGGAGTGGAGCGAGAGCAGGCTGGGCGCCGAGCGGGGCCGGCTCCTCACCCGCGCGGCGCCCGTCCGCGAACGCCTCGACGCGTTCGTCGACCTGTACGTCCCCGACGGCCACCACGATCCGCACTGGACCCTGTGGCTGGAGGTCTGGAACCGCTCGCAGAACGCGGACGACGACGCCCGCGACCGCCAGGCCGCGATCGAGGGCGCCTGGCACCGCGACCTCGTCGCCCTGCTCGCGGAGGGCATCTCGCGCGGCGAGATCCGACCCGTCGACCCCGACCGCTACGCCACCCGGCTGCGCGCCCTCCTCGACGGTCTGTCCATCCATGTGGCGATCGGGCTGCGCGGCACCGGCCGGGCGCAGGTGCTCGGCCACGCCCGGGAGTTCCTGGACCAGACGCTGGCGCGGACCGAGCCCGCGGACGGCTGACCGGCCCGCCCGGGTCGTCCACCGTGCGCCGGTGCCCCGCGGCGCGGCCGAGGCCGGTCCCGGCCCGTGCCGTGTCCACGGATGGGCAGCGCGCTGTTCGCATCCTGAGACGGACGGTGAGCGCGGGGGCGAATTGTGCCAGACTGCGGCCGTGCTCTCGTTCGCCATGATTATTGGCAGCAGGCGCGCCGGTCCGCAGTGACCGCCACGTACGACCAGGTACGGGCGGCCATCGTGTCCTCGACCCGCGCGCAGACCTCTCGCACCCGCGAGAGGTTTTTCGTTTTCCCGGCCCACCTTCAGCCAGGGAGCGAAGCGCACGGAACCGTGGGGGGACGGTGGAGCCGGTCATTCCGGTAGACCGAGATCCAAAACAGGAGCCTTGAACCCATGACGGAAACCAGCGAACTCGACGACTCGTTCCACGTCTTCGACACCACCCTGCGCGACGGCGCCCAGCGGGAGGGCATCAACCTCACCGTCGCCGACAAGCTGGCCATCGCACGGCACCTGGACGACTTCGGTGTGGGCTTCATCGAGGGCGGCTGGCCCGGCGCCAACCCGCGCGACACGGAGTTCTTCGCCCGCGCGCAGCAGGAGATCGACTTCAAGCACGCCACGCTCGTCGCCTTCGGCTCCACCCGCCGCGCCAACGCCAAGGCCTCCGAGGACGCCCAGGTCAAGGCGCTGCTGGACTCCGGCGCCCCGGTGATCACGCTGGTCGCGAAGTCCCACGACCGGCATGTGGAACTGGCGCTGCGCACCACGCTGGACGAGAACCTGGAGATGGTCCGCGACACCGTCTCCTACCTGCGCTCCCAGGGCCGCCGCGTCTTCGTCGACTGCGAGCACTTCTTCGACGGCTACCGCGCCAACCCGGAGTACGCCAAGTCCGTCGTACGGACCGCCGCGGAGGCGGGCGCCGACGTGGTGGTCCTGTGCGACACCAACGGCGGGATGCTCCCGGCCCAGGTCCAGGCGGTCGTCGCCACCGTCCTCGCCGACACCGGCGCCCGGCTCGGCATCCACGCCCAGGACGACACCGGCTGCGCGGTCGCCAACACCCTCGCCGCCGTCGACGCGGGCGCGACCCACGTCCAGTGCACGGCGAACGGCTACGGCGAACGCGTCGGCAACTCCAACCTCTTCCCGGTGGTCGCCGCGCTGGAGCTGAAGTACGGCAAGAAGGTGCTGCCCGAGGGCGCGCTGCGCGAGATGACCCGGATCTCGCACGCCATCGCCGAGGTGGTCAACCTGACCCCGGCCACCCACCAGCCCTACGTCGGTGTCTCGGCCTTCGCCCACAAGGGCGGTCTGCACGCCTCCGCGATCAAGGTCGACCCGGCCCTGTACCAGCACATCGAGCCCGAAGAGGTCGGCAACACCATGCGGATGCTGGTGTCCGACATGGCCGGCCGCGCCTCGGTCGAGCTCAAGGGCAAGGAACTCGGCATCGACATCAGCGACGACCGCGAGCTCGTCGGCCGGGTCGTCGAGCGGGTCAAGGAGCGCGAGCTCAAGGGCTACACCTTCGAGGCGGCGGACGCCAGCTTCGAACTGCTGCTGCGCGCCGAGGCCGAGGGCAGGGCCCGCACGTACTTCGAGGTGGAGTCCTGGCGCGCGATCGTCGAGGACCGCCCCGACGGCTCGCACGCCAACGAGGCCACGGTCAAGCTCTTCGCCAAGGGCGAGCGCATCGTCGCCACCGCGGAGGGCAACGGTCCCGTCAACGCCCTGGACCGGGCCCTGCGGGTGGCCCTGGAGAAGATCTACCCCCAGCTCGCCCAGCTCGAGCTGGTGGACTACAAGGTCCGCATCCTGGAGGGCAAGCACGGCACCCAGTCCACCACCCGGGTCCTGATCTCCACCTCGGACGGCGCGGGCGAGTGGTCGACGGTCGGCGTCGCGGAGAACGTCATCGCCGCCTCCTGGCAGGCCCTGGAGGACGCGTACACCTACGGTCTGCTGCGCGCGGGCGTCGAACCCGCCGCGTAGCCGCTCAGCAGGAGTCCTCGGCGAGCCTGTCGAACTCGCCGAGGCCCATCGCCCGGCCGTCGGCCCAGACCCGGCCGGGCTTCAGTGCCGTGAGGTCGCCGGTGGAGAACTCGACGACCCCGTTGTAGGAGTCACCGGCGACGTAGTGGCCGAAGGCGAGCGAGTAGTGGTGCCCGGGCAGCAGCCGCCGGGCACCCCGGTACCGGGCCCGCCAGGCGGCCGGCGGCTGGAAGAGCGGGAACTCCGCGTCCCCGCTCAGCTTCTCCTCGCGCACGTCCCAGCCGGTGGTGGCCGGCCCCTTCCCGGCGCCCTCGGCCCGGCCGTCGAGCGACGGTGTGCGGTACGTGTCGTCACCACAGGGCCGGATCAGGGCGTACGGCACCCCGTCCGCCCCCAGCCGCACCCCGGCCAGCGGCAGATCCACCGCGCCGCACCCGCCGAGCAGCAGTGCCCCGGCGACGGCACAGGCCACCGCACCTCCCGCACGCGCACGCCTCATGTCCCGCCCCTTGTCGAGGGCGGGACACGGCCCGCCCTACTGCAGGTGCCACTTCTGGTTGGCGGCCCCCGTGCACGACCAGATCTGCGCCCGGGTCCCGTCGGCCGACGCGTTGCCGGTCACGTCGAGGCACTTGTCCGCCGCCGTGTTGACGATGTCACCGGTGGAAGAGTTGTACGACCACCGTTGCGCACCGGTCGCGTTGCAGTCGTACAACTGGACCTTCGCCCCGTCCGCCGTCGACGCCGAGGTCACGTCGAGGCACTTGCCGAGCGCCTGCACCGAGCCGTCCGCCTGGACCGTCCACCGCTGGGCCGCCGACCCGTTGCAGCCGTAGAGCTGCACCGCGGTCCCGTTCGCCGACGAACCGCCCGCGACGTCGAGGCACTTGCCCGCCAGGCCGACGAACGCCCCCGACTGCGCTCCGCCCCCGGACTGCGTACCCGACCAGGTGAAGGTCGCGGACGTCCTGCCCGGCAGCGTGTAGGTCGCGTGCTGCGAGCCCCAGTCGACGGTGACCGTCCTCGCGGCGGTCCCGCCGTTGTAGGCGATCAGGGCCTTGCTGCCGTCGGGGTTGCGCCACGCCACGTTCGGCACGGCGGACGACGCCGTCGAGGCGATCCGCTGCGCGCCCGGCCGGACGAACTTCGTCAGGTGCCCCATCGTGTAGTACTCGATCGTGTAGTCGACCGTGCCGCTCGCCCCGTCCCCGTCGTGCACGGTGACCAGCCCGGTGCAGGTGCCGCAACCGCCGTTGTGCGGGCCCATGTTCTGGTCCACCGCGAGCGACCACTTGGTCACCGACTTCGCCCAGTTGCGGGTGTAGTCGACGATGTTGAGCATGTCCTCGCGCTGCTGGTCGGCGATCCAGGTGCCACCGGAGTGCTCGGTGCCGAACGCGTCGAGCTGCGGGTACTGGTTGTGCACGGACGTCTGCTTCGTGACGTCACCGCCGTAGCCGTGCCAGGCGACGCCGCCGAAGTTCGGGTGGGAGCGGACCGCCGCGTCGTCCACCGTCTGCGCCGCGTACCCGTCGTACACGTCCCAGTTCCAGTCGTGCGCCAGCACCTTCGTCGACAGTCCCGCCGCGGCCAGCTTCGGCAGCAGTTCGCTCTTGGTGAAGTAGGCCAGCCCCGAGGCGTTCCAGCTCATCGACGGATACCCGGAGCAGCACGTCGGCTCGTTCTGCGCGGTCACGTACGAGACCGGCACGCCCTGGTCCCGGTAGGCCTGGAGGTACTTCACGAAGTACGACGCGTAGGCCCCGTAGTCCTCGGCCTTCAGCCAGCCCCCGTCGAGCTGCCCGCTGTCCTTCATCCAGGCCGGCGCGGTCCACGGCGAGGCCATCACCGTCAGGGACGGGTTCAGCTGGAGGGCCTGCCTCGTCAGCGGCACGACGTCCGCGAGGTCGTGGGCGATCGAGAACTTCGCCAGCGAGGCGTCCGTCTGCCCGGCCGGCACGTCGTCGTACGTGTACCCGTACCGCGCCAGGTCCGAGGCGCCCATGGGGTTGCGCAGGAAAGACAGCCCGATCCCGTCCGTCGGCGAGAACAGCTTGCGCATGGTCGCGTCCCGGGTCGCCTGCGACAGCGCCCCGCTGCCGTTCATCAGCCAGGCGGCGGTGTCGGTGAAGGACGCGCCGCCGCCGGTGAAGGTCTGGTAGCGGGTGTTCTCGTCGACGGTGATGTTCTCACCGCCGCCGCCCGCCCCGGCCTGGAAGGCGAACGGGGCCTGGGCCTGGAGGCCGCGGACCACATGCCGGCCGCCGCTGTCGTCGGTGGTGGTGAGCCAGACCGTGACCTGCTCACCGGCCGCGTGCGCCGGTACGGCCGCGGTGAAGCCGGCCGTGGTGAGCAACCCGGCGATCAGCAGCCGGATGGCCCGAGTCGATCTCCTCATGGAGCGCCGCCCTTCTGGAGGTGGGGGTGGGGAGGCGTGCGAGCCGTGAGTAAATGACGGCTTCGGATGGGCGTCAAGAGGTCGGGCGTTCACATTCTGAAGGATCAACATGCCAGATCCGGCCGGGAGTTGAGTGCGTACCGGTTCTGGTGTGAACTCTTGACGGCGTCCGGCGCCCCCAGTTAACTCACGCCGTGATCTAAGTCGTGAGTTGGACTGGGTCATGTGTTGCGCTGGCCGCGTCCCGGTCAGTCGTCAGTGGACTTACGAGAGCCAAAGGGAAGGTCCATGCGAAGAACCGCCCTGATCGCCTCCGCCGCCCTGCTCACCGCCCTGCTCCCGCTGACCGCCGCCGGCACCGCGTCCGGCGCCGCCGACCCGCCGCCGGTGCCCGTCGACCGCTTCGAGGGCGAGGTCCCCTTCGCGGGCCAGCCCGCCGAGGGCATCTTCACCTGGGGCGGCGACGCCGACGACCCGCCCGCCCTCCAGCTCGCCGAACGAGCCGACGCCCCCGAGGGCGCCAAGGTCCTCACCGGCACCTACGACATCAGCGGCTACGGCGGCTTCACCCACGACTTCGCCGCGACCGAACCCGCCCACGACTGGTCCGCCCACCGGGGCATCCGCTTCTGGTGGGACGGCCGGAACACCACCAGGAAGATCTCCTTCGAGATCAAGGACGGCGGTGCGAACGGCGAGGCCTCCGAGCTGTGGACGACCTCCTTCACCGACGACTTCACCGGCTGGAAACAGATCGAGATCCCCTTCGCCGACTTCGTCTACCGCACGGACTACCAGCCCGTCGGCGGGATCGACCACGTCCTCGGGCTGACGCAGATGTGGGGCTACGCCCTCACCCTCCCGGTCGGCCTCCAGGGCCAGTTCGCCATGGACGACGTCGAGCTGTACGGCAGGGCCGACCAGTCTCTGCGGGCCTCCGTCACCACCGACGCCGCGGTCTACCCGGTCCGCGAGGGCGGCACGGCCGCCGTCGAGGTCTCCGTCGCCACCACCGGCTCCGCCCCCATCGACGAGCCCGTGACCGTCGCCTACGAGAGCGCGGGCGGCACCGCCACCCCCGGCCGGGACTACGCCCCGGTCCACGGCGAGATCACCTTCCCGGCGGGCACCGCCTCCGGCGCCGGCCGCGTCATCAAGGTCCCGACCCTGCGCGACAAGTCCGCAGAGGCGGCCGAGACGATCCCGCTCAAGCTCACGGTGACCGGCGCCAAGGCCCCCGCCGAGACCCCGCAGGTCGTGATCGACGCCCACGGACTGCCGTACCTGGATGCGAAACTGCCCGTGAAGAAACGGGTCGCCGATCTGCTGTCCCGGATGTCCCTGGCGGAGAAGGCCGGCCAGATGACCCAGGCCGAGCGCGGCGCGGTGGGCGACGGCGGTGACGTCGCCGCCTACGACCTCGGCTCGCTGCTCTCCGGCGGCGGTTCCACACCGACGCCCAACACCGCCGGGGCCTGGGCGAAGATGATCGACGGCTTCCAGCTCCGGGCGCAGGCGACCAGGTTCCAGATCCCGCTGATCTACGGCGTGGACGCGGTGCACGGCCACAACAACCTCGCCGGCGCCACGGTCATGCCCCACAACATCGGCATCGGCGCCACCCGTGACCCGGCCCTCGCCGAGCGGACGGGCGCGGTGACCGCGGCCGAGGTCCGCGCCACCGGCATCCCCTGGGACTTCGCCCCCTGTCTGTGCGTCACCCGCGACGAACGCTGGGGCCGCTCCTACGAGTCCTTCGGCGAGGACCCGGCGCTCGTCGAGTCCATGGAGACGATCGTCCAGGGCCTCCAGGGCGACCGCAGCGGCAAGGACCTCAAGCGCGGCGACAAGGTCCTCGCCACCGCCAAGCACTTCGTCGGCGACGGCGGCACCGGCTACGGCACGTCCACCACGGGCTCGTACACCGTGGACCAGGGCGTCACCAAGGTCACCCGGCAGGAGCTGGAGGCCGTGCACCTGGCGCCGTTCCGGACCGCGGTCGACCGGGGCGTCGGCACGGTCATGCCCTCCTACTCCTCGCTCGACATCGTCGGCGACGGCCTGGGTCCGGTGAAGATGCACGCCCGCGCCGACATGATCAACGGCGTGCTCAAGGGCCGGATGGGCTTCGACGGCTTCGTGATCAGCGACTGGAACGCCATCGACCAGCTCCCCGGCGACTACGCCTCGCACGTGCGCACCTCGGTCAACGCGGGCGTGGACATGATGATGGTGCCGTACTCGTACAAGGACTTCCGTACGGCCCTCGTCGCCGAGGTCACCGCGGGCCGGGTCGGCGAGCGGCGGATCGACGACGCCGTCTCCCGCATCCTCACCCAGAAGTTCGAACTGGGCCTGTTCGAGAAGCCCTACGCGGACACGGGCGGCGCCTCGCGGATCGGCTCGGCCGCGCACCGGGCCGTGGCACGGCAGGCCGCCGCCGAGTCCCAGGTCCTGCTGAAGAACGCGAACGGCGTACTGCCGCTGAAGAAGTCGCAGAAGGTGTACGTCGCCGGTTCGAACGCCGACGACCTGGGCAACCAGAGCGGCGGCTGGACCCTCACCTGGCAGGGCTCGTCCGGCCCGATCACCAAGGGCACGACCATCCTCCAGGGCATGCGCGACGCGGGCGGCGACGTCACCTACTCCAAGGACGCCTCGGCCCCGACCACCGGCTACGACGTGGGCGTGGTCGTCGTCGGCGAGACCCCGTACGCCGAGGGCGTCGGCGATGTCGGCAACGGCAACGACCTGGAGCTGACCGCGGCCGACAAGGCGGCCGTGGACAAGGTGTGCGCGGCCATGAAGTGCGCGGTGCTGATCGTCTCGGGCCGGCCGCAGCTCGTCGGCGACCGGCTCGGCGGCATCGACGCCCTGGTGGCCTCCTGGCTGCCGGGCACCGAGGGCGCGGGCGTGGCGGACGTGCTGTACGGAAGGCGCCCGTTCACCGGACAGCTCCCCGTCACCTGGCCCAGGTCCGAGGCCCAGCTGCCGGTCAACGTCGGCGATTCGGCGTACGACCCGCAGTTCCCGTACGGCTGGGGCCTGACGACGCTCGGCAAGGCACCCACGGGCGGTCTGTCGACGCTGAAGGCGCTCGGGCTGGCGGCGGCCGCCGCCGAACGGGCGCACCGCGGGACGGCGGGGCGCGCGCTCGTCACGAAGGCGCGGCTGCTCGTCCAGCAGAAGGCGGGGCAGCACATCACCGCGGCGCTGGCGAAGCCCTTCGCCGACGCCGACCATCTGCTCCTGACCGGCCGCTACGGCGCGGCCGTGCGGAAGCTGACGGAGGCGTACCGGGCGGCCTGACGCGGGTACCGCGTCTCTCGTACGGGTGAATGCCCCCTTCTGGGAGGCTTCGGGTAACTTCGAACCATGATGGATGTGGTACGGACCCGAAGCCTCCCCCTACTGGTGCCGGCCCTCCTGCTCGCCGCCCTCGCCGGGGTGTGGGCGGGCCCGGCACCCGCTTCCGGAATCCCGGGTGGCGCCGCCGCCCCGGCCGCCCCCGCCGTTCCGTACGTCACGAGTGTCGGCGCCGTCGCGGACGCTCTGCGCGCGAGCCCGGTGTACGTCGATCCGGCGGCCGCCGACCAGCTCTCGCCGTCCGAGGCGGACGCCCTGCGCGCGCAGATCAGGAAGGCCGACAAGCCCCTGTTCATCGCGGTCCTCCCGGCCGGCTACCCGACCGGGAACCTGTTCGCCGACCTGCGCACCGCCACCGGCGTCACCGGCCTGTACGCGATCCGCCTCGGCGACCGCTTCGACGCCCGCGCCGACGCCTCGGTGCTGCCCCGCACCGCGGTGCAGAACCTCGTCACCAGCGTCCAGGGCGAGAGCGACGCGAAGACCCAGCTGAGCGATTTCACCAGCCGGGCGTTGACCCACATGGGCGGTTCGGCGCCCGCGACCTGGGGGTCCTCCGGCGGGGCCGGTGGGGTGGCGACCGCCGCGTTGATCACCGCGGGCGTCGTCGTGGTGGCGGGCGGCGCGGCCGCCGTCGGACTGGCCCGTCGCAACCGCCGCCGTCGCGAGGCGGAACGGGGCGCCGCCCTCGACCGGCTGCGCGTCGTGGTGGACGAGGACATCACCGCCTTCGGCGAGGAACTGGACCGGCTGGACTTCCACCCGGCGGAGGCCGGGGCCGACGACGCCATGCGGGCCGACTACGAGCGCGCGCTGGACGCCTACGACCAGGCGAAGACGCTGATGGCGCAGGCCGCCGGGCCGGAGGACGTCCGCGCGGTCACCCAGGCCGTGGAGGACGGCCGCTTCAGCCTGGCCCAGCTCGCCGCCCGCCGGGCGGGCGGCCCGCTGCCCGAACGCCGGCCGCCGTGCTTCTTCGACCCCCGCCACGGCCCCTCCGTCGCCGACGCCGCCTGGACCCCGGCCGGCGGCGCCCCGCGCGAGGTGCCCGTGTGCGCGGCCGACCGGACGCGGCTGGCCGACGGCCGCGACCCGGTGATCCGGCAGGTCGACACCGAGTACGGCCGCCGCCCCTACTGGGACGCGGGTCCCGCCTACGGCCCCTGGGCCGGCGGCTACTTCGGCGGTGGCATCCTGCCCGGCCTGCTGCTGGGCACCGCGCTCGGCGGGGTGATGGCCTCCCCGTCCTACGCGTCCGACTACGGCACCGGCTACGGCGACTTCGGCGCCGGCGGCTACCAGGGCGGCGACGTCTCGGGCGCGGACTTCGACCCGGGCGACTTCGGCGGCGGGTTCGGCGACGGCGGGGGAGGCGATTTCGGCGGCGGGGGCGGCGGGGACTTCGGCGGCGGCTTCTGACGTACGTACGACGGGGCACGGGCCCGGCGCCGAGTGGCGGCGGGCCCTTGCCGGTGGCGGTCCCGAGGGGGACAGAGGGCGTCGGTCAGAGCGTGGCGGCGGCCGCGGCGATGGCCGAGGCGAAGGTGGAGACCTCGGAGTAGACGCCAGGGGCGTTGGCGCGGGCGCAGCCGATGCCCCAGCTCACGATGCCGACCTGGATCCACGCGCCCCCGTTGTCCTTGCGGAACATGGGACCGCCGGAGTCGCCCTGACAGGTGTCGACGCCTCCTGCCGCGTACCCGGCGCAGATCTCGTCGCTCGCGACCAGACCGCTGTAGCCGCTGTAGGTGCGACACGTGGCGTCGCTGACGAACGGCACGGTCGCCTTCAGCAGATAGCGCTGCTGGGCGCCGCCCTCGGTGGCCGAGCCCCAGCCCGCGATGGTGAAGGTGCCGGTGTTGTAGGCCGTGGTGGTGGCGATGGGCAGCGTGGGCAGGCTGATGGGCGAGGCGAGCTTGATGAGCGCCCAGTCCTTGCCGTTGCCGTTGTAGCCGGGAGCCCGGTAGACGTAGGTGGACTTGACCTGGACCCGGCCGGTGGTCGACTGGAGGTCCACGACACCGGCGGTGGCGGTGATGCCGGTGTTGGCTCCGGTGCGGCTCACGCAGTGCGCGGCGGTGAGCACGATCTGCGGGGTGTAGAGCGCGCCGCCGCAGCCCATGGAGAGCCGGACCATGAACGGGAACTCGCCCTGCGTGGCCCGGGTCCCGCCGACGACGGGCGCGGGGGCGGCCTGTGCGGCGGAGACGGGCTGGAGGCTGACGACCGCGAGGGCGGCCGCGCCGGCGACCGCCCATCTGCGGAGCGCCGTGAGGAGCTTCTTCACCGTGATGCCTTCCGTGGGGGTGAATGGCATGCACATGCCAAGCGCAAGGTGCGGGGGAGCCGTAAAGGGATGCCCATGTGCTGGCATGAGCTCGTCAAAATCTGTTGCTGGATTATGAGAACGCTGTGAGCGGACGCACAAGGGGGTGAATCCGGCCATCCGCACGGGCCCCCGGCGGCGCGTCACCGGCCGTCCGGCGTGCCCGTCACCCGCCGTCCGTGGTCTCCGCCTCCGCCGGCCGTCCCATCGGCGCCGTCGTGAGGCGCGGCACCTGGCGTTCCGTCGCGCCGAGCGCGCCGAGCGCACCGAGCGTGCCGAGCGCACCGAGCGTGCCGAGCGCGCCGAGCGCACCGAGCGCACCGGCCGACCAGGCGTCCCGTTCGGTCATGTCCCGCTCCAGCGCCTCGCGGCCGGGGTGAGCGTGAGCACGGACTGACGGCGGTCGCCGGTGTCGGGGCGCCGGGCGATCGGCCCGTCCGCCTCCAGCCCGGCGAAGACCCGGGTCGGCGGCTGGGGCCGCTGTCGCTCGCCCGCCGCGTCCCGGCCTGCTCTCGGCGCACTGCGCGCTCGGCGCCGCCGTGTCCACCGCCGGGACGGCCCTCGCGATCTGGATCCGCCGGTACGGCCCCCCGCCACGAGGGCGGGCACTCTGCCCGCCCTCCCGCTCGTCGCGCTCCTGGTTGTCCCGGGCCCGGCCCTGCCGCCCGCCGCCCGGTCCGGGCCGGCGACGGGGGCTGGTCGGCGACGGGGGCTGGTCGGCGCTGGTCGGAGCGCCGGCCTGCGGGTCCGTCCGGCTGGTGCAGGGGCTCGCCGACCTGCCCGGCGCCCTGAGGGCCCGCAGGGACCCCGGCCGCCCCCGGCCCGCAGGTCCCGCACCCGCGCCGGCTCGCCGCGCCTTTCGGCTGCGCCCCGGCCCAGTGCCCGGATGGCCCTCCGGGCGGCGGTCGGCGTGGGCGCGGCCTTCGCCCCGGGCGGCTGCTCCCGGTGCCCCGGCGGCGGCCGGTGGCAGGACGACCCGCTGTGCCACGTCCGCGACGCCCGACCGCGCACCGGGCACCGCCCGAGGACGAACGCGGCCCTCGCTGAACACACGGCGCGCCCGCCCTCTCCGCCAGGGGCGGGAGCAGGGCGGGCGCGCTGCGTCGTGGGCCGCTGTGCGGTGCGCCTCACGCGTTCTTGATCGCCGAGATGTCGAAGTTCAGCTTGATCTTGTCGGAGACCAGCACGCCACCCGTCTCCAGCGCCGCGTTCCACGTCAGGCCCCACGCGGAGCGCAGGATCTCCGCCTTGCCCTCGAAGCCGACGCGCTCGTTGCCGAAGGGGTCCGTGGCGGAGCCGTTGAACTCCAGGTCGATGGTGAGCGGCTTGGTGACGCCGAGGATGGTCAGGTCGCCGGTGATGCGGTAGTCGTCGCCGCCGAGGGCCTGCGCCTCGGTGGACCGGAAGGTCATCGTCGGGAACTCGTCGGCCTTGAAGAAGTCCGAGCTCTTGAGGTGGCCGTCACGGTCGGCGGAACCGGTGTCGACGCTGTTCATGGTGATGTCGATGGTCGCCGTGGACTTGGCCGGGTCGCTGCCGTCCAGGTGCAGGGAGCCGGAGAACTCGTTGAACTTGCCCTTGACGTTCGTGACCATCGCGTGGCGCGCCACGAAGCCGAACGAGGAGTGGGCCGGGTCGATCGTGTACTCACCGGTCAGTGCGGCGAGGTCGGGGGAGACCGTACCGGGGGTGGTGGCGGTCTCGGAGGTCGTGTCGTCGCTGCCCTTGCGGCCGAAGATGCCCATGACGTTGCTCCTTGGGGGACGGGGTCGCGGTTTCGTCCGAAACCGCGGAACCGGTGCTGGGGATTCTGTTGAATCTTCAACGAGGTAACGAGGTAGACGCTAGACCTATTCCGTACAAGTTTCAACATCATCCGCAATGTGTCCTTCAGGCTACGCTGGGTGATGATCCGTCGCCCTCGGTCCGGCCCCGGCGGGATCCGTGAGGGCGGACCCCGCTCCCGGCGTACCGCCGTACGGGTCCCGGTGTCACTCCGGGGACGGCAGTGCGGCCCGCGAATCCGAACCGGTCCGCGGCGCGGTCGTTTGTGAGACCCCGACAAGCGGGAAGCCCTCCGGACAGTCGGAAGGCTTGCATGGGGCCACCGTTCTGTTCAGTGGCACCAGGAAAACGGTCCGGAGACTGTACGGAGTCGACGGCTCGCTTTCCTTGGTGGGCTTCGTATGGTCGCTACATGACCGTTTTGGAAGAGACGACGGGTGAGCCGACGGACGCGCGGGGGCGTGTGGCCGAGCTGCACGAGATCCGTGTGCAGGCGCTGGCGGGTCCCAGCGAGAGGGCGACCGAGGCGCAGCATGCCAAGGGCAAGCTGACGGCCCGGGAGCGGATCGAGCTGCTCCTGGACCCGGGGTCCTTCCGGGAGGTCGAGCAGCTGCGCCGGCACCGGGCCACCGGGTTCGGGCTGGAGGCCAAGAAGCCGTACACGGACGGTGTGATCACCGGCTGGGGCACGGTGGAGGGCCGTACGGTCTTCGTCTACGCGCACGACTTCCGGATCTTCGGCGGCGCGCTGGGCGAGGCCCACGCGACGAAGATCCACAAGATCATGGACATGGCCATCGCGGCGGGAGCGCCGCTGGTGTCGCTGAACGACGGCGCCGGCGCCCGTATCCAGGAGGGTGTCAGCGCCCTCGCCGGCTACGGCGGCATCTTCCAGCGCAACACGAAGGCCTCCGGAGTCATCCCGCAGATCAGCGTGATGCTCGGCCCGTGCGCGGGCGGCGCGGCCTACAGTCCCGCCCTCACCGACTTCGTCTTCATGGTCCGCGAGACCTCGCAGATGTTCATCACGGGCCCGGACGTCGTCAAGGCGGTCACCGGCGAGGAGATCACCCAGAACGGGCTCGGCGGCGCCGACGTGCACGCCGAGACCAGCGGTGTCTGCCACTTCGCCTACGACGACGAGGAGACCTGCATCGCGGAGGTGCGCTACCTCCTGTCGATGCTCCCGCAGAACAACCGCGAGAACCCGCCGCGCGTCGAGCCGACGGACGCGGCCGACCGGCGCGGCGACGTCCTGCTGGACCTGGTCCCCGCGGACGGCAACCGTCCGTACGACATGGCCAAGGTCATCGAGGAGATCGTCGACGACGGCGACTACCTGGAGGTCCACGAGCGCTGGGCGCGGAACATCATCTGCGCCCTGGCCCGGCTCGACGGCCAGGTCGTCGGCATCGTCGCCAACCAGCCGCAGACCCTCGCGGGCGTGCTGGACATCGAGGCGAGTGAAAAAGCTGCGCGCTTCGTCCAGATGTGTGACGCTTTCAATATCCCGATCGTCACCTTCCTGGACGTGCCGGGATTCCTTCCCGGTGTCGACCAGGAGCACGGAGGGATCATCCGTCATGGAGCCAAGCTGCTGTACGCGTACTGCAACGCGACCGTGCCGAGGATCTCGCTGATCCTGCGCAAGGCGTACGGAGGTGCGTACATCGTCATGGACAGCCAGTCCATCGGTGCCGACCTCACCTATGCGTGGCCCACCAACGAGATCGCCGTGATGGGTGCCGAGGGCGCCGCCAACGTCATCTTCCGGCGCCAGATCGCCGAGGCCGAGGACCCCGAGGCCATGCGGGCCCGCATGGTCAAGGAGTACAAGTCCGAGCTCATGCACCCGTACTACGCCGCCGAGCGCGGCCTGGTGGACGACGTCATCGATCCGGCCGAGACCCGCGAGGTCCTCATCAGGTCCCTGGCCATGCTGCACAGCAAGCACGCGGACCTGCCCTCGCGCAAGCACGGCAACCCGCCGCAGTAGCCCTCGCGGCACCGTCCCCGCGGTAACCCCCGCAGTAACCCGGCGGATCCTCCGCGGTACCCCCGCGGAAACCTCTCTCACGGAGACTGACATCCATGAACTCTGACATTCGCGTCGAGAAGGGCCATGCGGAGCCCGAGGAGGTCGCCGCCATCACGGCGATCCTGCTCGCCCGAGCCGCGGCCCGTACGTCCACGGAGACCCCGGCGCACGGCGGCCACCGCAAGGCGGGCTGGCGCCGTCTGGAGCGCGAGCCCGGCTTCCGCGCCCCGCACAGCTGGCACGGCTAGGCCGCACCCCCACGCAGCACGAAAGGGCCCCTCTCTTCGGGAGAGGGGCCCTTTCGCGTCGTACGGGCATCGCAGAGGGCCGGTGGCGTCCGGCGACCCGCGGCCGGCGAGCGGCGGCCACAGGGCCGGGCAGCCGGTCGGGCGAGGCCCGTCACACGGACGGGGGGCGTACAGGCGTACGAGGGCGCTCACGGGCGTGCGGCCGAGCGGTCGGGTGCGGGAGCGGGCGGCTGGAGGGCGGCCGGCAGGAAAAGCAGATGGGCGGCCCTTCCCCGGTTCGGGAAGGACCGCCCATCTGTCGGTATGCGCGCGGGATCAGCGCAGGCGTGCCATCAGCGCGTGCTCGACCAGCGTGATCAGCGCCGACTTGGCGTCCGCGCGGTGGCGGGCGTCCGTCGTGATGATCGGGGTGTCCGGGCCGATCTGGAGCGCCTCGCGCACCTCGTCCGGCTGGTACGGCTGGTTGCCGTCGAAGCCGTTGAGGCCGATGACGAAGGGCAGACCGCTGTTCTCGAAGTAGTCGACCGCGGGGAAGCAGTCGGCGAGACGCCGGGTGTCCACCAGCACGATCGCGCCGATCGCACCGCGCACGAGGTCGTCCCACATGAACCAGAAGCGGTCCTGGCCGGGCGTGCCGAACAGGTACAGGATCAGGTCCTGGTCCAGGGTGATACGACCGAAGTCCATGGCGACCGTCGTGGTCGTTTTGTCCCCGGTGTGGGTGAGGTCGTCGATGCCTGCCGAAGCAGACGTCATGACGGCCTCCGTGCGCAGCGGGTTGATCTCCGAGACGGCGCCGACGAACGTGGTTTTACCCACGCCGAAGCCGCCCGCCACCACGATCTTCGCGGAGGTGGTGGAGCGGGAAGGACCGCCGCTAGAGCTTGCGAAGTCCACTGAGCACCCTTTCGAGCAGTGTCACGTCTGGCTGGCCGCCGGCGTTCTCGTCGCCGCCCGGCTGGTGGATCGCGACCAGTCCCGCCTCCGCCAAGTCGGCGACGAGGATCCTGGCCACACCGAGAGGGATCGACAGCAGGGCCGAGACCTCGGCCACCGACTTGATCTCTCGGCACAGGTTGCAGATCCGCTGATGCTCGGGCAACTGGCCCTGCATCTGTTGCGGAGATGCGGTGGTGTGTACCAGCGCCTCGATGGCGAGCTGGTACCGGGGCCTGGTGCGGCCGCCCGTCATGGCGTACGGGCGCACCAGGGGATTGTTCGAAGACCCGGCGGGTGCGGGCTCGGGGCCGCGGCGTTGCGGCTGCACCGGCTGGATGCGGGGCGCGTTCGGCTGGTCGTACGGCGACGGGCCGGGGCCCTGCGGCGCGTACGGCTGCTGGTGGCGCCGCTGGCTCGGCGCGGAGGGGAAGTTGTACGGGTTCTGCGAACCGTCGCCCTGGCCCTGGCCGGGTCCGTACGACCAGTTGCCCGATGAGCCGCCTGGGGGTGTTGCCACTTTCTCTCCTCCTCCGACTGTGCACTGGCATCCATCACTGTGGAGCCGCGTCCCGAAACCTTACGGCCCCGGGACGCCAATACGCACGGTTCGTCTGCTAGTTGAGAAGGCTCCCTTGGAGCTCCGCACGAAGATCCGGTGTCAGAACCGTACCTGCACGGTCCACCAGAAGGGCCATCTCGTACCCAATGAGACCGATGTCCGCATCGGGGTGGGCAAGGACAGCCAGCGAGGAACCGTCGGAGACGGACATGATGAAGAGGAACCCTCGCTCCATCTCCACGACCGTCTGGTTCACGTGGCCGCCCTCGAAGATGCGCGAGGCACCCGCGGTCAGCGAGGTCAGACCCGACGCGACAGCCGCAAGCTGATCGGCACGGTCACGGGGGAACCCTTCGGACATCGCCAGAAGGAGTCCGTCGGCGGAGACCACCACCGTGTGGGACACCCCCGGGGTGTTGTCCACGAAGTTGGTGATCAACCAGTTCAGGTTCTGCGCCGCCTGGCTCATCGGGCTCACACTAACGCTCCTGGTTGTAGGTGCTGTCAGGACCGAAGCCCTGGCCGTTCGTTTCACTGCCTGCGTTGCGTCCACGTTCGACGCCTCGACGCAGGTTGCTCAGCCTGCCCCGGACGTCCTCCGGGGCGCGGGAGACCTGTGGGCCTCCCTGGGGGGTGGTTTCGGCGGCTCCCTCGACCAGGTTGGCCTTGGGTACCCGCCGCGGCAGGCCGGAGGAGGTGACTCCGCCCGCCTTGGGCTTGCGCAGCTGCGCGGCCTGCATCCAGCGGTCGTCGTTCGCCGACCGCCAGTCGTCGCCGCCGTTGTCCGGAGCGGAAGCCTGCGGCTGCTGCTGTGCGCGTCCCGCGCCGTTCGCACCGATCGGGCCCGCACCGCGGCGGGGCAACCCGGCGTCGGTCAGCGAGTTCCCGACGGAGGAGGCCGGTTTCGGACGGTCGAAGCCTACGCGGTCCGGCTGACTCGCGTCAGCGGCCTGCGAAGACCCCGCCCCAGGAGCGTACTGGTCCGGGTAGCCGTTCTGGAAACCGGTCTGCTGCTGCCAGTCGTCCTGGTAGGACTGCTCCTCGAAGCCCGAGAAGGTCTCCGGGGCGGCGCCGCGCGCCGACTCCGGCTCCTTCTGGGCCTGCTCCCCGTAAGCGGGATCGGGGTAGCCGCCGTTCGGCGCGAAGCCGTCGTTCTGCGGCTGGCCGCCGTTCGGCGCGAAGTACTGCTCGTCGTACGACTGCTGCTGCTGGCCCTCGTACGCGGCCTGCTCGTCGTAGCCGGCGGTCTGCTCCGGGTACGCGGTCGCCTCGGCGGCGTAGGCAGACCCCTGACCGCTCTCGTAGGCGGCGTGCCGGGCGTCGAACTCGTCACCGTACGAGGAGGCCTCGGAGTCCTGCGCGGCCTCCTCGGGCTGCGCCTGGGTCTCCAGGGCCGCCCGGCGTCCCTCGCGCATCAGCGAGCGACCGACGGGGTCCAGGTCCCGGATGTCGTCCGGCACCTCGTAGCGGCTGTCGTCGAAGCCGAGCTCGGCCGCGGTGCGCATCGGCTGCTGCGGGCTGAACTCCTCGGCCTGGAACTGCTGCTGGAGCTGCTGCTGCTCGGGAATGATCTGCGACACGGTGAACTCGTCGCCCTGCAGCTGCTGTTCGCCACCACCACCGTGGGTGATCGCATCGGGCAGCATGACCAGCGAGGTCGTACCGGCCTGCTCGCCCGAGGGACGCAGCTGGACGCGGATGCCGTGCCGGTCGGACAGCCGGCCGACCACGAACAGACCCATGCGCTGGGAGATCGCGGCGTCCACGGTCGGCGGGTTGGCCAGCTTGTGGTTGATGTCCGCGAAGTCCTCGGCGGTCAGGCCGATGCCCTTGTCGTGGATCTCGATCATGACGCGGCCGTCGGGGAGACGGGTCGCGGTGACGCGGACCTTGGTCTGCGGGGAGGAGAACGTGGTGGCGTTCTCAAGGAGCTCGGCGAGCAGGTGCACGAGGTCGGTCACGGCGCGGCCGTGGATCTCGGCCTCCGGGACGCCCGACAGCTCGATGCGCTCGTACTGCTCCACCTCGGAGGAGGCGGCGCGCAGCACGTCGACCAGCGGGACCGGCTGGTCCCAGCGACGGCCGGGCTCCTCGCCGGCGAGGACCAGGAGGTTCTCGCCGTTGCGGCGCATACGGGTCGCGAGGTGGTCCAGGCGGAAGAGGCTCTCCAGCTGGTCCGGGTCGGCCTCGTTGTTCTCCAGGTCGGTGATCAGGGTCAGCTGGCCCTCGATCAGCGACTGGTTGCGGCGCGAGAGGTTGGTGAAGATCGCGTTGATGTTGCCCCGCAGCAGGGCCTGCTCGGCGGCCAGTCGGACCGCCTCGCGGTGGACCTGGTCGAAGGCGCGGGCGACCTCGCCGATCTCGTCCGTGGTGGTGATCGGGATGGGCTGGACGCGGGTGTCGACCCGGCCCGGGTCGGTGCGCGAGAGCTGGTCGACCAGCATCGGCAGACGCTGCTCGGCGATACCGAAGGCGGCGTTGCGCAGCTGGCGCATCGAGCGGCTCATCTGGCGGGCCACCATGCCGGCCAGGATGAACGCGGCGAGCAGGGCGACCACGACGGCGGCACCGGTGATGAAGGCCGAGGTCTTGGCGTCGTCGGCGATGCTGGACGCCTCGGTCACGGCCTTGTCGGCCATGTCCGTCTCGATCTTGTTGTACGCCTGGTACTTGAGCGTGTTGACCGCCCACCAGTTCTGCGTGGTGATGCCGCCCTGGGCGAGCGCGGCGCGCGCGGCGGGGTCCGTGCTCTGCATCGTCGACAGGGCCGCGACCATGTCGGTCGGGTCGGCCGGCGGCGGCACGTAGTCCGGGTTGGCGCCCTTGGCCTGCTCGGCCATCGCGGTACCCTGCGACTTGATCTTCGCCTTGGCCGTGTCGAGCTTGGCGGCGTCCTCCTCGGTACCACCACCGAGGTACTCCTCGACGGCGATGCCCTCGAGGTAGGCGTACGAGGAGAGCGCGACGCGCTGCTTGGCGAAGTTCTCGTCCTTGGGGCCGGGCTTGATCAGCAGGTGCATGCCGATCGAGCGCTCCAGGGACAGGGCGGCCTTGGTCAGCGAGATCGCGTAGACGGTACGGCCGTAGCTCGTGATGTTTCCGGTGCCCAGGCCGAGTTCGTTGGCGAACTCCATCAGCGGGTGGGCGACCTGCGTGTAGCCCTCTTCCGTCTTCACGGCGGGCAGTTTCGAGGTGTACGCGGCCGAACGGATCGTCTGGAGCTTGGGCTCCTCCGCGCGGAACAGCTTCAGACGACGCTGGAGACCGGCCGTCTGCGGCATGTTCTGCGCGGCCTGGTCGAACGCGTCGGCGGCGTCGTCCGTCGACTTGCGGGCCGACGTGACGGTCTTGTCGTCCTGGCCCTTGTTCTCCAGCAGGGGCTCGGCCGTGACGTCGCGCTCGTTGTACAGAGCGTCCGCGTAGGCCAGGGACGCCCGCACCAGACGCGCGGTGTTCTGCGCGTCCTCGGCCTCCTGCCAGGTGTTGATCGAGCTCTTCACCTGGAAGCCGCCCATGACGAGGCCGACCATCACGGGGATGAGCAGAATCGCGTTCAGCCTGGTGGGCACCCGCCAGTTGCGGGGGGAGAGACGGCCGCCACTCGCAGGGGGCGCAGCCGTCGGCTCGGGCCCTTGCACAGGGGCGGGCGTCACTCCGCGCGACGGCGGGGTGAAGTTGCCCCGCGCCGCCGGCTCGGGACTGTTCTTGCTTCGCCTCACTCGACCAACAACCTCTCGGCGGTCGGCACCTTCGTCGTGCCGCAGTGTCTCAGGGCCCAGTACGTTCTCGACTAGTGAGTACGTCTTTGACTATTGGGCAGTTCAGGCATTCCAGCATGGGGACCAGTGCACTTCCAAACAGTCGGAAGAGCCGGTTCGGTGTGATGTAAGCCCCAGATAAAACGGTCATAAAGAGCGAGCCCCGCCAAAAGACGGGGCGTTCGTGCGCACAGCGAGACCGGTTGACCGCGACGCGTTGCCATACCACCGGATTCCTCTGCCGAAACGTTATGAACGCCGAAGCCGACCGTGTCAAAGACCACAGTCGGCTCCGGCGACGTCTACGGCAACCTTCGTACGCCGCTTTCGACTGGTGAATTAGCGCAGGCGAGCCATCAGCGCGTGCTCGACCAGCGTGATCAGCGCCGACTTGGCGTCCGCGCGGTGGCGGGCGTCCGTCGTGATGATCGGGGTGTCCGGACCGATCTGGAGAGCCTCGCGGACCTCCTCCGGCTGGTACGGCTGCTGGCCGTCGAAGCCGTTGAGGGCCACGACGAACGGCAGACCGCTGTTCTCGAAGTAGTCCACGGCCGGGAAGCAGTCGGCGAGCCGCCGCGTGTCGACCAGGACCACGGCGCCGATCGCACCGCGCACCAGGTCGTCCCACATGAACCAGAAGCGGTCCTGGCCCGGCGTACCGAAGAGGTACAGGATCAGGTCCTGGTCGAGCGTGATGCGGCCGAAGTCCATGGCCACGGTGGTGGTGGTCTTGCCCCCGGTGTGGGTGAGGTCGTCGATGCCCGCGGAAGCGGACGTCATGACGGCCTCGGTACGCAGGGGGTTGATCTCGGAGACGGCGCCCACGAACGTGGTCTTTCCGACACCGAAGCCGCCGGCCACCACGATCTTTGCGGAGGTGGTCGCCCGACCTCCGTCAGAGCTTGCGAAGTCCACTGAGCACCCTTTCGAGCAGTGTCACGTCCGGTGCGCCGGTGGTCTCGTCGCCGCCCGGCTGGTGAATGGCGACCAGTCCGGCCTCCGCGAGGTCCGCGACGAGGATCCGTGCCACACCCAGGGGCATGGCGAGGAGCGCCGAGACCTCGGCGACCGACTTCACCTCACGGCACAGATGGCAGATGCGCTGGTGCTCCGGGAGGAGCCCCATGAGCGCTGCCGGGTCGGCCGTCGTGCTGATCAGCGCTTCGATGGCGAGCTGGTAACGCGGCCGGGTCCGGCCGCCGGTCATCGCATAGGGACGAACCAGCGGCTGGTCGCCCTCGTCCCCGTACGACTCCGCGTACGGATCATGAGAGGCGTTGGGCGGGGTCATGGATCCTCCGGGCGGGACAGCAGAGATCGGTCAGTCTTGCCGTCTGACGGGGGCCGGTGGGGGGATTGTGGCGGCCGGACGGTGATTTGGTGAGACGGGTAGATCCGGGGTGGTCAGTGGAGCAGACTTCCCTGGAGTTCGGCGCGCAGGTCAGGCGTGAGCACCGCACCCGCGCGGTCGACCAGCAGCGCCATCTCGTAGCCGACGAGGCCGATGTCGCACTCGGGGTGCGCGAGAACGGCCAGGGACGATCCGTCGGACACGGACATGAGGAAGAGGAAGCCGCGCTCCATCTCCACGACGGTCTGCGCGACACTGCCGCCCTCGAAGATCCGGGAGGCCCCGGCCGTCAGGGAGGTCAGGCCCGACGCGACGGCGGCGAGCTGGTCGGCGCGGTCACGCGGGAAGCCTTCGGACATCGCCAGCAGAAGGCCGTCGGCGGAGACCACCACTGTGTGGGACACCCCGGGGGTGTTGTCCACGAAGTTGGTGATCAACCAGTTCAGGTTCTGTGCCGCCTGGCTCATCGGACTCAACTAACGCTCCTGCTGGTGAGTGGGGTTCGGGAAGCTGCCGGTCTGGCCACTACCGGCCTGGCGACCCTGCGCGATACCCCGACGGAGATTGGTCAGTCGGCCGCGTACGTCGTCAGGCGCACGCGAGACCTGCGGACCGGTGTGGTGCTGTTGCTGCTGAGCTGTGCCCGGGACGAGGTTCGCCTTGGGCACCCGGCGCGGCAGTCCGGAAGTGGTGACGCCGCCGGCCGCGGGCTGACGCACCCGTTCGGCCTGACGGACGATGTCGTCGTTGGGCGAGGCGCGCCAGGCGGTGGGCGCCGGACGCTGCTGAGCGGGCGCCTGCGGTGCGGCCGGGGGCTGCTGCGGAACCTGGGCCGAGCCGTTGTGCTGCGGCTGACCCGAGTGGCCCGGCTGGCCCTGCTGCTGACCCTGCTGACCGTGGAACCAGTTGGTCTCCAGCGTGTCGAACAGCGGGGTACGACCGTCGCCGGGGCCGCTGGCCGGCGGCAGGGCCTCCGGCTGGGCGGGCCGCTGCGGCGCGGACGGCCGCTGCTGCTGCGCACCGTAGTCCGGTCCCGCGGTCTGCGGGCGCTCGTACTGGCCGGTGTTGTTCTGCATGGGCGCCTGCGCCGGGCGGCCGGGCAGGGCGTGCTGCCCGGTGGAGCCGTTGTCGTAGGCCTGCGGGGCGGCGAACTGACCCGTGGAGCTGTTGTCGTACGCCTGAGGGGCGGCGAACTGACCGGTGCCCGACGAGTGGTTCTGTCCGGCACCCGGGGCGAAGACGTCCGGACGGGCGAAGGAGCCCGTGTTGTGCTGGCCGTTGGCGGTACCCGGGCGGGCGAACTGGCCCGTGTTGTGCTGGCCGTTGCTCTGGCCGTTGTGCGCACCGGGACGCGGCGCGTTGAAGTCCGGCCGGGCGAACTCGGAGGTGCTGCCCGGACCCTGGCGGTCGTCGATGCGCGGCATCTGGGCCGTCTGGGAGACGTCCGGCTCCTCGTGGCCGCGCGGGGCGTCCAGCGGGGTGCGCGGCACCGGCGGCTGCGCGTTCTCGTCGCTCCAGCTGGGCGTGCGCTGCTGGGCGTCGCCGCCCGGCAGTTCGGCGCGTGCTCCACCGCGACCCGGCAGCTGCGGCCGACGCGAACGACGGCCCTGCGGCTCGGCGTCGGCGTTGGCACGCTGTGCCGGAACGGCCCCGCGGTTGTTGCCGCCGAAGGTGTCCCCGCCCTTGCCGTCACCGAAGCCCTGCGGCGCACCCGCGCCACCGGACTGCATGCCCTGCTGGGCGTTCGGCGACTGGCCGAAGAGGCTGCCGCCCGTGGCGGCCGGAGCCTGCCGGCCCTGCTGGGGGCCGCCCTGACCCTGCGGTCCGCGTGCCGCGCCGGGCCGGCCGTTCGCACCCGTGCCGGGAAGCGCGGCCCGCGGGCCCTGGCCGGCGGCGATACGGCCCGCGTTGCCGGCCGCGGGGCCGCCACCGAGGGCGCCACCGGGCGCACCGCCCGCAGCACCGGCGCCGAGGGCACCGCCCTGGCGTCGGGCGGCGGCCATGCCGGCCGCTGCCTGCGCCGCGGCCGGACCGCTGTTGACGGCACCCTGACCGGGCTTGGGCTGGGGCTTCTTGCCGCCCTGGGCGACATCGACGGGCAGCATGACCAGCGCGGTCGTACCACCGGAGTCGGACGGGCGCAGCTGGATGCGGATGCCGTGTCGCTGCGACAGACGACCGACCACGAACAGACCCATTCGGCGGGACACCGAGACGTCCACGGTGGGCGGCGCGGCGAGCCGCTCGTTGATCGCGGCGAGGTCCTCGGGCGAGAGGCCGATACCGGTGTCGTGGATCTCGATCAGCACGCGGCCGTCGGGCAGCGCGTGACCGGTGACCTTGACCTTGGTCTGCGGGGAGGAGAACGAGGTGGCGTTCTCCAGCAGCTCTGCGAGGAGGTGCACGAGGTCGTTGACGACGCGGCCGGCCACTTCGGTGCTCGGCACCGAGGCCAGCTCGATGCGCTCGTACTGCTCCACCTCGGACGCGGCGGCGCGGAGCACGTCGACCAGCGGGACCGGGCGGGTCCAGCGTCGGCCGGGCTCTTCACCCGCGAGAACGAGAAGGTTTTCACCGTTACGGCGCATACGCGTCGCGAGGTGGTCGAGCTTGAAGAGCGAGGACAGCTGGTCCGGGTCGGCCTCGCGGGACTCCAGTTCGGAGATCAGCGAGAGCTGACGCTGGATAAGACCCTGGGAACGGCGCGAGAGGTTGGTGAACATCGCGTTGACGTTGCCCCGCAGCAGGGCCTGCTCGGCGGCCAGTCGGACCGCCTCGCGGTGCACGTCGTCGAAGGCCGCGGCCACCTGGCCGATCTCGTCCCGGGAGTGCACACCGACCGACTCCACGGACGTGTCGACGTCCTGCGGGTCGGACTCGGACAGCTGCTTGACGAGCTCGGGCAGACGGTCCTGGGCGACCTTGGTGGCGGTCTCCTGGAGGCGGCGCAGCGAGCGGATCATGGACCGGGCCACGACGAAGGCGCCGACCAGCGACACGCCGAGCACGAGCAGGATCAGCGCACCGGAGATGATCGCTTCCTGCTCGGAGGCGCTGCGCAGCTCGCGGGCCTTCTGCTCCATGTCCTCGAGCAGCGAGTGCTCGATCAGCTCCATACCGCGGATCTTGGTGGAGCTGTCGTCCAGCCAGTCCTTGTAGGAGCGCTTGTCCAGCGACCTCAGACCGCCCTGCTTGCTGAGCGCGCGCTGGGCGTAGGTGTTGGTCGCCTCGATCGTGGCGTTGCCCGACTCGATCGGCTTGAGGAGTTCCTCGGCACCCGAGTCGCCGTAGATGGACCGGAAGCTGTTGAGCTCGGACTCCTGGCTGTCCAGGGCCGCGACACCGTACAGGCGGTCGTTCTCGGAGAGGTTGCCGAACTCGGTGTTGCTCGCCGGGAGCGCGGCACCGAGGAGCGCGCGCTGCTCGGAGGCGTACTCCTTGGCGGCGGAGAAGGCCGACAGGGCGCGGGTGCGCTGGATCATGTCGGGGTTGCTGGTCGCCTCGGCCATGTCCTGCGAGAGGTCGAGCAGGTGCTGGATGAGCCGGTGGTAGGCCTCGACGGACTGCATCGAGTTGCCTTCGGCCTCGTACGCCGTCGAGCGGATCTTGCTGAGACTGTTCAGGTCTCGCTGGAGGCCGACGAGGCTGTCACGGACACCCTGGAGGTTGCCCTGCTTGCTCGCGGCGTCGATCTTGTCGCCGGCGTCCAGGAAGTTGCTCAGGGACCGGTCGGTCTTGTCCCGGTAACCCTTGACGGTGTAGTCGGTCGCGCCCGCCTGGTGCGCCAGCGGACCGGCCGACTGGTCGCGCTCCTCCTGGAGCGCGGTCGCCAGCTCGGTGGCCTGCTTGGTCATCTCCGTCAGCAGCTTCATGTTGTCGAGCTGCTGGATGTTGTCCATGGAGTCGCTGATACGCGTGGCGCCCAGCGTGGTGGCCGCGACCACCGGCAGCGCCAGCAGCGACACCAGGCGCGTGGAGATGCGCCAGTTGCGCAGCGCTATCCGCGAGCCGGGGCCCGGGGCGCCCTTCGGCGCCGTCACCACAGGAACCGGGCCCGCCGATCCGGACGCGCCGGGGCGCCCGGGGCGCTCACCGCCGTCGCCGGCCGAGCCCTGGTTCTGGGCGTGCTGGGGCGAGGAACCGCGGTCGGTCCCGCCGTGCGGCTCCGGCTCCGCCGAAGCACTGCCATCCCTCTTGAAACGTCCCTGCACTACTGTCGCAACCTCTGGACCAGGCGCCCTTCCGCGCGAACGGAAGGACACGGTGTCGGCGTCATAGGGGCGCCCTGAAATTCGCCCCCGTGGTGGTCGTGAGCGACCGGCGCTGGCTCCCCCTTCGTAGCCGCCACTCGGCGCGTGATAGCGCCCCCCTGTGTGCCAGCTCGATACCTGCGGCGGTCCGAGGAATTCCAGCACAGTGCAGGAGCGCCAACAAGGCCCATAGGCCGAGCTGTGACCTCCGTGACACCCCGTGCGCGAGGTGTCACCCGTTGTTCAATGAGTTCCGCCTTATGTCGGGCAAACCATGGTGAATCAAGGGGGAGGACCGGGTGTCCCAGTCGCGATGATCGGGAGCGGAATGGTGGCTTCAGGCGGCTAATGTCCGTTTCGGCCGAGTGGGACGCGGGCCCGAATTGACCGGTTTGATCGTCGGTTGGTGAGCAAACTCACATGGAGATCATGGGGTCTTCACGTCTTCTGCGGGATTCCGGATGTTTAGCCTGACGTTTTACAAAGGGCAGCGTTCTGACAACCCGCGCCCGTGCGGGGGGCACTTGAAGCCCTCCCGGCGCCCGAAACGACAAGGTCTCGTACAAAACGTGAAGACGACGACGATGTTCCGCACGATAGCCAACCCGCGGCGTACGACGCTGGCGCACCTCGACGGCGCCGACGCGCTGCACACCCCGGACCAGCCGGAGCACTCCGTCTCCCTGCCCACGCAGACGGCCAACCCCAGGCGCACGATCCTCATGAAGGCTCCGGTCGCCGCCGCCGTCGCGGAGTAGTCACGCACGGCTGCCGCCGTCCACAGGGACCGGCCCCGTACGGACCCGAAGGGCGCCCACCGACTCGGTGGGCGCCCTTCGCCGTTCCCCTTCGTCCGCGCGCGGCGTGCGGGCCGTAATGCGCGAGGCGCGAGCCCCTTGCCGCGTTAGCCTGGAGCGTCAGACTCCAGCCAGCTCAGTCAAGGGGCCAAGCATCCCGTGCGCATCGCCAGGTTCTCCATCGACGGGAACGTCGCCTTCGGCGCGGTCGAGGGCGACAAGCAGGACGAGCTCGTCCTGGACATCATCAAGGGCATCCCGTTCACGGACTTCGAACTCTCCGGTACGAAGGTGCCGCTGAGCAAGGTCAGGCTCCTGCCGCCGGTGCTCCCCAACAAGGTGGTGGCCTTCGGCCGCAACTACGCGGAGCACGCGAAGGAGCTGGGCAACGAGGTCCCGGACGCGCCGTTCGCCTTCTTCAAGCCCTCCACCTCGGTGATCGGCCCCGACGACGCGATCCAGTACCCGGCCTTCTCCCAGGAGGTGCACCACGAGGCCGAGCTGGCCGTGGTGATCGGCCGGATGTGCCGCGAGGTCCCGCGCGACCGCGTCAAGGACGTGATCTTCGGCTACACCTGCGCCAACGACGTCACCGCCCGCGACGTCCAGAAGCGCGAGAAGCAGTGGGCGCGGGCCAAGGGCTTCGACACCTCCTGCCCGCTCGGCCCGTGGGTGGAGACCGGTCTGGACCTCGCCACCGCGTCCGACCTGGCCGTCCAGCTGACGGTCAACGGGCAGCAGCGGCAACTCGGCCGCACCAGCGAGATGATCCACTCGATCGAGGATCTGATCGTCAACATCACCGAGGCCATGACGCTGCTCCCCGGCGACGTGATCCTCACGGGCACCCCGGCAGGGGTCGGCCCCCTGGCTGTCGGCGACGAGGTCGCCGTCACCATCGAAGGCATCGGCACTCTCACCAACAAGGTTGTCAAGCGTGGCTAGCGCACCCGTACGCGTCCGTTTCTGCCCTTCGCCCACCGGTAACCCCCATGTGGGCCTGGTCCGCACCGCCCTGTTCAACTGGGCGTTCGCCCGGCACCACCAGGGAACCCTGGTCTTCCGTATCGAGGACACCGACGCGGCCCGAGACTCCGAGGAGTCCTACACCCAGCTGCTGGACTCGATGCGCTGGCTGGGCTTCGACTGGGACGAGGGCCCCGAGGTCGGCGGCCCGCACGCGCCCTACCGGCAGTCGCAGCGCATGGACCTCTACAAGGACGTCGCCGAGAAGCTGCTCGCCGCCGGTCACGCCTATCACTGCTACTGCTCCCAGGAGGAGCTGGACAGCCGCCGCGAGGCCGCCCGCGCCGCCGGCAAGCCCTCCGGCTACGACGGCCACTGCCGCGACCTGAGCGCCGCGCAGGTCGAGGAGTACAAGGCCCAGGGCCGCGCCCCGATCGTGCGCTTCCGGATGCCCGACGAGACGATCACCTTCACGGACCTGGTCCGCGGCGAGCTGACCTTCACCCCGGAGAACGTCCCGGACTACGGCATCGTCCGCGCCAACGGGGCTCCCCTCTACACGCTCGTCAACCCGGTCGACGACGCCCTGATGGAGATCACCCACGTCCTGCGCGGCGAGGACCTGCTCTCCTCCACCCCCCGCCAGGTCGCCCTGTACAAGGCGCTGATCGAGCTGGGCGTCGCCAAGGAGATCCCGTCCTTCGGCCACCTGCCGTACGTGATGGGCGAGGGCAACAAGAAGCTCTCCAAGCGCGACCCGGAGTCGTCCCTCAACCTGTACCGGGAGCGCGGCTTCCTGCCGGAGGGCCTCCTCAACTACCTCTCCCTGCTCGGCTGGTCGCTCTCGGCCGACCAGGACATCTTCGGCATGGACGAGATGGTCGCGGCCTTCGACATCGGGGACGTCAACCCCAACCCGGCGCGCTTCGACCTCAAGAAGTGCGAGGCGGTCAACGCCGACCACATCCGGCTGCTGGACGTGAAGGATTTCACCGAGCGCTGCGCCCCCTGGCTGAAGGCCCCGGTCGCCCCCTGGGCGCCGGAGGACTTCGACGCGGCCAAGTGGGAGGCCATCGCCCCGCACGCCCAGACCCGGCTGAAGGTCCTCTCCGAGATCACCGACAACGTCGACTTCCTGTTCCTGCCGGAGCCGGTCTTCGACGAGGCGAGCTGGACCAAGGCGATGAAGGAGGGCTCGGACGCGTTGCTGCGCACCGCCCGGGAGAAGCTCGTCGCCGCCGACTGGACGTCCGCCGAGTCCCTGAAGGAGGCCGTCCTGGCCGCCGGCGAGGCCCACGGCCTCAAGCTCGGCAAGGCGCAGGCCCCGGTCCGGGTGGCCGTCACCGGCCGCACGGTCGGTCTGCCGCTCTTCGAGTCCCTGGAGATCCTGGGCGAGGAGAAGACGCTGGCCCGTATCGACGCGGCGCTGGCGCGGCTCTCCGCGTGACCCGCGCACGGCGTCGGGCGTGATCCACGCGCGGCCCGAGGCGTGATCCACGCACGCGTGAAGGGGGCGGCTCCCGGGTTTCCGGGGGCTGCCCCCTTCGCCGTCCCGCCGGACCGCCCACGCGCGGGACGGCGCGACGGTACTGTCGGTGCCATGCCGGTCGTAGCAGTGGTCTGGGACGTGGACGACACCCTCTTCGATTACACGACCGCGGACCGGGAGGGCATGCGCGCGCACCTGGCCGCAGAGGGCCTGCTCGCCGGCTTCGGCACCCCGGAGCTCGCCCTGGCCCGGTGGAGGGAGGTCACCGACCTCCAGTGGGCCCGCTTCTCGGCGGGCGAGACCACCTTCCAGGGGCAGCGCAGGGACCGGGTCCGGGTCTTCCTGGAGGTGTCGCTGAGCGATGCCGAGGCCGACAACTGGTTCGAGCGGTACATCGTGCACTACGAGACCGCCTGGGCCCTCTTCCCGGACGTCCTGCCGGTCCTGGACGCCCTCGGTGCCGATTACCGGCACGCGGTGCTCTCCAACTCCAGCCTCACCGTGCAGGAGCGCAAGCTGCGGGTGCTCGGCGTCCGCGACCGCTTCGAGACCGTCCTGTGCGCGGCGGAGCTCGGGATCTCCAAGCCGGACGCGGGCGCCTTCCACGCGGCCTGCGAGGCGCTGGAACTCGCCCCGTGGCAGGTCGCGTACGTCGGCGACCACCCGGAGATCGACGGGAGGGGGGCGGCCGAGGCCGGGCTGCTGTCGGTGTGGATCGACCGTGACGGCGCGTGTACCGGCGGCGACGCGCAGGCCGGACCGCATCGGATCACCTCCCTCGCCGAACTTCCAGCGATCCTCGGCGCGCATACCCGTTTTGGAGCCCCGTCCACCTTCGGGTAATGTTCTTCCTGCGCCGCCGGAGAGCGGGCCGAAAGGCCCCGGAATCCGGGGGAGCGAACTAGAGCAAGATCCCTTCGGGGGATTGCGTTCCAGTGGCCTATGGTGTAATTGGCAGCACGACTGATTCTGGTTCAGTTAGTCTTGGTTCGAGTCCAGGTAGGCCAGCTCGCAGAGCTCATCTGCAAAGCCCCCGTTGTGTAGCGGCCTAGCACGCTGCCCTCTCAAGGCAGTAGCGCCGGTTCGAATCCGGTCGGGGGTACAGATCCTTCTCGCGAGGACAGTTCGGGTAGCTCCCGCTGACTTCGACGCAGGATCGCTAGGGCCCCCGTTGTGTAGCGGCCTAGCACGCCGCCCTCTCAAGGCGGTAGCGCCGGTTCGAATCCGGTCGGGGGTACGCAGTTGGTCTAAACCGCATTGGTCTATGGTGTAATTGGCAGCACGACTGATTCTGGTTCAGTTAGTCTTGGTTCGAGTCCAGGTAGACCAGCTCGGATCTGCGGAAACGTTAGATCCTCGCCCCCGTTGTGTAGCGGCCTAGCACGCCGCCCTCTCAAGGCGGTAGCGCCGGTTCGAATCCGGTCGGGGGTACGAGCCCGATGGGCCTCCACTTCGGTGGGGGCCCATCGGCGTTTCCGGACCCGGCCCGGAGAACCCGGCCCTGTGCGGGCCAGGCCTGTACGGGTCCGGCTTGTGCGGGTCCGGCCCTACTCGAAGCCGTACCGCCGCGCCGACTCCTCCTCCTGGGCCAGTCGGTGCAGGGCCCGCAGGGCGGGCTCGAAGAGGATCGCGGCCGCGACCGCCGTCTCCACCTTCTCCGCCTCCGAGGAGCGGGTCTCGACGAAGTCCAGGTCGTGCACCGCCGCCTGGTGCATCAACCGGGCGTACGGCAGCATCAGTTCGGCGTCCCAGGCGTACCCGAGCCGGCGCAGCGTGGCCACGGCCGCCACCAGTGAACGGTGCGCGGGGGAGATGCTGCTGAGGGCCTGGGCGTTGGACCAGCCGAGCCGCTCCACCACCTGGTCCACCTCGTGACGGGCCGCGCGCACCTCCTCGTCGCCGCCGTCCGGTTCGGGCACCTGAGGCAGCGCCCAGAGTGCCGCGCCGAGCCGGATCGTGCGCCCCAGGGACTCGTCGTCCACATGCGCGAGGACCTCCCGCGCGGTCGCCACCGGCACCCGGCCCACCTGGATCAGCGCCCGCACCAGCCGCAGCCGCCGCAGATGGTCCTCGTCGTACTCGGCCGTGGTCGTGTTGACCTGGCGGCCCGGCGCCAACAGGCCCTCGCGCAGGTAGTACTTGATCGTCGCGGTGGACACACCGCTGCGCTCGCTCAGTTCGGCCAGCCGCATCTCTTGCGCCCCTTCTCGGATACCGGCACTATCCAAACATGCGGCAGTCGGATAGTGCCGCTCACCGACGGGTATCGAGGGGGAAGCGTCATGTTCGGCAAACCCGTTACCGCGGGCCGTACGACCGCCGGCGCGGAGGGCGATGTGGTCGTCCTGCTGATCGGCATGCGGATCAACCGCTTCTGGGCGGTGCACCACTGGGTCCCGGTGCTCCTGGCCATGCCGAGGATGCTGCGCGAGTTGCAGCGGGACCCCGGGCGCGGGCTCCTGGGGCACGTGCTGATGACGGCCTCCCCGCGGACGTACTACGTGGTCCAGTACTGGGAGTCCAAGGAGAAGCTCTACGCGTACGCCTCCTCGCCCGACATGTTCCACCACCGGGCGTGGGCGATCGTCAACCGCAAGGAGAAGGCGGGCAAGGCGCGGCAGCACGTGGGGCTGTGGCACGAGACCTATGTCGTGCCCGAGGGGCGCTACGAGTCGATCTACGCGGACATGCCGGCCTTCGGGCTCGCGGCCGCGCACGGGCAGCTGCCGCTGGAGAGGCGGGGGCGCCGGGCGAAGGACCGCTTCGCCCACCGGTCGGCGTCCGGGCCGGAGGCCGTGCCGACGTCCGCGCCAGGGGCCGCCGGGGCGACGACGGCCACGGAAGCCGGGGCGGCGGCGACGGCGGCCGAGGACGCCTGAGGCTGCCGGCCCGGGTGGCGCCGGCGGCCCGGGCCGCACGGGTGGTGCCGAATCTGTCGGCAGTGCGGGTGGTACGGGCAGTACGGGTGGTGCGGATGGCGCGGGCGAAGGGCCTGCCGCGGCGTTGAGGCTGGCCCCTTTCCCTCGAATTTCTCTCGAGTTTTTCTCGAGTTTCCCTCGAACGGACGACGGGCCGGTCAGCCGGTGCGGCGCAGGGCCTCGGAGAGCCGGCCCGCCGCGTCGATGACCGCCTGGGCGTGCATCCGCCCCGGGTGGCGCGACAGCCGCTCGATGGGGCCGGACACGGACACGGCGGCCACCACGCGGTTGGACGGGCCGCGCACGGGCGCGGAGACGGACGCCACGCCCGGCTCGCGCTCGCCGATGGACTGGGCCCAGCCCCGGCGGCGGACACCCGAGAGCGCCGTGGCCGTGAACCGGGCGCCCTGGAGACCGCGGTGCAGCCGCTCCGGCTCCTCCCAGGCCATGAGGATCTGCGCCGAGGAGCCGGCCTTCATGGTGAGAGTGGAACCGACCGGGACCGTGTCCCGCAGGCCGGACAGGCGTTCCGCGGCGGCGACGCAGATGCGCATGTCGCCCTGCCGCCGGTAGAGCTGCGCGCTCTCGCCCGTGATGTCGCGCAGGTGGGTGAGCACCGGGCCGGCCGTCGCGAGGAGGCGGTCCTCGCCGGCGGCCGCGGCCAGCTCGGCCAGGCGCGGTCCGAGGATGAACCGGCCCTGCATGTCGCGTGCCACCATCCGGTGGTGTTCCAGGGCCACGGCCAGTCGGTGGGCCGTGGGTCGTGCCAGTCCGGTGGCCGCCACCAAGCCCGCGAGGGTGGCCGGTCCGGACTCCAGAGCGCTCAGGACAAGGGCTGCCTTGTCCAGAACGCCGACGCCGCTACTGTTGTCCATGAAACGATACTCGCGTCTCACTCTGTGAAACGCAAGTTCATTTTTCTATGGAACGCGCCACCCTGGAAGTCACAGCGACCCGCACATCAACGGGTCCGGCGGCGGGCGCCCGCACACAGGGGCGCGGGTGCCGCCACCTCAAGATCTCTAGTTGGGCCGGAGCAGGCCTGACCGGCCGGAGGGAATGCGATGGGTAGGACACTCGCGGAGAAGGTCTGGGACGACCATGTCGTCCGGCGCGCCGAGGGCGAGCCCGACCTCCTCTTCATCGATCTGCACCTGCTGCACGAGGTGACCAGCCCGCAGGCCTTCGACGGCCTCCGTCAGGCGGGCCGTCCGGTGCGGCGCCTCGATCTCACCATCGCCACCGAGGATCACAACACCCCGACCCTCGACATCGACAAGCCCATCGCGGACCCGGTCTCCCGGGTCCAGCTGGAGACGCTGCGCAAGAACGCCGCCGAGTTCGGTGTCCGGCTGCACTCGCTGGGCGACGTCGAGCAGGGCGTGGTGCACGTCGTCGGCCCGCAGCTGGGTCTGACCCAGCCGGGCACCACGGTGGTCTGCGGCGACTCGCACACCTCCACGCACGGTGCCTTCGGCGCCCTGGCGTTCGGCATCGGCACCTCCCAGGTGGAGCACGTGCTGGCCACCCAGACGCTGCCGCTGGCCCGCCCCAAGACCATGGCCATCACCGTCGACGGCGAGCTGCCCGCCGGCGTCACCGCGAAGGACCTGATCCTGGCGATCATCGCCAAGATCGGTACGGGCGGCGGCCAGGGCTACATCCTGGAGTACCGCGGCTCCGCCATCGAGAAGCTCTCGATGGAGGCCCGGATGACCATCTGCAACATGTCGATCGAGGCCGGTGCCCGCGCGGGCATGATCGCCCCCGACGAGACCACCTTCGACTACCTCGAGGGCCGCGCGCACGCCCCCGAGGGCGAGGACTGGGACGCGGCCGTCGCGTACTGGAAGACCCTGAAGTCCGACGACGACGCGGTATTCGACGCGGAGGTCGTCATCGACGCCGCCTCGCTCTCGCCGTTCGTCACCTGGGGCACCAACCCCGGCCAGGGCGCGCCGCTTTCCGCCGACGTCCCCGACCCGGCTTCGTACGAAGACGCCTCGGAGCGTCTGGCCGCCGAAAAGGCCCTGGAATACATGGGGTTGGATGCGGGGCAGGCGCTGCGCTCCATCAAGGTGGACACCGTCTTCGTAGGCTCCTGCACCAACGGCCGCATCGAGGACCTGCGCGCCGCCGCCGCGATCGTCGAGGGCCGCAAAGTCGCCGACGGCGTACGGATGCTGGTCGTCCCCGGCTCCGCGCGGGTCGGACTGCAGGCCGTCTCCGAGGGGCTGGACGTGGTCTTCAAGGAGGCCGGCGCCGAATGGCGGCACGCGGGCTGCTCGATGTGCCTGGGCATGAACCCCGACCAGCTGGCCCCCGGTGAGCGCTCCGCGTCCACCTCCAACCGCAACTTCGAGGGCCGGCAGGGCAAGGGCGGCCGTACGCACCTGGTGTCGCCGCAGGTCGCGGCCGCGACGGCGGTCCTGGGCCACCTGGCGTCCCCTGCCGACCTGTCCGACGCCGACACCCGTACGCCCGCTGGAGTCTGAGAGCCATGGAAGCATTCACCACGCACACCGGCCGGGCCGTTCCGCTGCGCCGCAGCAACGTCGACACCGACCAGATCATCCCTGCTCACTGGCTCAAGAAGGTGACCCGGGACGGTTTCGAGGACGGGCTGTTCGAGGCCTGGCGCAAGGACGCCTCCTTCGTCCTCAACCAGCCCGAGCGCCAGGGCGCCACCGTGCTGGTCGCGGGCCCGGACTTCGGTACCGGCTCCTCCCGCGAGCACGCCGTGTGGGCCTTGCAGAATTACGGCTTCAAGGCCGTGATCTCCTCCCGCTTCGCCGACATCTTCCGTGGCAACTCGCTCAAGAACGGCCTGCTCACGGTGGTGCTGGAGCAGAAGACCGTGGACGCGCTCCAGGAACTCACCGAGCGTGACCCGCAGGCCGAGATCACGGTCGACCTGGAGGCCCGCGAAGTGCGCGCCGAGGGCGTCACCGCCTCCTTCGAGCTGGACGAGAACTCCCGCTGGCGGCTGCTGAACGGGCTGGACGACATCTCCATCACCCTCCAGAACGAGGCCGACATCGCCGCGTACGAGAGCAAGCGCCCCTCGTACAAGCCGCGCACGCTCCAGGTCTGACCCGCAGGACCGAGGTCCGCCCCACACAACCGAACAGGTCGAGATCCGGCCACCGCGACACCCCGCCTGTACCCCCGATCGCCACGATTGGGGGTACAGCCGTGTCTGCACCCGAACGGCCCTGAAGGGGCCCGTCGAATCCTTCAACTTGCCACGTTACGCAGGTGGTTGGCGGGGTACCCGCCAGTTGTGACCGGAACCGCCGCCGGTGTCCGGGAAGCCGTTCACGGCGGCAGTTGCCCCCTGCGCAGGCGACAACTCGCCCCAGATGGCACAATCTGTGCATGGAACGCGACGGCCAACTCGAGCTCTATGCGGCAGTCGCGGACCAACTCAAGGAAGCGCACGCAAGGGTGCGCTCACTGCAAGTCCCGGAGGGCGTACGGATGGCGCTGACCCGGAAGCTGCTGGTCATTACGGCCGCGGCCAAGCACGATCTCGCCAACGCGACAAGGCGTCTGGAGCGGTTCATGGAGGACCTCGACGAGGGCCGATTCCCTGAAGAGGAACGCTGAACACGTCCGGGACAGCCGACTTCGTTGCGGCACGAGGGTGATTAGCCCGTTTCGTGTTTGATTTGCGGTATATATCTGCCTAACGTGCGAAAAGGGCTTGAACACTTTCGTTCTGGCAATGTCTCCGAAGGGGAAGACGTGAACAAGGCGCAGCTCGTAGAAGCGATTGCCGACAAGATGGGCGGCCGCCAGCAGGCCGCCGACGCTGTCGATGCGGTCCTGGACGCCATCGTCCGCGCGGTCGTCGGCGGGGACCGCGTTTCGGTCACCGGATTCGGTTCGTTCGAGAAGGTCGACCGCCCGGCCCGCTACGCACGCAACCCCCAGACCGGAGAGCGCGTTCGGGTCAAGAAGACGTCCGTGCCGCGATTCCGCGCGGGCCAGGGCTTCAAGGACCTGGTGAGCGGCTCGAAGAAGCTTCCCCGCGGCGGCGAGGTCGCCGTCAAGAAGGCGCCCAAGGGCAGCCTGACCGGCGCTGCTTCCGCGACGGTCAAGAAGGCCGCCGCGAAGAAGGCCACCACGAAGGCCGCCGCCGCGAAGAAGACCACGGCGCGCAAGACGACCGCCAAGAAGGCGACGCCCGCCGTGAAGAAGTCCGCCGCGAAGAAGACGACGGCCGCGCAGACCCCCGCCCCCGCCAAGAAGACCACCGCGGCGAAGACCGCCACCGCCAAGAAGGCGACGGCGAAGAAGGCCCCGGCGAAGAAGGCCGCCACCAAGGCCGCCCCCGCCAAGAAGTCCACCGCTCGCAAGACCACCGCCAAGAAGGCCGCCGCCCGCAAGTAGGGAGGCGCAGGGCACTCACGCGCCGGGCCGGACTCCCTCACGGAAGTCCGGCCCGCGGCGTTTCCGCGGACCTCCGCGGGCCCGCTCAGAAGGTGTGCAGCGTCACCAGGGTGATCCGCCGGGCTTCCCCTTCGCCCTCGGTCTCCACCCGTACCCGCTGCCCCGGGCGCAACAGCCGCAGCCCGCCCGCGTCGAAGGCCGCGGCGTCGAAGGGGACGGGCGTGCCGTCGTCCAGCAGCACCTGACCGCTGCGGGTCCCGGTGTCGTACGTGTATGCGGTCGCCTGCATGACGGCAGCCTACTGCCCGGGAATCAGCAGTCGCGCGGCGACGGCGGCCGTCCGGGGACCCACGCCCAGCGCCAGCGCCGCCCGCAGGTCCGCGCCGGTGTCCACGTCCTGCCGTACGGAATCCACCGCGTCGAGAAGCAGTTCGTGCGCGCCGGAGTCGTGATGCCGGGCCCGTGAACGCGGGCCGAATACGGGCAGCAATTCCCGGCCCGGGGCCGCGGCCAGCAGCGTGGTGCCGATCGCTGCCGCGTCCGCGAGAAAAGCGCGCGGGAATTCAGCGGCCGCGTCCAGGACGCGGGCCAATTCAAACGGGCGCAGAGCCGGCAGGTCGGCATTCAGCGCGGCCACCGGACAGGCGGGGGAGGCGGCGCGCACGACGGCCGCCGCGTGGGCCAGGGCGGCGTTCAGGCCACCCCCCGGCTCGTCGGAGACGATGCGGGCGCCCAGCGTCGCCAGCTCCCGTCCGGCCAGCTCGTCGTCCGTGACTACCGCCACATCGCCGACGGCCGGGCTGGCCAGCGCGGCCGCCACGGTGTCCTGCGCGAAGGCGAGCGCGAGGCTCGGACGCAGCCCGTCGGCGGCGGTGTCCGACAGCCTGCTCTTGGCCTGCGCCAAAGACTTCAGGGGGATGACCAAGGTCCACTGCACCGGCGTTGTGCCCCTCTCTCGTCGCCGTCATTGTCACCCGGTCCATCCGGCCGCCGGGGTGGCGGGGCGTACGGTGTTCTCGACAGACCGGCGGCCCGGGGCGACACTTGTGCGGCCCCCAGCCCTGGGAGGAAGCCCTAGAGGAAGGTGTCCGCGTGCCCCGCCGCAGAATCGGCTTCTGGTATCGCTTCGCCGCGGTGCTCGTCAAACCGCCGTTGACGGCGCTGATCAAGCGGGACTGGCGTGGAATGGAGCACATTCCGGCCGACGGTGGATTTATCACCGCGGTGAACCACAATTCACATGTCGATCCCTTCGCATACGCGCATTATCAGTACAACACCGGACGGGTTCCGCGATTCCTGGCGAAGAGCGGCCTTTTCCGGAAGGGATTCGTCGGAGCCGCGATGCGCGGCACCGGACAGATCCCCGTCTACCGCGAGAGCACCGACGCGCTGAGCGCCTTCCGCGCCGCGATCGACGCCGTGGAACGCGGCGAGTGCGTTGCCTTCTACCCCGAGGGCACCCTCACCCGCGACCCGGACGGCTGGCCCATGACCGCCAAGACCGGTGCCGCCCGTGTCGCCCTGCAGACCAGGTGCCCGGTGATCCCGGTCGCCCAGTGGGGCGCCAACGAGTTGCTGCCGCCGTACGCGAAGAAGCCCAACATCCTTCCGCGCAAGACCCACCACGTCCTCGCGGGCCCGCCCGTGGACCTCTCCCGCTTCTACGGCGAGGAGATGACCCCGGAACTCCTGAAGGAGGCGACCGAGGTCATCATGGCCGACGTCACCCGCCTGCTGGAGAAGATCCGCGGCGAGAAGGCGCCCGAGAGGCCGTACGACCCGCGCCGGGAGCGGATCGAGCAGCGCCGCCGCACCGAGGCGCAGACGCAGTCGCAGCTCCAGGCCCGCGGCCAGGTGCGGACGCAGGAGCAGGCCAGGCAGGAAGAAGAGGGGCACAGCAAGTGAGCATGCCGGTCAAGGCGGCGGTCTTCAGCGCCGGTTCGTGGGGTACCGCCTTCGGCGCCGTGCTCGCCGACGCGGGCTGCGAGGTGACCCTGTGGGGGCGCCGCGCGGAGGTCGTGGACGCGATCAACTCCACCAGGACCAATCCCGACTACTTCCCGGGCATCGAACTCCCGGCGAACCTGCGGGCCACCACCGACCCGGCCGAGGCCGCCGCCGGCGCCGACTACACGGTCCTGTCGGTGCCCTCGCAGACGCTGCGCGAGAACCTCGCCGAGTGGGCGCCGCTGCTGGCCCCCGGCACGGTCCTGGTCTCCCTCATGAAGGGCGTCGAACTCGGTACGACGATGCGGATGAGCGAGGTCGTCGAGGACGTCGCCAAGGTCGCCCGCGAGCGGGTCGCCGTGGTCACCGGACCCAACCTGGCCCGGGAGATCGCCGCCCGGATGCCGGCCGCCGCCGTGGTCGCCTGCACCGACGAGGCCGTCGCCCAGCGCCTCCAGACCGCCTGCCACACGCCCTACTTCCGCCCGTACACCAACACCGACGTCGTGGGCTGCGAGCTCGGCGGCGCGGTCAAGAACGTGATCGGCCTGGCCGTCGGCATCGCGGACGGCATGGGCCTCGGCGACAACGCCAAGGGCTCGCTGATCACCCGCGGCCTCGCCGAGACCACCCGGCTGGGCCTGGCCATGGGGGCCGACCCGCTGACCTTCTCCGGGCTCGCGGGCCTGGGCGACCTGGTGGCGACCTGCTCCTCGCCGCTGTCGCGCAACCACACCTTCGGCACCAACCTCGGCCGGGGCATGACGCTCCAGGAGACCATCGCGGTCACCCGGCAGACCGCCGAGGGCGTCAAGTCCTGCGAGTCCGTGCTCGATCTGGCCCGCAGGCACGGAGTCGACATGCCCATCACCGAGACGGTCGTCGCCATCGTGCACGAGGGCAAGCCGCCCGTGGTCGCGGTCAAGGAGCTGATGTCGCGCAGCGCGAAGGCCGAGCGACGCTGAGCGAACCCGCCCGGTCGCCGCTGTCTCCGGGCACTGCCACCGGGTACTCTCAACCCGATATGAGCACCGAGAACCTCCCCCAGAGCCCCGAGCAGCCGTCCCGCAAGCCGCGTGTGGCCGTCGTGTTCGGCGGCCGCAGCTCCGAACACGGGATCTCCGTGGTCACCGCCGGCGCCGTGCTGCGGGCGATCGACCGGACCAAGTACGACGTCCTGCCGATCGGCATCACCCGGGACGGCCGTTGGGCCCTGACCGCCGACGAGCCGGACCGCATGGCGATCACCGAACGCCGTACGCCCAGCGTCGACGAGCTCGCCGAGTCGAACGAGGGCGGCGTGGTGCTCCCCGTCGACCCCGCCAACCGCGAGGTCGTCTACAGCGAGCCCGGCTCGGTGCCCAAGGCGCTCGGCGAGGTCGACGTCGTCTTCCCGGTGCTGCACGGCCCGTACGGCGAGGACGGCACCCTCCAGGGCCTGCTGGAGCTCTCCGGTGTCCCGTACGTCGGCGCGGGTGTGCTCGCCTCGGCCGTCGGCCAGGACAAGGAGTACATGAAGCGGGTGTTCACCTCGTTCGGGCTGAAGGTGGGCCCCTACGTGGTGATCCGGCCGCGCGAGTGGCAGCAGGACGAGCCGGGCGCCCGCAGGAGGATCGCCGAGTTCGCCGGTGAGCACGGCTGGCCGCTGTTCGTGAAGCCCGCCCGCGCGGGCTCGTCCATCGGCATCACCAAGGTCGACGACCCCTCGGGGCTCGACGAGGCCGTCGCCGAGGCCCAGCGGCACGACCCGAAGATCATCGTCGAGGCCGCGCTGCGCGGCCGCGAGATCGAGTGCGGCGTCCTGGAGTTCGAGGACGGTCCCCGGGCCTCCGTCCCGGCCGAGATCCCGCCGCCGGACACGCACGCCTACTACGACTTCGAGGCGAAGTACATCGACTCGACGCCGGGCCTGGTCCCGGCCCCGCTGACCGCCGAGGAGACGGCCGAGGTGCAGAAGCTCGCGGTCGACGCCTTCGAGGCGGCGTCCTGCGAGGGCCTGGTGCGGGCGGACTTCTTCCTCACGGAGGACGGCGAGTTCGTCATCAACGAGATCAACACCATGCCGGGCTTCACCCCGATCTCGATGTACCCGCAGATGTGGCAGGCGAGCGGCATCGGCTACGCGGAGCTGGTGGACCGTCTCGTCCAGGCGGCCCTGCGCCGCTCCACCGGCCTGAGGTGACCATGCCCTAGCCGCCCCCGGCCTCGCGCACGACCGAGACCGGGGGCCTGTTCATGGTGCGGGCAGCGTTCCGGGCCGGATCGTGTGGCGCGCGCGGCGCTCAGTCGGCGATGCCCTCCGGGATCGCCTTCTTGACGGCGGGCGCCAGATCCACCAGCGGCGCCAGCCCGTCCCCGGTGAGCTTCTCGGGAATCTCCACCTCGACATACGCCTTGCGCAAGGTCGTGGTGAACCGGAAGGCTCCGTCGTCCTGCTTCTCCAACAGCCAGCCGACGCCGTTCACCTCGACCCCGTCGGCCTCCGGATCGGCCATCTTCGCGGGTCGTTCGACACCGCAGCGCAGTATGATCGCCGGGTTCCCCCAGCCCGCGGTCAGCGCGGAGGCGGGCTCGGGATCACGCCGGTCGAGACCGTCCGCCTTCGACGGCAGCACATGGTCCAGGTTCCGGCACAACGCAACGGTCTTCGCGTCGGCGCCGGGAACCGCCGCCGACGCGCTGCCGTCCGTCGACGAGCAGCCCGCGACGGCGACAAGAAGGGCGAGCGCGGGCGGCCCGAGGACAATGCGGTGCCGGTGACGGGAGAAGTTCACCGGCCAAGGGTAGACGGGGGCTACAGATGGACCACCGGGCAGGTCAGGGTTCGGGTGATGCCGTCCACCTGCTGGATTTTGGCGACCACCATGCGACCGAGCTCGTCCACGGTGTCGGCCTGTGCGCGCACGATCACGTCATACGGTCCTGTCACGTCCTCGGCCTGGATCACCCCAGGGATCTTGTTGATCGTCTCGGCGACGGTCGACGCTTTGCCGACCTCCGTCTGGATCAGGATGTACGCCTGTACCACGGAACCTCCAGGGCGGCCACGAGGATCATGTGGGGAAAAGGAACGCCACGGTATCGCGTCGCCGCTCGCCGCGGGGAGACCTGCGGGGGCCGAGGCTCACGCGCCGGGGTACACGCACGCAAGAAGTTGACGGTCACCTCGACCGTATCGAGGACACTGGAGACGCGCGACCGGGCTTGGACAGGGCCGGAAGGGGAGCAAGGGCAATGAAGGGCACTGTCGGTGAGCTAGGGGAGTTCGGGCTCATCAGGGAGCTCACCTCCCGTCTCACCACCACACCGGCGGTCCGGGTCGGCCCCGGCGACGACGCCGCCGTGGTCGCCGCCCCCGACCGCAGGGTCGTGGCGAGCACCGACATCCTCCTGGAGGGACGGCACTTCCGTCGCGACTGGTCCACGGCCTACGACGTGGGCCGCAAGGCCGCCGCGCAGAACCTCGCCGACATCGCCGCCATGGGCGCGGTGCCGACGGCGCTGCTGCTCGGGCTGGTCGTCCCCGCGGAACTCCCCGTCACCTGGCCGACCGAGCTGATGGACGGGCTGCGCGACGAGTGCCAGGTCGCGGGTGCCTCCGTGGTCGGCGGCGACGTCGTACGCGGTGACACGATCATGGTGTCGATCACGGCGCTCGGCGATCTGCGCAACCAGGAGCCGGTGACACGCGCGGGCGCGCAGCCCGGCGACCTCGTCGCGGTCACCGGCTGGCTCGGCTGGTCCGCCGCCGGATACGCGGTGCTCTCCCGCGGTTTCCGCTCGCCGCGCGCCTTCGTCGAGGCGCACCGGCGCCCCGAACCCCCGTACCACGCGGGGCCGGCCGCCGCCGGTCTCGGCGCGACCGCCATGTGCGACGTGAGCGACGGACTCATCGCCGACCTCGGTCACATCGCCGAGGCCAGCAAGGTGCGGATCGACATCCGTTCCGGCGCCATAGACATCCCGACCCAGATGAACGACATCGGGCAGGCCGTCGGCGTCGACCCGATGCAGTGGGTGCTGACCGGAGGAGAGGACCACGCGATCGTGGCGACCTTCCCGTCGGACACCAAGCTGCCCGCCCGCTGGAAGGTCATCGGCGAGGTGCTCAACCCGTCGGCGCTGCCCCAGGTGACGGTCGACGGGGCGCCGTGGACCGACAAGGGCGGCTGGGACCACTTCGGGGACATCGAGTCATGAGCGCGCCACCGAGGGTGCTCACGGTCGCGGGCTCCGACTCCGGCGGCGGGGCGGGGATCCAGGCCGACCTGAAGACCATGCTCGCGCTGGGCGTGCACGGGATGAGCGTGATCACCGCGGTCACCGCGCAGAACTCCCTGGGCGTGCAGGGCGCCTGGGAGCTTCCGGCGCAGGCGGTACGCGCGCAGTTCCGCAGCGTCGTCGACGACATCGGCGTCCAGGCGGTGAAGACCGGGATGCTGGCCACCGCCGAACTCGTCGAGACGGTCGCCGAGTTGCTCGCCGGCACGGACGCGCCGGTGGTCGTCGACCCGGTGGGCGTCTCCAAGCACGGCGATCCGCTGCTGGCGGCCGCCGCCCTGGACTCCGTACGTACGAAGCTGCTGCCGGTCGCCACGGTCGCCACCCCGAACCTCGACGAGGTGGCGCAACTCACCGGTGTCCGGGTCGGGTCGGAGGGGCGGATGCGTACGGCGGCGGAGGCCGTCCTGGCGTACGGGCCGCGCTGGGTGGTGATCAAGGGCGGTCACCTCGCCGACGGGGAGGCGGTCGACCTGCTCACCGACGGCACCGAGGAGCACTGGTTGCGCGCCGCCCGCCACGACAACCGGCACACGCACGGCACCGGGTGCACCCTCGCGTCCGCGATCGCGGCACAGCTGGCGAAGGGGCGTTCCGTGCCGGAGGCGGTGACGGACGCCAAGGAGTACGTGACCGGGGCGATCGCGGGCGGGTTCGCGCTCGGCGCGGGTCTCGGCCCGGTCGACCACCGGTGGAACCTCGCGACCCGGCCCGCCGGACCACCGCGAGCCTGACGGCCGGGTCCATGTGTCGGACGGGGGTTCGGTCATGGGTTCGGTACACGGGCCCGGGGCATGGGATTGACGCATCGGCCCGGACATGGCAAAAAGCCGACCTACCCGAGAGTAGACCGGCTTTTCACGGCGAACCAGCAGTGGCCGCGCATGATGGGGTTCCCCCCGTCCCGAACGAAGCCGGGATATGGGGGATGAGCGTCAGCGCGAGACCTTGCCGGCCTTGATGCACGAGGTGCAAGCGTTCACGCGCTTCGGCGTCCCGCCCACCACGGTACGCACGCGCTGGATGTTGGGGTTCCAGCGGCGCGGCGTACGGCGGTGCGAGTGCGAGATGTTGTTGCCGAAGCCCGGCCCCTTGCCGCAGACGTCGCAGTTGGCAGCCACGGGTCACTCCAAAGACTTCAGATGCACTTACGGATGATCCCGGCGTGCCGGGATCAGGATCGAGGATCTGAGTGGCGGTGCCGGGAGGAGAGCCCGATGGGATCGGGCAACCGGAGCAGCATACAACGACTGCGCCAGTACAACGAAACTACCATGGCTGCCCGAGGGTCCGCCCCCGGCCCTCTTCCGGCGGACACCGGTTCTGGGTCTACGCTGCGGCCAAAGGCTGGGGACGTCGGCGACCGACGACAACGCCGCTGGGGTCTCCCCTCCGGGGAGGGCGTGCCGGACCCCGCGTCTGCGGCATGATCCGCCGGACAGGCCTTAGTCCAGCAGCTCAAGGAGGCGCAGGTGCCGCAGGTGCCGCAGACATTCTTCGATGCTCTCGCGGTGCGTACCTGGTGCGGTCTCGCGTTGCAGGCGCTGGGAAGCGCGCGCGAGGAGATCGACGCGATCAATGTCTATCCCGTCGCGGACGGGGACACCGGCACCAATCTGTATCTGACCGTGGAGTCGGCCGTCGCGGCGGTCGAGGCGGTGTTCATGGGGCACGAGACGGCGGCCGTGGAACTTGGGGCCGGCTCCGGGGACGACGGCGCGGCCCGTGTCTTCCCCGCCCCCGGACCTGCGCCGTCGCCGTCCCTGGCGGAGGCCGCGCGCGCGATGGCGCACGGGGCCCTGATCGGGGCGCGCGGCAACTCCGGGACGATCGTCGCGCAGCTGCTGCGCGGCATGGCACAGGTCTTCGCCGCGGACGGCGAGGTCGCTCACGCCGACGCGCGAGGGCTGCGGCTGGCCCTGCGGCGCGCGGCCGACTCCGCCCGGCTCGCCGTGGCCCACCCGGTCGAGGGCACGGTGCTGTCGGTCGCCTCCGCCGCCGCGGACGCGGCCGAGGGCGCCGGGGACGACTGCGGGACGGTCGCGCGGGCGGCCTACGAGGGGGCGCGGGCGGCGCTGGCCGCGACCCCGGGCCAGCTGGCCGTCCTCGGGCGGGCCGGAGTGGTCGACGCCGGGGGGCGCGGACTGGTCGCGGTGCTCGGGGCACTGGTCGAGACGCTGACGGGCGAGGCCCCGGTGGCCGGCCCGGCCGGCCGCGCTCCCTCCGGCGCCGCCGCTTCCACCCCTGTCGTCACCGCCACCGAGGACGTCGATGGCGACGAGCGCGACGAGCGCGCCGACGCGTTGTGTGAGGACCGGCCCGAGGCCGCGGAGGACGGCGGCCCCGCCTTCGAGGTGATCTACCTGCTGGACGCCGACGACGCGGCCGTCGCACGGCTGCGGGACCGGCTCGACGCCCTCGGGGACTCGCTCGTCGTGGTCGGCGGCGACGGACTGTGGAACGTCCACGTGCACGTCGACGACGCGGGTGCCGCGGTGGAGGCGGGCGTCGAGGCCGGGCGGCCGCACCGGATCCGGATCACCCACTTCGGTGTCGGCGACGCGCACACCCGGGCCGCCGGACGGCCGCCCCGGGAGCGGGTCCAGCGCGCCGTGGTGGCCGTGGTGCCCGGGGAGGGTCTGGCCGGGCTGTACGCCGGGTCGGGGGCCACCACCGTGCTCGCCCGCCCGGGGGAGCCGCCCGCGAGCGGTGAACTGGTCGAGGCCGTGCGCCGCGCCCACGCGCGCGAGGTCGTCCTGCTGCCGAACGACGCCGACCTGCGCCACACCGCGGCCGCGGCGGCGGAGCAGGCCCGGGCCGAGGGGATCCGCGTGGCGTTGATCCCGACCCGCTCCGCGGTCCAGGGCATCGCCGCGCTCGCCGTGCACGAGGCCGACCGCCGCTTCGACGAGGACGTCGTCGCCATGACCTCGGCGGCCGGCGCCACCCGTTACGCCGAGCTGACCGTCGCCGAACGCCAGTCCTGGACCATGGCCGGCATCTGCCAGGCGGGTGACGTCCTCGGTCTCGTCGAGGGCGACGTGGCCGTGATCGGATCGGACGTCGCGGAGATCGCCGGGACCGTGCTGGACCGGATGCTCCAGGCGGGCGGCGAGCTCGTCACCATCGTCCTCGGCGACGAGGCACCGGAGGCCGTCGCCGAGCACCTCCAGACCCGGGTGCGGGAGACCTACCTCGCCGTCGACACGGTCGTCTACCGAGGCGGCCGTCAGGGATCGCTCCTGCTCATCGGCGTGGAGTAGGCGAACGATCGAACGGTGGGGCGGTGGACCGCCCCACCGCCCACCGCCCCTTCCCGGCCTACTTCGTCGCCTGCTTGTCCAGGCCCTGGAGCAGTTGTTCCGCCTCCGCGCACCGTGCCCGCGCCGTGCCGTCCTCACCGGCAGTCCCGTCGAGGGCACCCTCGGCCCGGCCGTCGGCGGCGGCGGCGTCGGCGTCGGCGTCGGGGGAGTACGTCTCCAGCACCGCACGCGCGCGTGCGGCCGCGTCCGCCGGGCGGCCGAGGTCGGCCTCCAGCCAGCCCGCGGCGAGCTGGGCGGCGGTGCGGCTGTGCAGGGCCCGGGGGCCCAGCGAACCGAACACGACGACGGCCTCCGCCATCTGGGACAGAGCCTCCTCGAACACGCCGTGGATGGACTCGTCCTCGGCGTCCTCCAGCACCGAGCGGGCCAGCAGATCGCCGAACTGCCGGTGGGTGTGGCCGAGTTCGGTGACCAGCCGCTCCCGTGCCTCCTCGTCGTCCGCCGCCCGCAGAGCCGTCTCGCACGCGTGCAGCGCGTCCGTCATCAGCTCCCGCGCCCGGTCCGCCCCCGCCGTGTCCGCTCCTGTCCCGTCCGCTTCCGTCCCGTCCGCTCCCGCGTCGGCGCGCAGCGCGAGCCACGCGCGGGCGCGCAGGGCGCGTACCAGACCGTGCACGTTGCCGAGGGCCTGCCACAGATCGCCCGCGCGTGCGTACGCCCGGTCCGCCTCGTCGGGCAGTCCCGCGTGCCCCAGGTTCTCGGCGGCGAGATGGGCGAGCGTGGCGTGATCGTGCTGTTCGGGCCAGTGCCGTGCGATCTCGGCTGCCTGGAGCCGGCGTTCGGCCGCGGCCCGGTGCTCGCCGAGCTCGCTCAGACAGTCGCCGAGCCACCACTGCGTCTGGACGATCGCGCCGTCACCGTGCGTCTCGGCGCTCAGGTCGGGCAGCGCGGACTCCAGCACCTCGGCGGCCTCGGCCCACCGCTCCTGCCGCAGCAGGAAGCCGCCGAGCAGATGCCGGGCCCAGGCGCCCAGCGTCGGTCCCTGACCCGCCTCGTCGGCCCAGTGCGCCGCTTCCAGGGCGTGCTCGGCCGCTTCCCCGGCCTGGCCCCGGCCGCCGACGACCTCGGCGAGCTGAAGGTGCAGCTGTGCCCGCCCGACCGCCTCCAGGTGCGGCCCGCCGTGCTCCAGTGCGGCCCGCAGCGCGCGCTCCGTCTCCTCGAGGTCGCCCAGCTGGTGGGCCAGAGCGGCCAGCCGGGCCTCGTACTCCACCGCGAACCACGGCAGCCCGGCCGCGACGAACTCCGCCGCGGCCCGCGCGAACAGCTCCGCGCCCGTGCCGACGTCCCCGGTGAGGGCCGCCAGCTCGGCGAGTATCGCCTGCGACTCGGCGGCCCGCGAGGCGAGCCGCACGTCGTCCCGCGTGCGCCCGCCGACGAGCGCCAGCACCTCCCGCGCGGCCGACTCGGCCGCGGCCAGGACCTGCTCCGACGGCGGGCCGTCGCCCGCGTGCACCCGCTGCATCAGGATGCGCGCCCGGCCCATCAGCACCGACGCCGTCTGCCGTACGCCCGTGCCGTCCTGCGCGTAGAGCGCGAGCACCTCGTCGTACGGCTCCTCGACCGCGGCGACCGCCTCGTCCGGCTCGCCGGTCAGCGCGCGTACGTACGCCGCACGCGCGCGTGCCGCCAGCGCCTCCCCGGGGTCGCCCGCCTCCGCGTACAGCACGGCGGCGCGTTCGAACAGCTCGGCGCCCTCGGGGCCCGCGTCCATCGCCTCGTGATCGGCGATCTCCGCACGGTCGCGCGCGTCCAGTTCGACGCCCTCGGCGGCTCGGGAGACCGCGGCCCACGCCTCCACGGCGCCCGGCTGCAACGTCTCCGACAGCCGCCGCGCCTCGGCCAGCAGCGCGCCGAGGTCCGATGCCATCGGCTGGACGGCCGCCGGGGCGACCACCGGCGCGCCGGCCGCCGTCGGCCGGGCGCCGCGCACCCCCAGCGGCAGCCGTTCCACCAGCGGCAGCCGCGCCATCCGGGCCCGGGCCCGGTCGCCGACGTACGACGTGCCGTTGCGCGCGTCGAAGCGCGCGGCCAGCGCGAGGGCCTCCTCGCGCGCGTGCCCGGCCAGCGCGGCCGCCGTCCAGGTCCGGCCCACCGGTCCCGGCACCTGCTGGTCCCCGAGCCCGAGCAGGGTGAGGCGGTCCATGAGCAGGGCCACCACGGCCAGGAAAGCCATCCGGCTGTGCGGCTGCCCGCCGTCCGTGAAGTACGCCGGGCGCTCCGCCAGCAGTTCCAGACCGCGCGCCTCGTTGCCGGTCAGCGCGCAGAACTCCACATGGTCCGCGTACGCGTCCCGCATGCTCTCCATGGACCGCACGAGCCGGAAGCCGCGCAGATGGTTGGCGCGCGCCTCGTCGAGGCGGCCCAGGCGCAGCAGGGGCAGCAGCGAGGAGGCCAGGACGGTGTGCGGCTCGTGGGCGCAGGAGAACTCGCCGTCCAGGACCGGACCCCACAGCCGGACCGCCTCGGCGTCCCGGCCCCGCTCCGACTCCCACCAGCCCTGACCGTGCAGCTCGCACGCGTGGCAGTCGGCCATCCGGTCCCGGTCGGCGGCCAGCCAGGCGGCGTGCGCCCGCTCGGCCCGGTCGAGATCGCCGACATGCGCGGCCACGCTGAACTCCGCGCTGCGCACCGCCCGTTCGGAATGTCCGGCCAGCCGGTAGCGGCGCTCCATCTCGTCGAGCCACTTCTCGACGGAGGCGAGCGGGACGTGCGGCTGGTCCAGCATGCCGGCCGACATCCACTTGAAGACCCAGTGCAGCGAATGGGTCTCGTACTCGTCGAAGTCCTCGGGCCGTTCGTCCCACATGCGCAGCAGCCGCGCGAACGGGACGAACATCTTGTCCTTCTCGGAGCTGTAGTTGTAGACCTTCAGCTGGTGTCCGAGCGCCTCGATCACCGCGAGCGGGATGTTCAGCCGCTCGGCCTCGGTGAGCAGCTCCTCCGCGCGCGCGTTGCGGGCCGGACCCTCCGGCTGGTCGCCGTTCTCCGCCATCGCCCGGCGCAGCGAGTCGAAGTCCGCTGTCCCACTCATCGGTGGCCCTCCTCGCCATGCGTGGCCCACTCCAGCAGGCCGATGAACGCCCGGTTCAGCAACGCCGAGTCGGCGGGCCGCAGCGGGCGCTGCGCCATCAGCAGCGCCTGTCCGTACAGGGACTCCGTGGCGGTCCCGATCAGCTCGGCGTCCCGCAGCGAACCGATGCGCCGGACCAGCGGGTTGAGGTGGTTGAGCACCAGCTTCGCCCGGGGGGCGCTGCCGCGCAGCGAACCGAGGATGCCCGCCCACAGGTCGTCGGCCTGCTCCTCGGCCGCCGCCCGCGCCTGCTCGTGCCGGGCCGCCCGGTCGTCCAGGTGCAGCGCGGGCACGGACAGCGGCTGGAAGGCGCGCAGCACGACATCGCAGCCCAGCGGGTCCAGCTTCGCCCGCGCGGCCGCCAGGAAGCCCGCGAGCGCCAGTTCCTCGGCCGGGTCGACGGCGTCCAGGTGGGCCGTCACGGTGTCCGCGTCCAGCTCGGCGACCACCGTGCCCGGCCGGACCGACGGCAGCGCCTCGACGAGTTCGCTGTCGTACGTGTAGCCGCCGTTGATCACGCCCACGCCCTGCGCGGAGGCGATCGGCGCGACCTGGCGGTACTCCTCGACGGTCCGGGTGAAGTGGACCACCGGGTGCCGCCGCGCGAACTCCTCCAGCGACAGCCGTCCGTCGGTCGTCTCGAACGGCAGCCACGGCAGCATCGTGCGCAGCATCTCCGCGTCGTGCCGGGCCAGTGCCTTCACACCCAGGTGGTGCACGGACAGGAAGGCCGCCAGCCGCTCCGGATCACCGGCCGCCAGCCCGGTCAGCCACGTCCGGATCCGCTCGCCGAGCGCCTCGCGCACCGCGGCCAGCGTCTCGTCCTCGTACAGCGCCTCGCGCGACGCCGTGGGCCGCAGACTGTCCGTGTCCAGCACGCAGCGCACGAAGAAGGCCCAGTCGGGCAGCAGTTGCTCGCCCCGCTCGGTCAGCAGCATGCCCTTGAGATGGACGCGATGACCGGCCCGCTGCGCCGGACTGACCGCCGACGGCAGCACGTACGCCACCCCCCGGATCCCGGCCAGCGGCACGTCCAGGTCGACCGAGTCCAGCGGGGTGAACCCGAACAGCCCGTGACAGTGCCGGGCCAGGGCCACCCGCCGGGCCGCCGGGGACGGGTACGGCCGGTCCCACGGCGCCGGCAGATCGGTGACCGCCTCGTCGCCCACCCGCACGTCGTACGGCAGCAGCGCCCCGAAGTCCCGGGCCAGCGTCAGGACGCGCGCCTCGGTGAGCCACTCCCCGGCCCCGGCCCGCGCCACCAGGTGCACGGTGGTGCCCGGCTCGGGACGCGCCTCGTCCGGCAGCGTGCGCACGGTGTACGAACCGTCGTCGGCCGCCGTCCACTCCACGGGCGGGGCGTGCGGGGTGCGGGCGCTGCGGCTGACCACCCGGATCCGCTCGGCGACCACGAAGCAGGCCAGCAGACCGATGCCGAACTGGCCGAGGAAGTCGGAGCGGGCCTCCTGGAGACCGTCGGCCCGCTTGGAGCTGCGGCCGATGGTGGCCAGCAGGCTGTGCACGTCGGCCTCGGTGAGCCCGATCCCGGAGTCCTCGACGCGCAGGGCGCCGCCCTCGGCGGACAGCCGCACCCGGGCGGGGGCGTCGGGCTGCTCGGCCCGCCGGGCGGTGATCGCGTCCACCGCGTTCTGGAGCAGTTCGCGCAGGTAGACCTTGGGACTGGAGTAGAGGTGGTGGGAGAGCAGGTCGACCAGACCACGCAGGTCGACCTGGAACGTATGAGGTGACTGGGATGCCTGGGATGACTGTGAGGTCTGGGAGTCCATCGTCGCAGCGCCGCGGGCTGGGGGAGTCTCCATGGCGCGGGGTCGGGCGGTCCCGGTGGGGCAGTGACCGCGGGGGATGGCCGGAGCGCGTCATCCTAGAGCCCGAACAGCCCGCCTGACCAGCGGATTCCCGACACGTCTACGGCAATGTCAGTGGGGTGGTGTGCAATGGATCTCGTGCCCGCACTGCAAGAACCCCTGAAAAAGGTGCTCGGCCCCGCCACCGCGAAGGTGATGGCCGAGCACCTCGGCCTGCACACCGTCGGTGACCTGCTGCACCACTACCCGCGCAGATACGAGGAGCGCGGCCAGCTCACCCGGCTCGCCGACCTCCCCATGGACGAGCACGTCACCGTGGTCGCCCAGGTCGCCGACGCCCGGCTGCTCACGTTCGCCTCCGCCAAGGCCCCCCGCGGGAAGGGCCAGCGACTGGAGGTGACCATCACCGACGGCAGTGGCCGACTCCAACTGGTCTTCTTCGGCAGTGGAGTCCACAAGCCCCACAAGGAACTGCTGCCGGGCACCCGGGCGATGTTCGCGGGCAAGGTCTCCGTCTTCAACCACCGCCTCCAACTGAACCACCCGGCCTACGAACTGCTGCGCGGCGACGGCGACGGCGCCGAGGAGACGGTCGAGACCTGGGCCGGCGCCCTCATCCCGCTCTACCCCGCCACCGCCAAGCTGGAGTCCTGGAAGATCGGCAAGGCCGTCCAGACCGTCCTGCCCAGCGCCCAGGAGGCCCTCGACCCGCTCCCCGGCTCCCTGCGCGAGGGCCGCGGTCTGGTCTCCCTCCCCGAGGCCCTGCTGAAGATCCACCGTCCGCACACCAAGGCGGACATCGCCGACGCCCGCGCCCGGCTGAAGTGGGACGAGGCCTTCGTCCTCCAGGTGGCCCTGGCCCGCCGCCGGTACGCCGACGCCCAGCTGCCCGCCGTCCCCCGCAGACCCGCCGACGACGGCCTGCTCACCGCCTTCGACGACCGCCTCCCGTTCACCCTCACCGACGGTCAGCGCAAGGTCTCCGAGGAGATCTTCGACGACCTCGCCACGGACCACCCGATGCACCGGCTGTTGCAGGGTGAGGTGGGTTCCGGGAAGACCCTGGTCGCCCTGCGCGCCATGCTCGCCGTGGTCGACGCCGGCGGGCAGGCCGCGATGCTCGCGCCCACCGAGGTGCTCGCCCAGCAGCACCACCGCTCGATCACCGAGATGATGGGCGAGCTCGCCGAGGGCGGCATGCTCGGCGGCGCCGAGCGGGCCACCAAGGTGGTGCTGCTCACCGGCTCGATGGGGGCGGCCGCGAGACGGCATGCGCTGCTCGACCTGGTCACCGGCGAGGCCGGGATCGTGATCGGCACCCATGCGCTGATCGAGGACAAGGTCCAGTTCCACGACCTCGGACTGGTCGTCGTGGACGAGCAGCACCGGTTCGGCGTCGAGCAGCGCGACGCCCTGCGCGGCCGCGGCAAACAGCCGCCGCACCTGCTCGTCATGACCGCCACGCCCATCCCGCGGACCGTCGCGATGACCGTCTTCGGCGATCTGGAGACCTCCGTCCTGGACCAGCTCCCGGCCGGACGCTCGCCCATCGCCAGCCATGTCGTCCCGGCCGCCGAGAAACCCCACTTCCTGGCCCGCGCCTGGGAGCGGGTGCGCGAGGAGGTGGGCAACGGCCACCAGGCGTACGTCGTCTGCCCGCGCATCGGTGACGAGGAGGACGACCCCAAGGCCGCCAAGAAGAAGAAGTCCCCCGAGGACGAGGCGGAGAAGCGGCCCCCGCTCGCCGTCCTCGACGTGGCCGCGCAGCTCGCCCGCGGCCCCCTCCAGGGGCTCACGGTGGAGGTGCTGCACGGCCGGATGGCACCGGACGACAAGGACGCCGTCATGCGCCGCTTCACCGCCGGGGACACCGACGTCCTGGTCGCCACGACCGTGATCGAGGTCGGCGTGAACGTGCCGAACGCCACCGCCATGGTGATCATGGACGCCGACCGGTTCGGCGTCTCGCAGCTGCACCAGCTGCGCGGCCGAGTCGGCCGTGGCTCGGCCCCGGGGCTGTGTCTGCTGGTCAGCGAGATGCCGGAGGCGAGCCCGGCCCGCCAGCGGCTGAACGCGGTGGCCTCCACCCTGGACGGCTTCGAGCTCTCCCGGATCGACCTCGAACAGCGCCGCGAGGGCGACGTCCTCGGCCAGGCCCAGTCCGGCGTCCGCTCCAGTCTGCGGGTGCTCGCCGTCATCGAGGACGAGGACGTCATCGCCGAGGCCCGCGAGGAGGCGGTCGCGGTCGTCGCCGCCGACCCCGACCTGGAGCGCCTGCCCGGCCTGCGCACGGCCCTGGACGCCCTGCTCGACGACGAACGGGAGCAGTACCTGGAGAAGGGCTGACCCGTCCCCGGGCAACCCGGAGTCGGACCGCGGCGGGGGCCGTCGGCGGGCCGGGCCGGGCCGCGGTCCGCGTACGTCGTCCGCGGACCGCGCTCCGCGCGGGTGCCTGACAGACTGGACCCGTACGCACCCCGACGGACAAGGACCCCAGATGACCCGCGTGATCGCCGGCGCCGCCGGCGGACGCCGCCTCGCCGTCCCGCCGGGCACCGGCACCCGCCCCACCTCCGACCGCGCGCGCGAGGGCCTGCTGTCCACCTGGGAGTCCCTGCTCGGCGGCCCGCTGGACGGCGAGCGGGTCCTCGACCTGTACGCCGGTTCCGGCGCCGTCGGCCTGGAGGCCCTCTCCCGGGGTGCGGGCCACACCCTGCTCGTCGAGGCCGACGCCCGCGCGGCCCGTACGGTCCGCGAGAACGTCAAGAGCCTCGGGCTGCCCGGCGCCGAGGTCAGAGCGGGCAAAGCGGAGCAGATCGTCAAGTCGCCGCCGCCGGGGGAGCCGTACGACATCGTCTTCCTGGACCCCCCGTACGCCGTCTCCGACGACGATCTACGCGAGATCCTGCTCACACTCCGCGCGGAAGGCTGGCTCGCGCCGGAAGCCCTCGTCACCGTGGAGCGCAGCACCCGAGGCGGGGAATTCCGGTGGCCGGACGGCTTCGAAGCGCTCCGGGCCCGTCGTTACGGCGAAGGCACGTTTTGGTACGGTCGCGCCGCCTCTACGTGCGAAGACGCACGATGACCGGACCGGAGAGCGAGGGAACCCAGTTGCGCCGCGCCGTCTGTCCCGGGTCGTTCGACCCCATCACCAACGGACACCTAGACATCATTGGCCGCGCCTCCCGTCTGTACGACGAGGTCTACGTCGCGGTCATGATCAACAAGTCCAAGAAGGGCCTGTTCGAGATCGACGAGCGGATCGACCTGATCCGCGAGGTCACCGCCGACTACGCCAACGTCCGGGTCGAGGCCTTCCACGGCCTCCTCGTCGACTTCTGCAAGCAGCGAGACATCCCCGCGATCGTCAAGGGGCTGCGCGCCGTCAGCGACTTCGACTACGAGCTGCAGATGGCCCAGATGAACATCGGGCTCTCGGGCGTCGAGACCCTCTTCGTCCCCACCAACCCCACCTACAGCTTCCTGTCGTCCTCCCTGGTCAAGGAGGTCGCGACCTGGGGCGGCGACGTCTCGCACCTGGTCCCGCCCGCGGTCTTCGAGGCGCTCACGCAGCGTCTGGGACAGGGCTGACCCGACTCCCCGGGCGCGCGCGGAACCCCCGCCGGGGCTGACAGCCCGTCACCCGGTGTCGGCCGCGCGCCCCATGGACGTACAGTCGTCCCGTCCGTCTCCAACACAGCTGTAGAGAGTGGCGAGCACACGATGGACGTGCAGAAGAAGCTCGAAGAGGTCGTCTCGACGGTCTCCAGCGCCCGCTCGATGCCGATGTCGGCCTCGTGCGTGGTCAACCGTGCCGAGCTGCTCTCCCTGCTCGAGGAGTTGCGCGAGGCGCTGCCCGGCTCCCTCGCGCAGGCGCAGGAGCTGATCGGCGACCGCGAGCACATGGTGGAGCAGGCCCGCCAGGAGGCCGACCGGATCATCTCGACGGCGCACGCCGAGCGCGGTTCGCTGATCTCCGACACCGAGATCGCCCGCCGCTCCCAGGCCGAGGCCGACCGGATCCTCGCCGAGGCGCACAAGGAGGCCGAGGAGGTCCGCGTCGAGGCCGACGACTACGTCGACTCCAAGCTCGCCAACTTCGAGGTCGTCCTCACCAAGACGCTCGGCTCCGTCGGCCGGGGCCGCGAGAAGCTCCTCGGCACCGGACCGGGCCTGGACGAGCAGGGCTACGAGGACGAGGACGCCCCCGAGCGCAGCCACGACCCGGAGACCCTGCGCCGCGACGCCGACGCGTACGTCGACGCCAAGCTCGGCGCCTTCGAGGCCGTCCTCGCCAAGACCCTGGACGCCGTCGGCAAGGGCCGCGCCAAGCTGCACGGCCGGATCGCCACCGACGACCTCGGCGCGCTCGCCGACGACACCACGACCTTCCAGCACTCCAGCGACGCCGACTACCTCGCCGACCTGGCCGCCCTCGCGGACGCCCCGGCCGAGCCGCGGCAGCGGCCCGCCGCGCAGCAGCCCGTCCAGCCGCAGTACGACCAGCAGGCCGTCCAGCCGGCGTACGACTACCAGCAGCAGCCGGACCCCTACGGGGGCTACCAGCAGCAGGGCTACGGCCGGCAGGACGCGTACGGCTACCAGCAGGCGGACCCCTACGCCGCGGGCTCCGGCTACGCCCAGGACGGCGGCTTCCAGGGCTACGACGCCCAGCAGGGCGGGTACGACCCGCACCAGGACCACCAGGGCCACCAGGACCATCAGGGGTACGCGCTCGACGAGGCCAGCCTCTTCGACACCAGCATGATCACCCCGGACCAGCTGCGGGCCTACGAGCAGGAGCGGGGCCTGTAGGACCGGGCGGCGACCGCCCCGGCGGGCGGGGGCGCGGAGGCGGATTGGGCCGAGAGCGAAAGGTCCAGTATCCTGGCCCTTCGGTCGCGTGTACGTCCGCGATCCGCGCTGCCCGGCGACACCGAAGGGCCGCGTCCCTCCGAGCTGAGAAGATCGAAAGCAGGAATGGCTCCTAACGCCCGCCTCGACCACCGCAACCCGCTCGTGTTCGACACACACGAGCTGGGGCGGCGTCCTGGCGCGCTGCAGCGCCTGACCCGCACGATCGACGCCCCCCGTGATCTCGGGATCGCGGAGGTCATCGGAGTGCCGGAAGGCGCCCCGGTGGAGCTCGAACTCCGACTCGAGTCGGTCATGGAAGGGGTGCTTGTCACAGGCACCGCCCGTGCACAGGCCGAGGGGGAGTGCGTAAGGTGTCTGGAGCCGCTCGGGCTGGAGCTCGAAGCGGACTTCCAGGAGATGTTCTCGTACCCTGACGCCGACGACCGTGGCCGCCCCAAGGCGGAACCGGCCGACGACGCCGAGGAAGACGAGGACAGGCTCTTCATCGAGGACGGCTTGTTCGACCTCGAGCCCGTGCTGCGTGATGCGGTGGTGCTCGCACTGCCGATGCAGCCGGTGTGCCAGGAAGACTGTCCAGGACTGTGCACCGAGTGCGGTGCGCGCCTTGCGGACGACCCGGACCACCACCATGACGCCGTCGACATCCGATGGGCGGCATTGCAGGGACTCGCCGGTTCACTCGGAGACGGCGAGAAGGACGAGATGAGCGGCGGCGCGCTTCCTTCAGCGCACGCCGACGAGAAGCAGGAGAAGTAGCCGTGGCTGTTCCGAAGCGGAAGATGTCGCGCAGCAACACGCGCCACCGCCGGTCGCAGTGGAAGGCTGCGGTCCCCACCCTGGTTGCGTGCGAGCGCTGCCACGAGCCCAAGCAGCAGCACATCGCGTGCCCGTCTTGCGGCACCTACAACAAGCGCCAGGTCCTCGAGGTCTGAGCGGCTGGTGAGAGGTCTGATGTCTGACGCCAAGAAGCACTCCCTCCGCGCAGGCGGAGGTGGTCCGGCGGACACAGCGGCCTCGTCCCACACGCTGTTGGAAGGGCGGCTCGGGTACAAACTCGAGTCCGCCCTTCTGGTGCGTGCGCTGACCCACCGCTCGTACGCGTACGAGAACGGCGGTCTGCCGACGAACGAGCGGCTGGAGTTCCTCGGGGACTCGGTGCTCGGTCTCGTCGTCACCGACACGCTGTACAACACCCACCCCGACCTGCCCGAAGGCCAGCTGGCCAAGCTGCGGGCCGCGGTGGTCAACTCGCGCGCACTGGCGGAGGTCGGCCGTGGCCTCGACCTGGGTTCCTTCATCCGGCTCGGCCGTGGTGAAGAGGGCACGGGCGGCCGGGACAAGGCCTCCATCCTCGCCGACACGCTGGAAGCGGTGATCGGCGCGGTCTATCTCGATCAGGGCCTCGACGCGGCCTCCGAACTGGTGCACCGCCTGTTCGACCCGCTGATCGAGAAGTCCTCGAACCTCGGTGCCGGCCTGGACTGGAAGACCAGCCTGCAGGAGCTCACCGCGACCGAAGGACTCGGCGTGCCCGAGTACCTGGTCACGGAGACCGGCCCCGACCACGAGAAGACCTTCACTGCTGCCGCCCGCGTCGGAGGCGTCTCGTACGGCACCGGCACCGGCCGCAGCAAGAAGGAGGCGGAGCAGCAGGCCGCCGAGTCCGCCTGGCGGTCCATCCGGGCCGCGGCGGACGAGCGAGCCAAGCAGGCGGCCGCGGAAGCCACCGCGATCGTCGAAGCCGGCCCCGAGTCGGCATCCGCCTGACCGAACAGCGCGACCGAGCGCCCGTCCCTGCCGGGGCGGGCGCTCGGTCCATCCACCGGTTGTCACGGGGGTCCCATGCCCGAGTTGCCCGAGGTCGAGGTCGTACGGCGCGGCCTGGAGCGGTGGGTCGCCCACCGCACGGTCGCCGACGCCGAGGTGCTGCACCCCCGCGCGGTCCGCCGTCACCCGGCCGGTGCCGACGACTTCACCCACCGCCTCAAGGGCCACCGGATCGGTGTGCCCAGCCGCCGCGGCAAGTACCTCTGGCTGCCGCTGGAGGACACCGACCAGGCAGTGCTGGCCCACCTCGGCATGAGCGGTCAGCTCCTGGTCCAGCCGCACGAGGCGCCGGACGAGAAGCACCTGCGCATCCGGGTCCGCTTCACCGACGTCCAGGGCACCGAACTGCGCTTCGTCGACCAGCGCACCTTCGGCGGTCTGTCGCTGCACGACACCACGCCCGACGGGCTGCCCGACGTCATCGCGCACATCGCCCGCGACCCCCTCGATCCGCTGTTCGACGACGAGGCCTTCCACCAGGCCCTGCGCCGCAAGCGCACCACCATCAAACGGGCCCTGCTCGACCAGTCGCTGATCAGCGGCGTCGGCAACATCTACGCCGACGAGGCGCTGTGGCGCGCCCGCATCCACTACGAGCGTCCCACCGCTGGCTTCACCCGCCCGCGCACCGCCGAACTCCTGGGTCACGTCAGGGACGTGATGAACTCCGCGCTCGCGGTCGGCGGCACCAGCTTCGACAGCCTGTACGTCAACGTCAACGGGGAGTCGGGCTACTTCGACCGGTCGCTGGACGCGTACGGCCGCGAGGGCCTGCCCTGCCGACGGTGCGGCACGCCGATGCGCCGCCGCCCCTGGATGAACCGCTCCAGCTACTTCTGCCCGACGTGTCAGCGGGCGCCGCGCGTCTCGTCGTAGCGCTCCCGCGCCGCCAGTACGTCGTCCATGCCGCCCTCCAGGACCCGGATGAGCGCCAGCAGCCGCTGGGCGACCTCGTGGCCCAGCGGCGTCAGCTCGTAGTCCACCCGCGGCGGGTTGGTCGGCTGTGCCTCGCGCAGCACCAGGCCGTCGCGCTCCAGCGCGTGCAGCGTCTGGGAGAGCATCTTCTCGCTCACGCCGTCCACCCGGCGGCGCAGCTCGTTGAACCGCAGCGAGCCCTCGCTCAGCGCGCCGAGCGTGAGCCCGCCCCAGCGTCCCGTGACGTGTTCCAGCGTGCCGCGCGAGGGGCACGCCTTGGCGAACACGTCATACGGGAGGTGCAGGTCCTCCGCGCTCTCCTGCGTGCTGGTCATATCCGAAGCTTACGCGGGCTCAGCGCTGACGAACAGATCGCACTAACCCCTGGTTAGTGCGTTCCTTTTTCAGTGCTCGTGAGCTGAGCTGCCGCTCCACCGGGCATCCCTATGTCTTTCCAGGGGTACGCCACATGACCACGCCCGTTGTCTCCATCGCCTACCACTCCGGCTACGGCCACACGGCCCTCCTCGCCGAGGCCGTCCGGGCCGGGGCCGCCGGGGCCGGCGCCGAGGTGTACCTGATCAAGGTCGACGAGATCACCGACGCGCAGTGGGAGGCGCTCGACGGCTCCGACGCGATCGTGTTCGGCTCGCCGACCTGCATGGGCACCACGGCCTCCGAGTACGACCTCAACCGCCTCGGCGTCTTCGCGGGCGCCGCCGCCCAGACGAACGTCGACGAGGGCCCGGAAGCCGTGCACAAGGCCGACCTCGCGACCGCGGAACACCTGGGCCGCCGGGTCGCCGAAACCGCCCGGACCTTCCTCCAGGGCCGCGCGGCCGCCTGACCGGGGACGGGACCGCGGTCGCGGTCCCGCGGGAATGCGCTGATCCTGTCAGGAGAGCGTGGCCGACGCGCACAGGCGGTGCGCGTCGGTGACCGCGCTGTACAGGAAGGCAGCGGCATGACAGCGACGCCGAACACGACACGGCCGGGGCGCGGGGAATCCGACATCAGCGGTGTGTCCCTGTTTGCCGGGGCCGTGCTGACGCTCAGCGGACCGCTCAGCATTCTCATGGGTGCGTCCGCCATCGCCCAGGACACCCTGTTCTCCGCGTCCCGGTACGCCTACCGGTTCGATCTGACCACGTGGGGCTGGATCCACGTCGTGGTCGGAGTGGCGCTCCTCGTCGCGGGCCTGGGAGTGCTGATGAACCAGAGCTGGGGCCGCGGCGCGGGCGTGGCGGTGGCGGGCATCAGCCTGGTCACCCAGTTCATGTTCGTTCCGTACTACCCGCTGTGGGCCATGCTCGTGATGGTCCTCGACCTCTTGATCATGTTCGCCCTGGCGAGATTTCCGGTCGAAGCCGACCGCTGACCTTCGACTGTCTCAGTAGCCGAAGAAGTGAAGGGCCGGGTCTCTGACCTGCGGCCGTGTGAACGATCAACGCTGCGACCTGCGGCTTAGCTGTCGGTGGTTGTCGGCGTTGGTCATCGTTGAGCACCCCCGCACGGCCCAGAGACGGCCCCTGCCCTCGACTGGCCCCGATATGTCGATCATTCGGATCAGCGTTCCGAGTCTTCCGGTGATCGGGCGCGCAGGAGGCGCTGGGCGGCCTGGAAGGCTTTTGCTTTCAGGTCGTCCAGTGAGATATCCCAGCTCTCGTTCCAGTCCTCTAGATCGCTCGCGCACAAGGCGATCGGCCGCAGCTCCTCGGGGTAGGGCCAACGGAGATCAAGCTCGGTTAGCATCTCTAGCCAGATCTGATCGGCACCAGTGGCGGGATCGAGCGAGCCGTCGACTATCTCCTCCGCCAACCAGTAGATCAGGGCCCAAGAAGCGGCAGTCGGGTCTGCGGGAGTCTCGAAGTGCAGACCCAGCTCTTCTAGGACCTGATCGAACAGATCCGACGCTTCGGGCTCCTCGCGCCGTCCCAGTCCGGCCAGGAGCGCTATCGACTGGGTGTCGACACCAGCAAGAAGTGCGTCAAGCCCCGCTTGGATGAGCCGGTCAGAGCCGACGTGACGGCCCAATGCCCGTTCCTGAGCCACTCGTCGTAGTTGTCGCAGCGCTTCCTCTTCGGTCATGTTCGTGCGCCCCCACCAGTAAGGATGTGAGTCGGCATCGTGCCACGGTCACGTTTCCCGGGCACCTCGATTCAGGACCGGCCGTGGTCGCGCTTGCTGACGGCGGCGGTGAGGTCGGCGGAATCTCAATGACCGAGTCAAGCCGACGGGCGCCGGCCGATGGTGTGGACGGCGCCCGTACTAGGCCAAGGCTTTGAGGTCTGGCCTCATCTTTATCAGGTCCATCACAGGGAACCGTCGATGTCGGTCAACCGGGTCTGTTCCTCGGGTGATCGTCCACTAAGGTTCGGCGCCGGTCGCTACTGTTCGCGCCTGTTGGTGTCAACCGCTGGTGTCAACCGCCGCTCGCGAGGATGTCGCAGTCCTACAGGCTCTTTGGCTCTTCGGTTGCTGCGGCAGCGATCAATGCTACGAGGTTGTCGGTCCAGCAGTCAGACTCTTTCGTCGCGACTTCGATGCCGCAGCCGATACAGACGAGGTTGGGGCCGTCCTGGCCAGCGGGACCGCAGCAACCACCGAGGCGCCGAGGATCGGGATGGAACGCTGTCCCAGGAACGTCGTCCGGGTGCAAGATCAGGAGGCTGGCATCGAAATTGATCTTGAAGGTTCCTGGGCTCATCCGCGGCGGAGCGACCTCGTTGCCAGGCGGTTGCTCGGGACCTCGGAGAGGTTCCCCCGGTATCACCTCGCTGGTCAGAGGTTGCTGGCAGTTCACACAGCGAAAGATGGTCATACGGCTATCCTCCTCGCCCAGGTGCCCGCTGAGATGAACTGGCCGGTCAACGGTCAATGCTCAACCACATCCACAACTTCGCCCACCACTCACCCCAGCTCCCATCCCGTCTGCCGTCGACCCACACACCGTGGAGCGGGCGTGGTTCAGGGCGTCAAGGTGGAGCGCCCTGCCGGACGAACGACCTTGACGCCCTGGGCCGCGACTGCTCGGCTCTGCCTGGGTCGACGGCAGACGGGATGGGAGCACCCCGCGCACGCCACACTCGGCCGGCGCTCGCGAACGGCGCCCCCGCCATCTCGGAGCCTGAGCGCCCCCGCCGGAGGCATGCTTGGACCGTTGCCGCGTTCCTGCGGTGCTCGACTCATGGCCAACGGCCCTATCCACATGTGGGCGCGCGTCGGCGCAGCGCGGGCGGAGCGGGCCGGAGGCAGGAGCGGCGCCCGCAGCGGAGCCGGGAAGCGCGCCCGGCGGAGCGGAGCGCAGCCGGGGCTTGATGAGGTAGAGAAATCTGTAACAAGATCGGCTAGCCGATGGCGCTTCGCTCGGCCAATCCGCGCAGGGACTCAGGAACACGGGGCTCGGAGAGCTGCACCAAGTCGCGGATGATCTCGCGCGCCAAGTGGTGATCGTGGATCTGCTCGGGCGCCAAAGCCTCGGACTCCAAGAGCGCGGCTGTGGCCTCACCGACGTGTCGCCGCTGCGCGTGCGCTCGCGCCACGTCAAGAAGGAAACGTGACTGCCGCTCGGGAGAGAGACCTGATGCGTCAACCTGATGCGCCACGTCCAGGGCAAGCCCCGCGTCTCCCAACTCGACTGCCGTGCTCACCGCGTGAATCTCGACGTTCGTCGGCCCGAACTCAGTGTCGAAGTCGTTGCGGTCCTCCCCCAATCGCGCCGCGATCGCTCGTGCTCGGTCGATGTGCTGATGGGTCCCTCCCCGGTTGCCCTCCCGCGCGTTGATCACGGCGAGAACCAGGTTCATGGCGCCCAGGAGCGATAGCTCTTCCGGTGGGCACGCGGGGGCCTCCGCCCTGGGCTCCATGACAGTCACGGCAGATTTGGCCGCTTGCTCAGCCTGCTCCATGTGCTGCTGCCGCATGAAGGCGTGCGCCATGCGGAACAGGCTCGCAACGACCTCAAGGGGTTGCCCCGCAAGCTCAGCTGCCTGTAGCGCACGATCCGCAGCGACCCATGCCGCGTCGGCCTGGTCCTGCCTGGTGAAGCTGGCCGCTGCCACTTGGTACGCCCTCGCGCGAAGGGCATGAAGTTCGCCGCGATCGCTGGCCGGCGCGTGGCGTACCGCCGTCTCGATGCTCGGGAGCAACCGGGCAAGGTGATCGCTCAGCGCTGCGTAGCTCGATGCGTGCGCAAGGGTCCATGCTTCGTCGACCAGCCGTCGGAAGTCGGCGAGAGTGGGGATCGGCCCAGTCGGCGCCTGAGCAAAGAGGCTACCCAAAGCCGGGTGCCCCGTAAGGGCTACGCGGAGTCCGTCAAGATCGTTGTTTTGGGAGGTCCCCTCCACCGCGGCATCCTCGACCGGTGCAGCGTCTGAACGCAGCTCTCGCACGGGCACGTTTAGTGCATCGGCGAGAGCTTGAAGGATCGACAGCCGCTCAACGGGCTGCACGCCTCTTTCGACCTGCGAAACCCAGCTCTCGGAGCGCGTCATGGCGGTCGCAAGGTCGCTCTGCGACATACCCGCGGCGCGGCGAAGTTCCTTGACCCGCTGGCCTAGTGCCTTGGTGTCGGAGCCTGTCACGCCTCGGCTCCAGTGGGGTACTTGCCGGCATACGGCTCAAGCCGGTCGACCTCGGTCTTCTCGACGTACTTGGTGCGCTCCGCGAGGAAGTGCCGTGTGTGCGGCTGACGCTCGTGCTCCTCGAACGCGGCGCGATCCGCGTACAGCTCGAAGAAGACCCGCTCATTCGGCGCGCCTTCGACCTGGTGGCAGGCGTACACCAGCGTTCCGGGCTCGTGAGCCTGGATTCCCGCTGCGGTCTCCCGGATCAGCGCGTCGAACGCCTCGCCTGCACCCTCACGAAGAGTGAAGCGAACAAACAGCCCAAAGTTTGCCATTTCTCCTCCTTCTCGTCGCACTCAGTCTCGCAGAGGAGCACTTCTACTGCTAGTCGCAGCTTTTCTGTTGACTCGCAGTTTTTCTGCGAGTAGCTTCGATGGTGTCAGGACACAAAGGCGCCCCGGGCTACGTGCCACCCGCCAAGATCACAACGAAGCCCGGGGCTGATCCCACTAGGGGAGACTCCATAATGCCGTCCTTCAAGATCGACGTTTCGACCGCCGTGGTGTTCGTGGCGACCGCGCCGGAACCGAAGATGGCCAACAAGAAGACTGGAGAGCGGGCCGTGGACCGGGAGACCGGTGCCAGCCTCTCGACCGTGGGCCTGCTGGTCTCGGACGAGGGGGAGGGGAACCTGTACCAGGTGACGATCCCGGAGACGGGGTTCCCGGAGGGGCTGGCGCCGGGGATGCCGGTGAAGGTCATCGGGCTCAAGGCGCGTGACTGGGAGAACGAGTTCAACGGACAGAAGCGGCACGGGATCAGCTTCCGTGCGGTCGCGATCACGCCGGCGGCCTGATCATGGGCGACCTGGTGACGTACGTGGAGACGGCCGGTGTCTTAGCGGGCGCCGGTGGTCTCGGCTACGCGAAGTACCGTGCGCCGCGCGTGTACTGGTCGCTGGTCGGGATGCCGGCCACCTGGGCGCGGTTCACCCTCTCGTACCGCTCGACGATGGACGTGTGCGGGCTGACGGTACAGCCGTCCGGCCTGCGGGCGTTCATGACCCGCAACGTCGCCCGGCGTGAGGTGCAGCCGGTGCCGCCGAAGATCCGCCGAATACGGGGCACCTCGACCGGCCTGCGGGTCACCCTCCGCCTTCCCGCCGGCCTGGAGCCCGCGGACGTGGTCGCCTCCTCGGAACGCCTGCGCCACGCCTGGGGCGTCCACTCGGTGACGGTTGTCGAGACCAAGCCGGGGTTCGTCGAGCTGCGGATGACCGGCTACGACGTGCTGCGCCGGGTGCGGATGCCGCGCAAGGCCCGCCCGCACGGCATGACCGTGCCGGTCGCACTGCGGGAGGACGGGACCGCCTTCGAGCGGGACTACCGTAAGGCGCCCATGGCGCTCACGCTGGGTGCGAACTCCTCCGGCAAGTCGATGTACCAGCGCAACCTCATCAAGGGCCTGGCGCAACTGCCGGTGGCTCTGGCCGGCATCGACTGCAAGCGCGGCGTCGAACAGAACCGCTACGCGCCCCGCCTGTCGGCCCTGGTCACCACTCCTGACGACGCGGCATCGCTGCTGGATGTGCTGGTGGCGGAGATGGAGACCCGCTTCGACCTGCTGAGCCTGCACGGTGTCTCGGACCTGTGGGAACTGCCCGGCAAGATCCGCCCGGTCCCGATCGTCGTCCTGGTCGACGAGGTGGCCGAACTGTTCCTGATCTCCGCCCGGGAGGACGAGGAACGCCGCACGAGGATCGTCACGGCGCTGATCCGGCTGGCACAGATGGCCCGTGCGGTGGGGATCTACCTGGAGATCTGCGGGCAGCGCTTCGGCTCCGATCTCGGCAAGGGCGCCACGATGCTGCGGGCCCAGCTCTCCGGCCGTGTAGTGCACCGCGTCAACGACAAACAGACCGCTGAGATGGGCCTCGCCGACGTCGCCCCGGACGCGGTCGCGGTCGCCAGCCTGATCCCGATGGAACGCCCCGGCACCGCGGTGGCGGCGGACTCCTCCGGCGGCTGGTCGAAAATCCGCACCCCGGAGATCTCCCGTGACGAGGTGATCGCCACCTGCCGGGAGTTCGCCCACCTGGTCCCGGACCTGCCGTTCCTGGAGCCGTTCCGCCCGGCCGCGGCAAGCGAGCCGGCCGAGGGTCCCGCGCTGGTGCTCCCGGAGCCGGTCACCGAGTAATCCGCCTGCTTCACCCCGGTCGGCGCGACCGCATCGCGCCAGGTCCCTACCCGCTCCATGCCTGAAGAGGGGAGAAAGACCGCTCATGTACGCGCCTGAGGACGATTACCGCCGCACCGTCGCTCTGCTCAGCGACCTGGCCCTGTACGCCAACACCATCGGTGCTGACCTGCACTTCGTCGATGTGGCCGGCATCGCGCTCGCGGCGTCCCTGCCGGAGATGCCGCCCGGCATGATCCCGCCCGGCTACGACCCCGACCAGGGGCCGCAGTACCCCGGGACGGGGTGGTGACCATGCCGGCCGCGACTGCCAAGGAGCCTGTCCGCCCTGCGCCCTGCCCGGTCTGCAAGGGCACCGGAGAAGTTGCCCGCACCGTCCGCGTCGGCCGCAACCGCCGCACCGTCGGCCAGCAGACGGGCCTGTGCCTGAACTGCCTCGGCAGCGGCAACGCCCCCGACTGAAGCCCGCCGGGTCCGGGCGGCTGGAGATCGCATTCCCCGCCCGCTCCCGGCCCGACACCCCTCTGCGAAGGGAGGTGGTGCACATGTCCCGCTCGATCCGCCCCGACCCGGTGCTCATCCAAGCTGCGATCGCCGGCGCGCTGTCCTTCGCCCACCTGCACGACCTGGCGGAAGCGGCCGGGCAGAGCGGCTGGAAAGCCTGGGCCTACCCCGTCTCGGTTGACCTGCTGCTCGTCGCCGCATGGCGCCGACTGCGCACGGCCCGGCGAGATGGTGCCGCCTGGACCTGGTTCGTGATCGCGCTGTTCGCCTCGCTCGGCGCGAACGTCGCCACCGCGGGCCTGCTCGACCTGCATGACGTGCCCGCCTGGCTGTGCATCCTCGTCGCCGGCTGGCCCGCCCTCGCCTTCCTCGGCGGAACCCTCCTGGTCCACTCGCCTACTACCAGCCCGCTCCCACAGCCTGTGGACACCCCGGTCGCCGTGCCGGAAGTCGAGATCCACCGCACCGACAATCCCGCCCCGGTACCGGCTCCCGCGACACCGGAACTCGCCCCGGCCCCGGCCCCGGCCAAGCCTGCGCCCGCGGCTCCCGTGGTCCCGGCCGCTCTGCTGGACCACGCCCGAAAGATCGCCGACGCGCACCAGGCTTCGACCGGATCCCCGATGCCTGCCGACGCGCTGTCCGCCCGGCTCGGCCTGCCCGCACCGATGACCGACGCCATCACCGCCGAACTCCAACTCATCTGACACCCAAGGAGGTTCACACCATGCGCCCGTCCATCGAATCCGCCCTGAAGCGCTCGGCGGAACTGACCCGCAACAACCGGCTCGTCGAAGCCGTCGCCGTCGCCGAAGCCGCGATCAACCGGGCCACCGACGACGAACACCCCGAGATCCAACAGTGGCTCACCGACCACACGGACGACTTCATCGGACGAAAGGACTGACCGTGAGCGTCCACCGCCGCTTCCGCGACCGGATCCGCATCGGGCCCGTACAGGTCGCCACGTACTTCGACGGCCGCGGCCGCGACATGCACACCGCCGCCTGCACCGCCCCCGGCTGCGGCTTCTCCGCCGACTACCACGACCGGTCCGCCGCCGAACTCGCCGCCCGCACCCACCGCTGCAAAGCCTGACAGGAGACCCGCGATGGACGTCCCGCTCTGGCTCGCCCTGCTCGCCGTCGGCTTCCTCGGCATCAAGCTCGTCCGCCCGCCCTGGTGGCTGGTGGCCGTGCTCCTCCTCGGCGGCTACCTCGTCGCCGACAGCGTCATCGGCCCCGCCATCGGCGCGGTCGTCAAGTAACCCACCCGAAAGGAGAAAGCCCGTGTTCACCCCGAAGTACCCGCCCCAGGACACCGCACCCGCCCCGGCGACCGCGGCCCCCACGGCACCCGCCCCGGTACCTGTCCAGCCCTCGGCCCCGGCCTCGGTCCCGGCCGCCCCGGTGTCGAACCGGCCGGCCGTGCAGCTCACCCCGGGCACCGCGCTCGCCCTCGTCGGTGGCGGTACCGCCGTCGTCCTCGTGGTCGGAGCGGTGCTGGTCTCCATGCTCCTCGCCGTCGCCATCACCGCCACCTCGGTGGCCGTGTGCGCGGTGGTCCTTCGCTCGCTCCTCAACCAGGAAAGGAAGCACTGACATGGGCCTCTTCAGCCGCAAGAGCAGCACCCCGGAGCCCGCCCGCGACGACCGCATGGCCGAACTGGGTCGTGACTACGCCATCGCCAAGCGCCACCGCGACACGAAGGCCATGAACCGGATCATGCGTGAGATCGGCACCGACAAGGACGTCACCGACCTGAGCGACTTCCGCGCCGGCCAGGAGTCCTACGACGCCATCCCGCCCATCCCCCGCGGACGCAACCGCCGCAAGTAACGCCCGCCCGGGGCGGCCTCTACCGCCAAGTATCCGCCGCCCCGGACGGCTCCACCTTCCTGATCCAACGGACCCGAAAGGGAAGCCCCATCATGCCCCAGCACGCCCCGAACACGCCCGTCTGCCGCGACTGCGACGGCCACGCGACTGCCGCCATCACCACCGGCACCCGCAACCGCGACGGCTCCCGCACCACCCTCCGCGTCACCTGCCGGGCCTGCCACGGCACCGGCACCGCCCGCCGCACCCCCGACTTCGTCCGGGCCGGGAGGTGACCGGCATGGGAGACCTGACCCCGAGCAAGGACCGCCCTGGCCTGCACGTCAGTGCCGAGCCGATCTACCGCAAGCACGACGACCCCGCCCGCTGGTGGAACGCCACCGCGTCCACGCCGACCGGCTCCTACACCTGCGGCACCTGCGGCGAGTCCGACACCGCCCGAGGCATCGACAAGGTCCACGCCCTGGTCGATGACTACACCAACAACCACGGCCCCGCCCACCGAGGGGGACGCCGATGACCAACCCCGCCACCGCGGCGGGCCTGGACCCGGCCACCCTCACCGACGTGCTGAGGCTGGCCGGGTCCACCGGCTTCGACCGCATCCAGGACCAGATCCGCCGCACCGGCGGCTGCTCCGACCCCATCCACCTGCAAGGCGCCACCGTCACCCGCGACCGCGCCACCGGACACGTCCTGCACCACTACTCGACCGACACCGAACCCGGCGGCCGGTTACGCATCGCCTGCGGCAACCGCCGCGCCTCCCGCTGCCCGTCCTGCGCCTGGACCTACGCAGGCGACACCTACCACCTCATCCGCGCCGGACTCGTCGGCGACCCCGACAAAGGCACCCCGGCAACGATCCGCGACCACCCGCGGGTCTTCGCCACCCTCACCGCACCCTCGTTCGGACCCGTCCACAACCGGCTCGGTACGCGGCCCTGCCGCTGCGGCACCCGCCACAGTGAGGACGCGCCCGAACTCGGCACCCCGCTCGACCCCGACACCTACGACTACGCGGGCGCTGTGCTGTGGAACAACCACGCCTCAGACCTGTGGCGCTACTTCACGATCTACCTGCGCCGCGAGATCGCCCGCCGCGCCGGCCTCACCCAGAGAGAAGCCCACGCGCAGTCCCGCGTCGCCTTCGGCAAGGTCGCCGAATACCAGAAACGCGGCGCCGTGCACTTCCATGCCGTGATCCGCTTCGACGGTCCCGGAGGGCCCGACTCGCCGCCGCCGGCCTGGGCCACTCTCGACCTGCTCACCGACGCCATCCATGCGGCTGCCGCGCGTGTCGTGGTCGACGTCGCCCCGGCCGGAGACGAGCCGGCCCGCACGCTGCGCTGGGGCACACAGCTCGACGTCCAGCCGATCGGCGCCTTCGGCCACGGCGAAGACATCACCGAACAGGCCGTGGCTTCCTACGTCGCCAAGTACGCCACCAAGGCAGCCGAGACCACCGGCACCGTCGACCGCCGCATCGGCAACGTCGAAGTGCTCGCCCTCCTCGACGTCCCCGACCACCCGGCCCGGCTCATCACCGCCTGCCTCGACCTGCACCCGCTCTACCCCGACCGGAAGTTGCGGGACTGGGCTCACATGCTCGGCTTCCGCGGCCACTTCTCCACCAAGTCCCGCCGCTACTCCACCACCCTCGGCGCCCTGCGGCAGACCCGCGCCGACTACCGCGCCACCCAGCAACGCGCCGCCCTCGGCTTGCCCGACCCCGACGACCCGGAGGCAACCACCCTGACCCTCGCCCACTGGACCTACGCCGGCCACGGCCACACACCCGGTGAATCCTGGCTCGCCGCCAACATCCGCCGCGACATCCAGCACAACCGCGAAACCGCCCGCGAAGAACTACCCGCCCTGGTGGCTGACGAAGGGGAGTGCTGACCATGACCTCAGAGCTGCCGAACAGGTTCTTGACCCCTGAGGACCTGGTCGAGATGTTCGAACTGCCCAGCGTCGAAACGGTGTACCAGTGGCGACGTAAGCGCACCGGCCCCCGCGGTTTCAGGGTCGGCCGGCACCTCCGCTTCGACCCGAGCGACGTGCGGGCCTGGGTGGACTCCCAGTTCGGGGAGGCTGCCTGATGGCCGGCCACATTCAAGACCGCTGGTACAAGACCGAGACCGGCTCGGACGGAAAGACCAGCAGGGTCAAGACCGACCGGCACGGCATCGGCCTCCGTTACCGTGCCCGGTACATCGGCCCTGACGGCTCCGAGAAGTCCAAGAGCTTCCCCGACCGCAAGAAGCGCGACGCCGAACGCTGGCTGGCCAACATCGAAGCCGACATGTCGCGCGGTGACTACGTCGCCCCTGATGCAGGCAAGGTGACGTTTGAGCAGTACACGACGCAGTGGATGACCACTCAGATTACTGACCCGCTCACCCGAGAGTCGGTGGAGAGCCGCTTAAAGCTCCATGCGATCCCGCATCTGGGCACGCGACCGATGGGGTCGTTCACTCCGTCGCACCTGAGGGCCTGGTTGCGAGCGCTGGAGGACCGGGGACTCTCCGCCGGCTACCGCCGCGGCATCTTCGCTCACGTCTCCACGGTGTTCACCGCCGCAGTCGAGGACCGGGTGATCAGGGAGAACCCGTGCCGTGCTCGGTCCGTCAAGGCACCTCGGCTTGAACCTCGCAAGGTGAAGCCGTGGCCTGCCGAACGCCTGATGGCGGTTCGCTCGGGGCTCCCGAAGCGCTACGCCGCTCTCGTCAACCTTGCTGCCGGCTGCGGGCTGAGGCAGGGAGAGACGTTCGGCCTGGCGGTGGAAGACGTGGACTTCGCCAACGGGACGCTGCACGTCGTGCGGCAAGTCAAGCTGTTGCAACAGCACCGGCCGGTCTTCGCTCCGCCTAAAGGCGGCAAGGAACGGGACGTGCCGTTGCCTGCCTCGGTGGCTCGCGCGCTGACCGAGCATGTGAAGCGCTACCCGGCGGTACGGATCACTCTGCCGTGGAAGACCCTCGACGGTCCGCCTGTGACGGCGTCCCTGTTCTTTACGGGCCCCGCGGGACTGCCGCTCGACCGTAACCGCTTCAACGACCGAGTATGGCGGCCGGCGCTCCGGGCGGCCGAGGTCGAGACCGGGCGGGACAACGGGATGCACGCGCTGAGGCACTTCTACGCCTCGGTGCTCTTGGACGCGGGGGAGAGCATCAAGGCACTCAGTGAGTACCTCGGTCACCACGATCCCGGGTTCACGCTGCGGACGTACACCCACCTGATGCCGTCCAGCGGAACCCGCACTCGGGCCGCCGTGGACCGCGTCTTCTCGGAGGAACCTCTGGCTGACGGCCCCGAGACGGCCCCAGACGGTTTCTAGGGCTCTGACCTGCGGTTATCTCAGTAGCCGAAGTCCTGGGTCCACCAAGGGCCGCCCTCGCCGAAGTGCACTCCCACGCCCAGCGTGTTGAAGTCGCAGTTCAGGATGTTGGCCCGGTGGCCGGGGCTGTTCATCCAGGCTTCCATGACGGCCTCGGCGTCCGCCTGGCCCCGCGCGATGTTCTCGCCGCCGAGGTTGCTGATGCCCGCCTTCTCCGCCCGGTCCCATGGCGTGGCGCCGTCCGGGTCGGTGTGGTCGAAGAAGTCGCGCTGGGCCATGTCCTCGCTGAAAGCCTCGGCCAGCTTCGTCAGATCGCCGCTCGCCGTCACGGCGCTGCAGCCGACCTTCGCCCGCTCCTCGTTGACGAGCTTCAGCACCTCCGCCTCGGCCTGTGCCTCGGCGGAGACCGTCACCGCGGAGCTGGACTCCTTCGGCGCCTTGGTGGCCGTCGTCGGTTCCTGCGACGGGGTGGTCTCGGCGGTGCCGGGGTCCGCCGTCGGCGCCTTCGAGGGCGTGGTGCTCGGCGTCGCGCTGGGCTTCGGGGTGGCCGGTGCCGTCGGGGCGGACGCCGACGGCGCGCTCGCCCGCTGGGAGTCGCGGCTGGCCGCCGTGGAGTCGTCGCGGTCGGCCGCGGCGCCGGACGTGCCGCCCTGCTCCGTCGCGGAGTTGGACGGGGAGCCGGCGGCCTGCACGTTGTCGCTGCCGCTGGTGCCGCCGCCGAGCCGGTAGTTCTCCAGGCCGGGCACCACACCGGTGGCGACCGCGACGGTGCCCAGGGCCACCGCGGCCGAGACGCCGAGCAGCCCGCTGCGCACCGGGGTCGCGGCGCGCTTCTTGCGGCGGCGCCCCGAGCGTCGTACGCCTTCGTCGGGCGTGAAGCCGTCGGACAGGAAGCTGCGGGTGAAGGCGGCGTCGCGGGGGAAGCGGGGGTCGCGGACCTGGCGGCCTTCGGGGGCGGGGCGCTCCTCGTGGACGGGACGCTCGTCGCGGACGGGGCGGACGGGGCGGTTCTCGTGGACCGGGCGGCTGTCGTGGGTGACGCGGTCGTCCAGCACGGGGTGGCTGTACGTGCTTCCGTACATGTTTCCGTGCCCGTACTCGGGCCCATACCCGCTTCCGTACCCGTACCCGTACCCGTACTCGTGCCCGTACCCGTCAGAGGTGACCGACGGGAACGTCATGGTTTCGCCGGGCCACGCGCCGCCGTCCTGCGGCGCGTAGGGATGGGCATCGCCGTGTGCGGTGGTCCCGGTGTGGGCGACGGGGTTCAGATAGGGCGCCGTGCCCATCGCGGTCGGGGCGTCGCCGTAGGAGTCGTACGAGCTGTAGGAGTCGTACGAGCCGTACGAGTGGTGCGAGCCGTACGAGTCGTGCGGGTCGCGGCCGAGGTAGGGCGCGGTGCCCATGGTCGTCGGGGCGTCGCCGTACGAGTCCTGCGGGCCGCGGTCGCCCCAGCCGGCTATGGAGGGGTCGTGCGCCTCCATGACCTCCGCGGCGTGGCCCGTGGCGGAGCGTCCGTGGCGTCCCATGTCCTTGCCTTCCTCGTCCTTGCTCGTCCACCTGGTCGACCCGAGCCTGTCCCGAGTCCAGGCGGCCGACCTGGCGGTTTCCCGCATGTCCTGGACGGCCCGACTCACTCCAACGAGTGAGTTTCATATGAGATTCATTGGGTGGGGACGGTACCGCATGACGCACGGGGAGGAAGTGCCCCCAGGGACATTGGCCGGTTAGGTTGCAGTCATGAGCGAGGATGTGCGGCTGGTCGCCTGGGTGCGTGGGCGGGTACAAGGTGTGGGTTTCCGATGGTTCACCCGGGCCAAGGCCCTTGAGATCGGCGGCCTGAGTGGCTTTGCTCTCAATTTGGGCGACGGACGGGTGCAGGTCGTCGCGGAAGGGTCGCGTCCGGGGTGCGAGGGACTCCTCGACTGGCTCCGGGGAGACGACACGCCCGGGAACGTCACCGGTGTCACCGAGATGTGGGACACACCCCGCGGCGGCTACGACGGCTTCGCCATCCGCTGACTCCGCTCGGCACGGAAGCCCAGGTGGAAGCGGAGTGATATGCCACGGGCACCTGCCCGAAGCAGAAAGCTCCTGGTGGTTGCCAAGAACGGCTTGTGGTGGCAGGCTCCGCACGTAAGGATGATCGCCACGCCCCGAGGGCCCCGCAGGAGTCGCAGCACGGCCGTTTCCAGGCCGCCTGCCGCCGGGATGCCCGCCAATACGGGGCGTGATCGTGTTGACCGTCAAACTTTTTGGTGAGACGCTGAAAGCCCCGCGCACCTTAGCTGTTTGGCATGGATGAACGGCAGCACCAACTCAAGAGTGCCAAGCACCGCGGGTGCGAATCCCTCACGACCCACACCGCTTCGGTCGGTCACTCAGTGTGGAGGACCATCCATCATGGCAAAGGCGCTTCTCGGTTACGTCGGCGGCTCCGACCCTCGACTCCTCGCCGAGATGCGACGGCTCCAGCAGCGCGTACAGGACCTGGAATCCGAGCTCGGACGGATCCAGGCCGAGAACGAGGCGCTGACGGCTGCCGCTTCTCACGACAGGATCATGGAGAGCATCGACGCACACCAGGCGGAGCCTGCGCTCACCTGATCGCTGCACTGCTCCACAAAAGCGCACGCAGTGGTTGGGCTGCCCGTATCAACCGCTAAGTTGTCAGAGTTTGCAAGGGACGCTTCGGCGTCCCTTCTTTCTTTCCCCCGGTCCCCGTATGCCCCCGCATCCTTGCCCCCGCGCATCCTTTCACCGTCTTTAACGTCTGGTGTGCCCTGCACGTTCATGGGTGAAACCGCGGGTTCATGGAGTGAGACATCACCGGAAGGTAGAGTCCAGCGGCGTGCACCTCAAGGCGCTGACCCTCCGCGGCTTCAAGTCGTTCGCCTCGGCGACCACGCTCCGGTTCGAGCCGGGCATCACGTGCGTCGTGGGGCCGAACGGCTCGGGAAAGTCCAATGTCGTGGACGCGCTGAGCTGGGTCATGGGCGAGCAGGGCGCCAAGTCGCTGCGCGGCGGCAAGATGGAGGACGTCATCTTCGCCGGCACCACCGGCCGCCCGCCGCTTGGCCGTGCCGAGGTGTCCCTGACCATCGACAACTCCGACGGCGCGCTGCCCATCGAGTACGCCGAGGTCACCATCACGCGGATCATGTTCCGCAACGGGGGCAGCGAGTACCAGATCAACGGCGACACCTGCCGTCTCCTGGACATCCAGGACCTGCTGTCCGACTCCGGCATCGGCCGTGAGATGCACGTCATCGTCGGCCAGGGCCAGCTCGACTCCGTCCTGCACGCCGACCCCATGGGCCGCCGGGCCTTCATCGAGGAGGCCGCGGGCGTCCTCAAGCACCGCAAGCGCAAGGAGAAGGCGCTGCGGAAACTGGACGCGATGCAGGCCAACCTCGCGCGCGTGCAGGACCTGACGGACGAACTGCGCAGACAGCTCAAGCCCCTGGGCCGGCAGGCCGCGGTCGCGCGCCGGGCCGCGGTGATCCAGGCGGACCTGCGCGACGCGCGCCTTCGGCTGCTGGCCGACGATCTCGTACGGATGCGTGAGGCGCTCGACGCCGAGGTCGCCGACGAGGCCGCGCTGAAGGAACGCAAGGAGGCCGCCGACCAGGAACTGAAGAAGGCGCTCCAGCGCGAGGCCCTGCTGGAGGACGAGGTACGACGGCTCTCGCCGCGGCTCCAGCGCGCGCAGCAGACCTGGTACGAACTCTCCCAGCTCGCCGAGCGGGTACGCGGCACCGTCTCCCTGGCCGACGCGCGCGTGAAGAGCGCGACCTCCGCGCCCCCGGACGAACGGCGCGGCCGAGACCCCGAGGACATGGAGCGCGAGGCCGCCCGGATCCGTGAGCAGGAGGCCGAGCTGGAGGCCTTCCTGGAGGCGGCGCAGCACGCCCTGGACGACACCGTGGCCCACCGCGCGGAACTGGAACGCGAACTCGCGGTCGAGGAACGGCGCCTGAAGGACGTCGCGCGTGCCATCGCGGACCGCAGGGAGGGGCTGGCCCGGCTGAACGGCCAGGTCAACGCGGCCCGTTCGCGTGCCGCCTCGGCCCAGGCCGAGATCGACCGGCTCGCCGCGGCGCGGGACGAGGCGCAGGAACGGGCCGTCACCGCGCAGGAGGAGTACGAGGCGCTCAAGGCCGAGGTGGACGGGCTCGACGCCGACGACGCCGAACTCGCAGGTCGGCACGACGCGGCGAAGAAGCAGCTCGCGGGGGCCGAGGCCGCCCTGACCGAGGCCCGCGAGGCGGCCGGCGCGGCGGAGCGCAGCCGGGCCGCGACCCGGGCCCGCCACGAGGCCCTCGCCCTGGGGCTGCGCCGCAAGGACGGCACCGGCGCGCTGCTGGGGGCGAAGGACCGGCTGACCGGCCTGCTGGGCCCGGCCGCCGAACTGCTGACGGTCGCCCCGGGACACGAGGTCGCGCTCGCCGCCGCCCTCGGGGCCGCCGCCGACGCCCTCGCAGCGAGCGGCCCCGCCGCGGCCGCCGACGCCATCCGCCTGCTGCGCGAGCAGGACGCGGGACGGGCCGCACTGCTGCTCGGCGGCGCCCCCGACGACGTACCAGCGCCTCACGACGACGTACCGGCACTTCACGGCGAGGGACCAGCGCCTCACGACGACGTACCGGCACTTCACGGCGAGGGACCAGCGCCTCACGACGACGTACCGGCACTTCACGGCGAGGGACCAGCGCCTCA
>NZ_JBSFIA010000004.1:202272-310993 GCF_053597355.1 Streptomyces sp. NPDC001443
CACGACGACGTACCACCGGCCGTCGACGACGTACCACCGTCCCCCGCCACGGACCGGCCGCCCTTCGCCGCCGACCTGGTCCGGGCCCCCGCCGACCTCATGCCCGCCGTGCGGCGGCTGCTGCGCGGGATCGTCGTCGTCGCCACCCTCGACGAGGCCGTGGATCTGGTCGGCACCCACCCCCAACTCACCGCCGTCACCGCCGAGGGCGACCTGCTGGGCACGCACTTCGCGCACGGCGGGTCGGCCGGCGCGCCCAGTCTGCTGGAGGTCCAGGCGTCGGTGGACGAGGCGGCCGCCGAGCTGGAGGTGCTGGCCGTCCGGTGCGAGGAACTGGCCGGGGCGCAGCAGGCGGCCGTCGCCCGGCGCGCGGAGTGTGCCGCGCTCGTCGAGGAGCTGGGGGAGCGGCGCCGGGCCGCCGACCGGGAGAAGTCGGCCGTGGCGCAGCAGCTCGGGCGGCTGGCCGGACAGGCCCGGGGTGCCGCCGGGGAGGCCGAGCGGTCCACGGCGGCCGCGGCCCGGGCGCAGGACGCGCTCGACAAGGCCGTACTGGAGGCGGAGGAGCTCGCCGAACGGCTCGCCGTGGCGGAGGAGATGCCGGTCGAGGAGGAACCGGACACCTCCGTGCGCGACCGGCTGGCCGCGGACGGGGCCAACGCCCGGCAGACCGAGATGGAGGCGCGGCTCCAGGTCCGTACGCACGAGGAGCGGGTCAAGTCGCTCGCCGGACGGGCCGACTCCCTGGACCGGGCGGCCCGCGCCGAACGCGAGGCACGCGCGCGTGCGGAGCAGCGGCGCGCCCGGCTGCGGCACGAGGCGGCCGTCGCGGAGGCGGTCGCCTCGGGCGCCCGGCAGCTCCTGGAGCACGTCGAGGTCTCGCTGCGGCGGGCGGACGAGGAGCGCACCGCGGCCGAGGCCGCCAAGGCCGAGCGCGAGCGGGAACTGGTCGTCGCCCGCACCGCCGGACGTGACCTCAAGGCGGAGCTCGACAAACTGACGGATTCAGTTCACCGGGGTGAGGTACTCGGCGCCGAGAAGCGGCTGCGGATCGAGCAGCTGGAGACCAAGGCGCTGGAGGAACTGGGTGTGGAACCGGCGGGACTCATGTCCGAGTACGGCCCGCACCAACCGGTGCCGGCCTCGCCCGCCGCCGAGGGCGAGGAGCTGCCGGACGATCCGGAGCACCCGCGCAACCGGCCCAGGCCGTTCGTACGGGCGGAACAGGAGAAGCGGCTGAAGGCCGCCGAGCGGGCCTACCAGCAGCTCGGCAAGGTCAATCCGCTCGCCCTGGAGGAGTTCGCGGCCCTGGAGGAGCGGCACAAGTTCCTCAGCGAGCAGCTCGAGGACCTGAAGAAGACCCGTGCGGACCTCCTCCAGGTGGTGAAGGAGGTCGACGAGCGGGTCGAGCAGGTCTTCACCGAGGCGTACCGGGACACCGCACGGGAGTTTGAAGGCGTCTTCGGCCGGCTGTTCCCGGGCGGAGAGGGGCGGCTGCTGCTCACCGACCCCGACAACATGCTCACCACGGGTGTGGACGTCGAGGCACGGCCGCCGGGCAAGAAGGTCAAGCGGCTGTCGCTGCTCTCCGGTGGTGAGCGGTCGCTGACGGCCGTCGCGCTGCTGGTGTCGATCTTCAAGGCGCGGCCGAGTCCGTTCTATGTCATGGACGAGGTCGAGGCCGCGCTGGACGACACCAACCTCCAGCGCCTGATCCGCATCATGCAGGAGCTCCAGGAGGCTTCGCAGCTGATCGTGATCACGCACCAGAAGCGCACGATGGAGGTCGCCGACGCGCTCTACGGCGTGTCCATGCAGGGCGACGGTGTCTCGAAGGTCATCTCCCAGCGCCTTCGCTAGTTGCGTGCAGGCTACATCAGTGTAACCTCGCATCCCTAATCAGTTCACTACTTGAACACTTGGTGGGCACGACCTGTCCATAAGCTCACACTCTCAGGATTATTAACTTCGAAACTTGAAGGCATAATCTCTGCGACATTGCTTTTACCTTCAGGTGGTGGCAGGCGTGAACTTGTGCGCCACTGGAACCATCACCCAAGGGCTTGCCCCCACATCCCGGCAGCGAGGCCGGTGGCCCGAGGAGTCAGACGTGACCAGCACAGCGCAGGTACCCCCACCCGGAGCCAGGACGGCTCACCCCGATCACCTCGGGCATGTCATCTTCATCGCGGCCGCGGCCGCGATGGGCGGCTTCCTCTTCGGCTACGACAGTGCTGTGATCAACGGTGCCGTCGAGGCCATCCGCAGCCGTTACGACATCGGCTCCGCAGCGCTGGCACAGGTCATCGCCATCGCCCTGATCGGCTGCGCCATCGGCGCGGCGACCGCGGGCCGGATAGCCGACCGCATCGGCCGCATCCGCTGCATGCAGATCTCCGCCGCCCTGTTCACGGTCAGCGCGGTCGGTTCCGCACTGCCGTTCGCGCTGTGGGACCTCGCCTTCTGGCGCATCGTCGGCGGCTTCGCCATCGGCATGGCCTCCGTCATCGGCCCCGCCTACATCGCCGAGGTCTCCCCGGCCGCGTACCGCGGTCGTCTCGGCTCCTTCCAGCAGGCCGCGATCGTCGTCGGCATCGCCATCTCGCAGCTGGTGAACTGGGGCATCCTGAACGCCGCGGGCGGCGACCAGCGCGGTGAGCTGCTGGGCGTGGAGGCCTGGCAGGTCATGCTCGGCGTCATGGTCGTCCCGGCCGCCCTGTACGGCCTGCTCTCCTTCGCGATCCCCGAGTCGCCGCGCTTCCTGATCTCCGTCGGCAAGGAGGAGCGCGCCCGCGAGGTCCTCAAGGAGGTCGAGGGCGACAGGACCGACCTGAAGGCCCGCGTCGCCGAGATCGAGCTCGCCATGAAGAGCGAGCACAAGTCCACCTTCAAGGACCTGCTCGGCGGCTCCTTCTTCTTCAAGCCGATCGTCTGGATCGGTATCGGCCTGTCGGTCTTCCAGCAGTTCGTCGGCATCAACGTCGCGTTCTACTACTCCTCGACGCTGTGGCAGTCGGTCGGCGTCGACCCGACGGACTCGTTCTTCTACTCCTTCACCACGTCGATCATCAACATCATCGGTACCGTGATCGCGATGATCTTCGTGGACCGCATCGGCCGCAAGCCGCTGGCCCTCATCGGTTCGGTCGGTATGGTCATCGGCCTCGGACTGGAGGCCTGGGCGTTCTCGTTCGACCTCGTCGACGGCAAGCTGCCGGCCACCCAGGGCTGGGTCGCCCTGATCGCCGCCCACGTGTTCGTCCTCTTCTTCGCCCTGTCCTGGGGCGTGGTCGTCTGGGTCTTCCTCGGCGAGATGTTCCCGAACCGGATCCGCGCCGCCGCCCTGGGCGTGGCCGCCTCCGCGCAGTGGATCGCCAACTGGGCCATCACCGCGAGCTTCCCGTCGCTGGCCGACTGGAACCTCTCCGCGACCTACGTGATCTACACGATCTTCGCCGCGCTCTCCATCCCGTTCGTCCTGAAGTTCGTGAAGGAGACGAAGGGCAAGGCGCTGGAGGAGATGGGCTGACCGCCCGCCCCGTGAACTCGGGGAGAAGGGCAAGTCCCCGCTGCCCCTCTCCTCGTTCCCGTAGGAGGTGCTGCCCCGGCTCAGTCACTGAGCCGGGGCAGCACCTCTTCGCAGAACAGCCGCAGACTGCGCCGCCCCTCCTCGACGGGCATCCCGCCGGCCAGCGGGTGCAGGACCAGGTTGTCCAGGCCCTGCGCCACACACTCCTCCGGTGTCAGGACCCGGTACACGCCCTCGGCGCGCAACTCCTCCACCGTGGTGGCCGAGGACCGCACGGCCGACCGGATGTCACCGGACTGCCAGGAGGCGTAGGTACGGGCCTCGTGCAGGAAGTGGCTCCCGTACGCGGCCCAGACCCGGTCCGGGTCCTCGGCGATGTGCAGCAGCGGGGTCTCGGCCGCGGGCATCATGGTCCAGCCCTCGGTGCCGTACTCCGCGAGCCGGTCCTTGTAGTACGCCTCCAGCTCCGGCAGATGCGCGCTGGGGAAGAACGGCAGCCCCAGGCGCGCGGCCCGGCGCGCGGCGGCCCGCGACGAACCGCCGACCAGCAGCAGGGGATGCGGTGCGGTGAACGGGCGCGGGGTGACCCGCACGGTACGGCCCCGGTGGGTGAACTCCTCGCCGGTCCACGCCTTCAGCACCGTCTCCAGCAGCTCGTCCTGGAGCCGGCCGCGCCGCCGCCAGTCCACCCCGAACATGGCGTACTCCTCGGGCCGGTACCCGATCCCGGCGACGGTCACCAGCCGCCCGCCGCTCAGCAGATCCAGTACGGCGATGTCCTCGGCCAGCCGCAGCGGGTCGTACAGCGGGCCGATCACCGCCGAGACCGTCACCGCCAGCCGTCGGGTCGCGCCGAGCAGGGCGCCCGCGAAGGCGAACGGCGACGGCAGCCAGTTGTCGGCGACGCCGTGGTGCTCCTCGGTCTGCACGGTGGTGATCCCGTGGTCGTCGGCGTACCGCGCCAGCTCCAGGGCCGCCGCGTAGCGCTCGTGCAGCGCGGTGGGCGTGGCGTCGGGGGCGACGAGATTGAGGCGTACGACGGTGACGGGCATGGGTCCCCCTTCGGGTCGGCGAGGGGGACGGTAGCTGACGATGCGTCAGATTGCTATGTCGCGGCCCGCCCGGGCCGGGGCCGTCGGGCGGCGCGCCGGGTTGGAGGAAACCACAAGCTGGGCCCTGCCCGGGTCCATGACAGATACTGGACGGGTTATGGAAACCGTCATCCTTGCTGTAGTCATCGCCGTGGTCGCGCTGGCCGCGATCGGCGCGCTCGTCGTCGGCAGTCGACGGACGAAGTCGCTGCCCCCGCCGCCGCCCTCGGCGCCCGACATCACCGCGCCTCCGGCCGAACCGCAGGTCGGCGAAGAGGCCGAGACGCCGCGTGAAGAACCGCGGCGCACGATAGAGGAGGTGGATCTTCCGGAGGCCTCGGCCCCGGTGGCCGTCGAGGAGCCTCCCGTCGAGGCTCCGGTCATCGAGATCCCGGAGCCCACCGCCGGGCGCCTCGTCCGCCTGCGCGCCCGTCTCTCCCGCTCGCAGAACGCCCTGGGCAAGGGCCTGCTGACCCTGCTGTCGCGCGAGCACCTCGACGACGACACCTGGGAGGAGATCGAGGACACGCTGCTCACCGCCGACGTCGGCGTGATGCCCACCCAGGAGCTGGTCGAGCGGCTGCGCGAGCGGGTGAAGGTGCTCGGCACCCGCACCCCCGAGCAGTTGCGCGGTCTGCTGCGCGAGGAACTGCTCACGCTGGTCGGTACCGACTTCGACCGTACGGTCAAGACCGAGCCCGAGACCAGCAAGCCCGGCATCGTGATGGTCGTCGGCGTCAACGGCACCGGCAAGACCACCACCACCGGCAAGCTCGCCCGGGTCCTGGTCGCCGACGGCCGGACGGTCGTCCTCGGCGCCGCCGACACCTTCCGTGCCGCCGCCACCGAGCAGCTCCAGACCTGGGGCGATCGGGTCGGCGCCCACACCGTGCGCGGGCCCGAGGGCGGCGACCCCGCCTCCGTCGCCTTCGACGCGGTGAAGGAGGGCAAGGACATGGGGGCGGACGTCGTCCTCATCGACACCGCCGGCCGGCTGCACACCAAGACCGGACTCATGGACGAGCTGGGCAAGGTCAAGCGCGTGGTCGAGAAGCAGGCCCCGCTCGACGAGGTACTGCTCGTCCTCGACGCCACCACCGGGCAGAACGGACTCGTGCAGGCCCGGGTGTTCGCGGAGGTCGTCGACATCACCGGCATCGTGCTGACCAAGCTGGACGGCACGGCCAAGGGCGGCATCGTGGTCGCGGTCCAGCGCGAGCTGGGCGTGCCGGTCAAGCTGATCGGGCTCGGCGAGGGTGCCGACGACCTGGCGCCGTTCGAGCCGGAAGCTTTCGTCGATGCCCTTATCGGGGAGTGATCCCCACCCGGCCGTCCGGCCGGTGAACGACGGGCCACCCGGCCCCCTGGGCGAACGCCCGGCCGGGTCCCCGACCGGAGAAGGGCCCCACCGCATGGTGCAGATGCGGCGGGGCCCTTCGTCGTGGGTGGCCCGGTCACGGGCCGTCCGACTTCCTCGGTCCGGTTACGGGCCGTCCGGCTCCTTCGGCCGGGGTTCCCGCCCGGGAGCGCGTCACCCCCGGAGCGCCTCGGACCGGTTCACGCGGGGGGCCGGTTCACGCTCGGGACCGGTGGGCCACGTACGCCAGCGTGCCGAGCAGCAGCCGGGCCTCGGGCGGCCTGCTCGCCGAGTCCAGGCCGGGCGGGCGCAGCCACCGCACCGGGCCGAGGCCGCCGCGGTCGGAGGGGGGCGCGGTGACGTACGCACCCGGGCCGAGGCCGCGCAGGTCCAGGGCGGTCGGGTCGTCCCAGCCCATGCGGTAGAGCAGGGCGGGCAGCTCGGCGGCGGCACCGGGCGCGACGAAGAACTGGGCGCGACCCTCGGGGGTGGCGGTGACCGGGCCGAGCGGCAGTCCCATGCGCTCCAGCCGGACCAGGGCGCGGCGCCCGGCGGCCTCGGCCACCTCTACGACGTCGAACGCGCGGCCGACCGGAAGCATCACGGCGGCCCCCGGGACCTCGGCCCACGCCTTGGTCACCTGGTCCAGCGTGGCCCCGGCGGGCATCGCCGGCGCGAAGTCGAGCGGATGCGCGCCCGGCGCCCGGCAGTCGGGGCGGCCGCAGGAGCAGGCGCCCGCGGCGGCCCTGGCGCCGGGCACGACGTCCCAGCCCCACAGCCCGGTGAACTCGGCCACGGCGGTGCACTCCGACGAGCGGCCGCGGCGGCGCGAGGCGGACCGGATGTCACGGATACCCAGACTGCTGCCGATCGTGAAGCCCATGCCCCCTCCAACGGGTCCGACGCACCGGTGGTTACGAGATGAACGCCATTCATCACTCTGCGTGACTTCGCGTGTTCCCGCTCCCTGGTGCCGCGCGATGCGGACGGCGCTTTGAGGCGTTCGGGGTTGCGTGTGCGGCGACGCGCGCCCCCGTGTGCACCTCTCTGCTCACTCCCGGCCGTCCTGTGTCAAGTGAATCGCGTAGAGGCCGTCGTGAGTTCATTCGAAGGGGTGGCGAATGGTGGCGTTTGAGGGATCCTCGTGGTGGGCGAGTGATCGTAGGATTACTTTGTGTGCACGAGGCCTGAAGGCGCACGCGCTTGTGGGTATGCCGGAGGCAACCCGGCTTTCCGTTCGAAGGGTGGCAACCCCGGGACGGACGGCCGCATCCACCGGCATTCTGATAGGGCTTGGCGCAGTCAGTGACAAGTGGTCTCAGGGATGGGGGCGTTCCAGTGGGCGGCAACGGCGGAAGCGGAGCGAACGCTGAGAAGCGCCCCAACGACATGCTCGGTTCGTGGTTCGTGCGCAGCGGCTGGTCCAAGGGCGAGCTCGCGCGCCAGGTCAACCGCCGGGCCCGCCAGTTGGGCGCCAGTCACATCTCGACCGACACCTCGCGGGTGCGCCGCTGGCTGGACGGCGAGAACCCCCGTGAGCCCATCCCCAGGATCCTGTCCGAGCTGTTCTCCGAGCGCTTCGGCTGCGTCGTCTCCGTCGAGGACCTGGGCCTGCGCACGGCACGCCAGTCGCCGTCCGTGTCCGGTGTCGACCTGCCCTGGACCGGCCCGCAGACCGTGGCCCTGCTCAGCGAGTTCTCGCGCAGCGACCTGATGCTGGCCCGGCGCGGCTTCCTCGGCACCTCGCTGGGCCTGGCCGCGGGCCCGGCCCTCATCGAGCCCATGCAGCGCTGGCTGGTGCCCACGCTGCCCGGCCCGCGCCAGGAGCCCGAGCCCGATCCCACGCCGGCCGCCCGCGCCCGCGGCCGGCTGTCCGGGCCCGAGCTGGAGCTGCTGGAGTCCACCACGGTGATGTTCCGGCAGTGGGACGCCCAGTGCGGTGGCGGTCTGCGCCGCAAGGCCGTCGTCGGCCAGCTGCACGAGGTGACCGACCTCCTCCAGGAGTCCCAGCCCGAGCCCGTCGCCCGGAAGTTGTTCAAGGTCGCCGCCGAACTGGCCGAGCTGGCCGGGTGGATGAGCTACGACATCGGACTTCAGCCCACCGCCCAGAAGTACTTCGTCCTCGCCCTGCACGCGGCGCGGGAGGCCGGCGACAAGCCGCTCGGCTCGTACGTCCTGTCCAGCATGAGCCGTCAGATGATCCACCTGGGACGGCCCGAGGACGCCCTGGAGCTGATCCACCTCGCGCAGTACGGCAGCCGTGACTGCGCGAGCCCGCGCACCCAGTCGATGCTGTATGCGATGGAGGCCCGCGCGTACGCCAACATGGGCCAGCCCGGAAAGTGCAAGCGGGCGGTGCGGATGGCCGAGGACACCTTCGCCGATGCCGACGAGTGGGACGAGCCGGACCCCGACTGGATCCGCTTCTTCTCCGAGGCCGAGCTGTACGGCGAGAACTCCCACTCCTACCGCGACCTCGCGTACGTCGCCGGCCGCAGCCCCACCTACGCCTCCCTGGCCGAGCCCCTCATGCAGCGCGCCGTCGAGCTGTTCGGCCAGGACCGCGAGCACCAGCGGTCGTACGCACTCAACCTGATCGGCATGGCCACCGTGCACCTGCTGCGGCGCGAACCCGAGCGGAGCACGGGCTTCGCCGAGGAGGCGATGGGCATCGCGAAGAAGGTCCGCTCCGAGCGCGTCAACACACGTATCCGAAAGACCGTCGACACCGCTGTACGCGATTTCGGGGATCTCGCCGAGATCGTCGATCTGACGGAGAAGCTCGCCGTCGAGCTGCCCGAGACCGCGGAAGCGGTCTGAACCCGCACGACCCCGGCCGCGGCCGGCCTTCCCGAACTGCCCGACTCGGCTCCCCCACGCCAGGTCATCGGAAGGCCGACCGCGGCCGGTTTCTTTCCTTCATCGAAGGTTGCGCCAAGATAACGATCCCCGCGCCCGTAATCCGGCGGTTCATCGAGGCGTAACACACAAGGTGCCTTCGTCACCGCGGCGAAACAACGAGGGGCGTCGACCGAAACGGCGCTGCGTCAATCTCATGGCGCATAACCGGCCCACCCCTCATTCCGCTCAGGCTTCGCCCGCACGGGTCCGTACCAACGACGAGGAGACGCCGATGGCACCAGCCATCACGCTTGCGGCAGACGCCACGCTGTCGCCGGCCAACACAGGCTTCATGCTCATTTGTTCCGCCCTGGTGATGCTCATGACCCCGGGTCTGGCCTTCTTCTACGGGGGCATGGTCCGCGTCAAAAGCACGCTGAACATGCTGATGATGAGCTTCATCAGCCTGGGGATCATCACCATCCTGTGGGTCCTCTACGGCTTCTCCGCCGCCTTCGGCACCGATTCCGGTGGATTCATCGGCTGGAATTCCGACTGGGTGGGCCTCAGCAACATCGGCCTGACGGAGTTGTGGGACGGATACACCATCCCGATCTTCGTATTCATGGTCTTCCAGCTGATGTTCGCGATCATCACGCCCGCCCTCATAAGCGGTGCGCTCGCCGACCGCGTCAAGTTCAGCGCCTGGGCGCTGTTCATCACCCTGTGGGCCACGGTCGTCTACTTCCCGGTCGCGCACTGGGTCTGGGGCGCCGGCGGCTGGGCCTACGAGCTCGGTGTGATCGACTTCGCCGGCGGTACGGCGGTCCACATCAACGCGGGCGCCGCCGCGCTCGGCGTGATCCTGGTCATCGGCAAGCGGGTCGGCTTCAAGAAGGACCCGATGCGTCCGCACAGCCTTCCGCTGGTCATGCTCGGCGCCGGTCTGCTGTGGTTCGGCTGGTTCGGGTTCAACGCCGGTTCGTGGCTCGGCAACGACGACGGCGTCGGCGCGCTGATGTTCGTCAACACGCAGGTCGCCACCGCCGCCGCCATGCTGGCCTGGCTCGCCTACGAGAAGATCCGGCACGGCGCGTTCACCACGCTGGGCGCCGCCTCCGGCGCGGTCGCGGGTCTCGTCGCCATCACCCCCTCGGGCGGTGCGGTCTCCCCGCTCGGTGCGATCGCCGTCGGCGCCATCGCCGGTGTGCTGTGCGCCATGGCCGTCGGACTGAAGTACCGGTTCAACTACGACGACTCCCTCGACGTCGTCGGTGTCCACCTGGTCGGCGGTGTCGTGGGTTCCCTGCTCATCGGCTTCTTCGCCACCGGCAAGGGCCAGTCGAAGGCGACCGGCGTCTTCTACGGCGACCACACCTTCGACCAGCTCTGGAAGCAGTGCGCGGGTGTCTTCGCGGTCCTCGGCTACTCACTGGTCGTCTCCGCGGTCCTCGCCTTCCTCCTCGACCGGACGATCGGCATGCGCGTCTCCGAGGACGACGAGGTGGCCGGTATCGACCAGGCCGAGCACGCCGAGACCGCATACGACTTCAGCGGTGCCGGCGGCGGCGCCGCCCGGACCGCCGTCCCGGCCGGGGTGGCCGACACTGCCAGCAAGAAGGTGGACGCATGAAGATCATCACCGCCGTCGTGAAGCCCCACCGGCTGGACGAGATCAAGGAGGCCCTCCAGGCCTTCGGGGTCCACGGACTGACGGTCACCGAGGCGAGCGGCTACGGTCGGCAGCGGGGACACACCGAGGTCTACCGGGGTGCCGAGTACACCGTGGACCTGGTACCCAAGATCCGCATAGAGGTGCTGGCCGAGGACGAGGACGCCGAGCAGTTGATCGACGTCATCGTCAAGGCGGCCCGGACCGGCAAGATCGGTGACGGCAAGGTCTGGTCCCTGCCGGTCGAGACGGCCGTACGGGTGCGGACCGGCGAGCGCGGGCCGGACGCGCTCTGAAACAGAAGACGGACAGGAGTCGCCGGGTGACGAGTACGGACGTGCGCAAGGAAACAGAGGACTCGGGACCCAGCGGCTACGCGGCGGCCCGGCTGCGCCTCCTCACCGAGGGGGCGCGGTCCGGGCCGCCGCGCCGTGCCGCCCTCGCCGAGCTCACGGACGACTGGCTGACCGGCCTGTTCGACGCGGGCGCCGGGGCGCTGCGCGGCGTGTCCCTCGTCGCGGTCGGCGGTTACGGACGCGGGGAACTGTCCCCCCGCAGCGACCTCGACCTCCTGCTGCTGCACGACGGCGGCGACCCGGCCGCGGTCGCCGCGCTGGCCGACCGCCTCTGGTACCCGGTCTGGGACCTCGGTCTCTCCCTCGACCACTCCGTGCGCACCTCGGCGGAGGCCCGCAGGACGGCGGCCGACGACCTCAAGGTCCAGCTCGGCCTGCTGGACGCCCGGCACCTCGCCGGCGACCTCGGCCTCACCGCCGGTCTGCGCACGGCCGTACTGGCCGACTGGCGCAACCAGGCGCCCAAACGCCTCCCCGAACTCCGGGATTTGTGCGCCGAACGGGCCGAACGCCAGGGCGAGCTCCAGTTCCTGCTCGAACCCGACCTGAAGGAGGCGCGCGGCGGGCTCCGCGACGCCACCGCCCTGCGCGCCGTCGCCGCCTCCTGGCTCGCGGACGCCCCGCGCGAGGGCCTCGCCGACGCCCGGCGCCGGCTGCTCGACGTACGCGACGCCCTCCATCTGGCCACCGGGCGCGCGACCGACCGGCTCGCGCTCCAGGAGCAGGACCAGGTGGCGGGCGAGCTCGGTCTGCTCGACGCCGACACGCTGCTGCGGCAGGTCTACGAGGCGGCACGGGTCATCGCCTACGCGAGCGACGTCACCTGGCGGGAAGTGGGACGCGTGCTGCGCTCGCGCGCCGTACGGCCGCGCCTGCGCGCCATGCTCGGCGGCGGCAAGCCGGTCGCCGAACGCTCCCCGCTGGCCGAGGGAGTGGTCGAGCAGGACGGCGAGGTGGTGCTCGCCCGCACCGCGCGCCCCGAACGCGACCCCGTACTCCCGCTGCGGGCCGCGGCCGCCGCCGCACAGGCCGGCCTGCCGCTCTCCCTGCACGCCGTCCGCCGCCTGGCGGCCACCACCCGTCCGCTGCCCACGCCCTGGCCCGCCGAGGCGCGCGAGCAACTGGTGACGCTGCTCGGCTCGGGCGAGCCGACCGTCGAGGTCTGGGAGGCGCTGGAGGCGGAAGGCCTGATCACCCGGCTGCTGCCCGACTGGGAGCGGGTGCGCTGCCGTCCGCAGCGCAACGCCGTGCACATCTGGACCGTCGACAGGCACCTCATCGAGACCGCCGTGCGCGCCTCCGCGTTCACCCGCCGCGTCAGCCGCCCCGACCTCCTGCTGGTCGCCGCACTGCTGCACGACATCGGCAAGGGCTGGCCCGGCGACCACTCGGTGGCCGGCGAGATCATCGCCAAGGACGTCGCCGCGCGGATCGGCTTCGACCGCCAGGACGTGGCCGTGCTCGCCACCCTCGTACGCCATCACCTGCTGCTCGTCGAGACCGCGACCCGGCGCGACCTGGAGGACCCGGCCACCGTGCGCCTCGTCGCCGAGGCGGTCGGCAGCCAGGGCACGCTGGAACTGCTGCACGCCCTCACCGAGGCGGACGCGCTGGCCACCGGCCCGGCCGCCTGGTCGTCCTGGCGCGGATCACTCGTCGCCGACCTGGTCAAACGGGTGGCGGCGGTACTGGCCGGGGACGAGCCCGCGGAACCCGAGGCGGTCCTCGCCACCGCCGAGCAGGAGCGGCTCGCCATCGAGGCCTGCCGCACCGGCGGTCCGGTGCTGGCGCTGCGCGCGCAGACCGAACCGCCGGCCGACGAGGAGCCGTCCGACGCGCAGGAGCCGGAACCGCTCGGGGTCGAACTGCTCATCGCCGTACCCGACCAGCCGCGGGTACTGCCCGCCGTCGCCGGCGTACTGGCCATGCACCGGCTCACCGTCCGTACCGCGGAACTGCGGGCCCTGCCGCTGCCCGACGGCGTCGGCGGCTTCGTCCTGCTGCTGGACTGGCGGGTGGCCGCCGAGTACGGCTCCCTGCCGCAGGCCGCCCGGCTGCGCGCCGACCTCGTACGCGCCCTGGACGGCTCGCTGGACATCGCGACCAGGCTCGCCGAGCGCGACGCCGCCTACCCGCGCCGCCGGGGCGTCGTCGCGCCCCCCGCGCGCGTGACGGTCGCCTCCGCGGGCTCCCGCCTGGCCACGGTGATCGAGGTACGGGCCCAGGACGCCCCGGGGCTGCTCTTCCGGATCGGCTCGGCGCTGGAGGACACGGGCGTGCGGATGCGCAGCGCGCACGTCTCGACGCTCGGCTCGAACGCCGTGGACGCCTTCTACGTCACCGACCCCGAGGGCGCGCCCCTGCCGAGCGAGGAGGCGGCCGGCGTGGCACGGAAGCTGGAGGAGACGCTGCGGGGCTGAGCCGAGGGCGCCGGCAGCGCCGTGCGGGGTCCCGGCCGCGCGGGCCCGGCGTGTTTCCCGCCACGGGGGTGCTCCGGGGGACGGCGGTCGGGTGCTTGCCGCCGCGCGGGTGACCGGGGGCCGCCAGCGCCGTGCGGGGTCCCGGCCGGGCGGCTCCGGCGTGTCGACCTTGCGGGGTCCCCGCCCGGTGGGCCTGGTGCGTCGGCCGTGCGGGGTTCCGGCCGCGCGGGCCCGGCGTGTTTCCCGCCACGGGGTGCTCCGGGGGACGGCGGTCGGGTGCTTGCCGCCGCAGGGCGGTCGCCGTGACCGGGAAGCCTGCGCGGCGGCCTCGACGGCGGCCGTGCGGCGGCCTGTGGGCTGGTCGACGAGGTGGTCGGACCCGTCGGCCGGTCCCGCAAGGAGCGCGACCCCGCTCGCCCATTCGGCGGGCGGGGACGATTTTCTTGCGGGGCCGGATACCCTGGAAGGCACTCACATCGCCCCCGACCCCGAGGACCGACGTCGCCGTGTTCGATACCCTCTCTGACCGCCTCAGCGCCACCTTCAAGAATCTGCGCGGCAAGGGGCGCTTGAGCGAAGCGGACATCGACGCCACGGCGCGCGAGATCCGCATCGCCCTGCTCGAAGCCGACGTCGCCCTCCCGGTCGTCCGCACGTTCATCAAGAACGTCAAGGAGCGCGCCCTCGGCGCCGATGTCTCCAGGGCCCTGAACCCGGCCCAGCAGGTCCTGAAGATCGTCAACGACGAGCTGGTGACGGTCCTCGGCGGTGAGACCCGGCGCCTGCGGTTCGCCAAGCAGCCGCCGACCGTGATCATGCTGGCGGGTCTGCAGGGTGCCGGTAAGACCACCCTCGCGGGCAAGCTCGCCCACTGGCTCAAGGGGCAGGGCCACTCGCCTCTGCTCGTCGCCGCCGACCTCCAGCGCCCCAACGCCGTCAACCAGCTCAGCGTCGTCGCCGAGCGCGCCGGCGTCGCGGTCTACGCGCCCGAGCCGGGCAACGGCGTCGGCGACCCGGTCAAGGTCGCCAGGGACTCCATCGAGCACGCGCGGACCAAGGTCCACGACATCGTGATCGTGGACACCGCCGGCCGCCTCGGCATCGACCAGGAGATGATGCAGCAGGCCGCGGACATCCGGGACGCGGTCTCGCCGGACGAGATCCTCTTCGTCGTCGACGCGATGATCGGTCAGGACGCGGTCAACACCGCCGAGGCCTTCCGCGACGGCGTCGGCTTCGACGGCGTGGTGCTCTCCAAGCTCGACGGTGACGCCCGCGGTGGCGCGGCCCTGTCGATCCGCCAGATCACCGGCAAGCCGATCATGTTCGCGTCGAACGGCGAGAAGCTGGACGACTTCGACGCCTTCCACCCTGACCGGATGGCCTCCCGCATCCTCGACATGGGTGACCTGCTCACCCTGATCGAGCAGGCGGAGAAGACGTTCAGCCAGGAAGAGGCCGAGAAGATGGCCTCCAAGCTGGCGTCCAAGAAGGGCCAGGACTTCACCCTGGACGACTTCCTGGCCCAGATGGAGCAGGTCAGGAAGATGGGCTCCATCTCCAAGCTGCTCGGCATGCTCCCGGGCATGGGCCAGATCAAGGACCAGATCAACAACCTGGACGAGCGGGACGTCGACCGCACCGCCGCCATCATCAAGTCGATGACCCCGGCCGAGCGCCAGGACGCGACGATCATCAACGGCTCGCGCCGCGCCCGTATCGCCAAGGGCTCCGGCGTCGAGGTCAGCGCGGTGAAGAACCTCGTCGAGCGGTTCTTCGAGGCGCGCAAGATGATGTCCCGCATGGCCCAGGGCGGCGGCATGCCGGGGATGCCCGGGATGCCGGGCATGGGCGGCGGGGCCGGCCGGACCAAGAAGCAGCCGAAGCAGGCCAAGGGCAAGCAGCGCTCCGGCAACCCGATGAAGCGCAAGCAGCAGGAGCTGGAGGAGGCCCAGCGCCGCGAGGCCGCCGCCCAGGGCGGCGGCGCCTTCGGGCTGCCGCAGCAGGGTGGCAAGGACTTCGAGCTGCCCGACGAGTTCAAGAAGTTCATGGGCTGACCGATCCGGTCCACGGACCGGAAGCCACAGCGATACGGCGTCGGGGTACCCACCCCGGCGCCGTACGTGTGTGCAGCGGCTTACGGCGTGCGGGCGATCAGGTAGCGGAAGACGTTCGGCATCCAGACCGTTCCGTCCGCGCGCCGGTACGGGTGCAGCGCCTCCGTCAGTTCCTTGTCGACCTGCGCCTGGTCGGTGGCGGCGACGGCCGCGTCGAACAGCCCCGTCGACAGCAGCCCGCGCACCGCGCTGTCCGTGTCGGCGTACCCGAAGGGGCACGCCACGCGCCCCGAACCGTCCGGCCCGAGTCCGGCCCGCCGGGCGACCTCCTCCAGGTCGTCGCGCCGGGCGCGGCGCGGGCCGTCCGTACCGCGCAGCGGATCGGCGAGCCGCGCGGCCACCCGCAGCACGGACGACGTGGCGCAGCGCTCAGGCGGCCCCCAGCCGGCCAGCACCACCGGCGTGCCCCGTCCGGCCGACGGCGCCGCCGCGGTGAGCAGCCGGACGAGCCCGTCGGAGTCGCCCGCGAGGCACCCGATGGGCTCGAAGGCGGTCACCAGGTTGTACGGGGGCGTCGCCGCGTCGGCCGCGTCCTTCGGCGATCCGGCCACGAGCCGCGCCCGTGTGCCGGTACGCGCGTGCGTGTCCCACGCGGCCGGCAGCAGCCGTCGGCGGGCGAGGGCCAGCCGTTCGGGTGAGGAGGGTTCGACACCGGTGACCGAGGCGCCTCTGGACGCGGCCATCAGCAGGGCCAGCCCGGAGCCGCAGCCGAGGCCGAGCAGCCGCGTGCCGGGACCCACTTCCAGGCGCTCGTAGGCGGCCTCGTAGAGCGGAACCAACATGCGTTCCTGGATCTCGGACCAGTCACGCGCGCGTGCAGCGAGGTCGACACGGGGCGCCGGGCCCGCGTGAGGAAGGTGCTGCCGCACGAGCGTAGGTGTCATAGGAAAGCGCCCCAATCCGCCGAGAGTTGTCGCCGTGCTCGAATCCGCCACCCCGTGACGTTCGCCCGCACTCCCTCCGTATGCCAGGTAACTCCCGGCTCGCGATGCCGTCCAGGGGTCGCGGAGTCCGCTTTGCGGGTTGTTGGCGCGCGTGGCGAGAATTCACATCCCGGCAACGTGGGCCCGTACCATCTCGCCATGGCAAAGGCACCCGTACTCACGCCCCGGGCCGACGACTTCCCACGCTGGTACCAGGATCTGATCGCCAAGGCGGAACTGGCCGACAACGGTCCGGTGCGCGGCAGCATGGTGATCCGGCCGTACGGCTACGGGCTGTGGGAGCGGATGCAGGCCGAGATGGACGCCCGCATCAAGGAGACCGGCACCCAGAACGCCTACTTCCCGCTGCTGATCCCGCAGTCGTACCTCACCCGGGAGGCCGACCACGTCGAGGGGTTCGCGCCGGAGCTCGCCGTGGTCACGCATGGCGGCGGCAAGGAGCTGGAGGAGCCGGCCGTCGTCCGCCCCACCTCCGAGATGATCGTCAACGACTACTTCTCGAAGTGGGTGCAGAGCTACCGCGACCTGCCCCTGCTGATCAACCAGTGGGCGAACGTGGTGCGCTGGGAGCTGCGGCCCCGGCTCTTCCTGCGGACGTCGGAGTTCCTGTGGCAGGAGGGCCACACGGCGCACGCGACGTACGAGGACGCGCGCGACTTCGCCGCCCGCATCCACCGCGAGGTCTACGAGGACTTCATGGTGAACGTGCTCGCCATGGACGTCGTGCCCGGCCGCAAGACCGCCAAGGAGCGGTTCGCGGGCGCCGTCAACACCCTCACCCTCGAAGGCATGATGGGTGACGGCAAGGCACTCCAGATGGCCACGAGCCATGAGCTGGGCCAGAACTTCGCCAAGGCCTTCAACACCCGCTATCTGTCCAGGGACGGCCGGCAGGAGCTGGTCTGGCAGACGTCCTGGGGCTCCACCACCCGCATGATCGGCGCCCTGGTGATGATGCACGGCGACGACAGCGGGCTGCGCGTGCCGCCCCGGCTGGCACAGATCCAGGCCGTCGTGCTGGCGGTCAAGGACGACGAGGCCGTTCTGGCCAAGGTCCGCGAACTCGGCGACCGGCTGCGGGCGGCCGGGATCCGGGTCCGGGTCGACGACCGTACGGACGTCCCGTTCGGCCGGCGTGCCGTCGACTGGGAGCTGAAGGGCGTACCCGTCCGCGTCGAGATCGGCCCCCGCGACCTGGCGGAAGGCACCGCGACGCTGGTCCGTCGCATCCCCGGGGGCAAGCAGCCGATGGCGATCGACGCCCTCGCCGAGGCGCTGCTGGGGATCCTCGACGAGGACCAGGCGCTGCTGCTGCGTCAGTCCCGCGAGCGCCGCGAGTCGCGTACCTCGGAGGTGTCGACGTTCGCGGACGCTGTCGAAACCGCAGTCGGCGGCGGCTGGGCGCGCATCCCGTGGGCGGCGCTGGGCGAGGCGGGCGAGGCCGCCCTGGCCGAGCACGGGGTGACCGTACGCTGTCTGGTCGCCGAGGACGGGTCGGTGCCGGACGACGGTGACGCACCCGGTAACGTCGCGATCGTCGCGCGCGCTTACTGAGGTAGCGTCCTCAGGCCACCAGAGCGACCGAAAGACGTCTTGCGCATCCGCGGACCACAGGAGTTCGGGCGCGTGGACATTGTCTACGCGCCGGGGCGTACGTCAGCCTACGCACCAGCTTGTTACGAGCTGTGCGGCTTCTCCGCAGATCAGCGCACCCGCCCTCGTCGGGACGCATCAGCGGCAACTGACGGGTACGTGCAAATTATTTGAGATGGCCCGGAATCGGAACACACGGGCCCTCAGGCTCGTTGTCATTACGTGAGCACGACACAGACACCACCTGTTCTCGCCGCAGAGCTGGCAGAGGCGTGGGCCGACATTCAGCGGTACCACCCCGAACTGCCCGACCTTGCCGCGCCAGAGTCCCTGATCGGGGAGTCGTCGTCCGCGTGCGGGCACGAACTCTCCTTCGAGCGACTGCTCCATGAAGCAGTCCACGGCATCGCCGCCGCCCGCGGTGTCCGCGACACCTCCCGTGCCGGCCGCTACCACAACCGCAGATTCCTCGCGATCGCCGAGGAACTGGGCCTGGACCATCCCGAGGAGCCGCACCCCAGCAGCGGATTCTCGCTGGTCACGCTCAGTCCCGAGGCCAAGCGCCGCTACCGCCCGACCATGGAGCGCCTCCAGCGCGCCCTGAAGGCGCACACCGCGGCCACGTCCTCCGACGCCACCCGGAGCTTCCGCGGCCCGGCCGCCCGCCACGGCTCCTCCGGGGGCGGGGTGCGGGTGAAGGCGGTCTGCGACTGCGGCCGCAACGTACGGGTCGTCCCCTCCGTCCTGGCCCAGGCGCCGATCGTGTGCGGCGGCTGCGGGAAGCCGTTCCGGATTCCCGAGATCGTGGGTGCGGCGAGCTGACGACGCGGCTGCTCGTGGCAGCCGCGCCGGGCGGCGCGGACCGAGGTGCACCCGACGGACGGCCCTGTCGGCGCCGGGTGCATCTCAGGCATGCCAAGGAGCCCGCGGACGGACGTACCCCTCAAGGTGTGGCAGAATGTCTAGCTGTACTCGACAGTCGCACAGGACCCCTCTCTCCTCCGGCTGACGCGTCCATCGGGCACTCGGGTACCGCAACCCCACGCGGCCATCTCGCCGTGCCCAACCCACGTCAAGACCAGGAGACACCACTTCCGTGGCAGTCAAGATCAAGCTGAAGCGTCTGGGCAAGATCCGTGCGCCTCACTACCGCATCGTCATCGCCGACTCCCGTACCCGCCGTGACGGCCGGGCCATCGAGGAGATCGGCAAGTACCAGCCGACGTACAACCCCTCGATCATCGAGGTGGACGCCGACCGCGTCGCGTACTGGCTCGGCGTCGGCGCCCAGCCGACCGAGCCCGTTCTCGCCATCCTGAAGAAGACCGGCGACTGGCAGAAGTTCAAGGGCGAGCCCGCCCCGGCTCCGCTGCTCGTTGCCGCTCCGAAGGCCGTGCGTCCGTCGTTCGAAGCCCTCGGTGGCGGCGACGAGGGCAAGGGTGAGGCCATCACCCAGAAGAAGAAGGCTGAGAAGAAGGACGAGGCCGCGGCCGAGTCCGCGTCGACCGAGGCCTGAGCATGCTCGAGGAGGCTCTCGAGCACCTCGTGAAGGGCATCGTCGACAACCCCGACGAAGTGCAGGTCGCCTCGCGCAACCTGCGTCGCGGACGCGTTCTCGAGGTCCGGGTCCACCCCGACGACCTCGGCAAGGTGATCGGCCGCAACGGCCGCACCGCGCGCGCTCTGCGCACCGTCGTGGGTGCCATCGGCGGCCGTGGTGTCCGCGTCGACCTCGTCGACGTGGACCAAGTCCGCTGACGCATTCGCAGCACCGGCTCGGGCCGGGGAGGGCCACTGGGCCGTCCCCGGCCCGATGTCGTACCGGCCGGTGTCGCACGGCCCGTCGTACCCGTCGGATGAGTCGTATGGGATGAGTCGTATGACAGGAGATCAAGCACAGTGCAGCTGGTAGTCGCACGGATCGGCCGCGCCCACGGCATCAAGGGCGAGGTCACCGTCGAGGTACGAACCGACGAGCCGGAACTGCGGCTCGCGCCCGGCGCCGTCCTGGCCACCGACCCGGCCTCGGCCGGCCCGCTGACCATCGAGACGGGCCGCGTCCACAGCGGCCGCCTCCTGCTGCGCTTCGCGGGCGTGCGCGACCGCAACGCCGCCGAGGCCCTTCGCAACATCCTCCTGATCGCCGACGTCGACCCCGACGAGACGCCCGAGGACGAGGACGAGTACTACGACCACCAGCTCATGGACCTGGACGTGGTGACGGTGGACGGCACCGAGATCGGCCGGATCACCGAGATCTCGCACCTGCCCTCGCAGGACCTGTTCATCGTCGAACGCCCCGACGGCACCGAGGTCCTCATCCCCTTCGTCGAGGAGATCGTCACCGAGATCGACCTGGAGGAGCAGCGGGCCGTCATCGACCCGCCCCCCGGCCTGATCGACGACCGAGCGGAGATCGCCTCCGCCCGCGACGCGGCCGAGGACGACGGCGCATGAGGCTCGACGTCGTCACGATCTTCCCCGAGTACCTCGAACCGCTGAACGTCTCGCTCGTCGGCAAGGCACGCGCGCGTGGACAGCTCAAGGTGCACGTGCACGATCTGCGGGCCCACACGTACGACCGCCACAACACGGTCGACGACACCCCCTACGGCGGCGGCCCCGGCATGGTCATGAAGACCGGCCCCTGGGCCGACGCCCTCGACACCGCCCTCGCCGACGGCTACGAGTCGGGCGCCCACGCGCCCACGCTGATCGTCCCCACGCCCAGCGGCCGCCCCTTCACCCAGGAACTCGCCGTCGAGCTCGCCGAGCGACCCTGGCTGATCTTCACGCCGGCCCGCTACGAGGGCATCGACCGCCGGGTCGTCGACGAGTACGCCACCCGGATCCCGGTGTGCGAGGTGTCCATCGGCGACTACGTCCTGGCCGGCGGCGAAGCGGCCGTCCTGGTCATCACGGAAGCCGTCGCGCGGCTGCTGCCGGGTGTGCTCGGCAACGCCGAGTCCCACCGGGACGACTCCTTCGCGCCCGGCGCCATGGCGAGCCTCCTCGAGGGGCCCGTCTACACCAAGCCGCCCGAGTGGCGCGGCCGGGAGATCCCGGAGGTGCTGCTCAGCGGACACCACGGGAAGATCGCCCGCTGGCGCCGGGACGAGGCGCTGAAGCGCACCACGGCCCACCGGCCCGACCTGATCGAGCGCTGCGACCCCGCCGCCTTCGACAAGAAGGACCGCGAGATGCTGTCCATCCTGGGCTGGGCGCCGGATCCGGCAGGCAGGCCGTACGGCCGATTTTGGCAGCGAACCGAAGGCATGGAAGAATAGGTCGCTGTTGTGCGCCGTCCGGCGTGCGCCCCTGCCGCAGGGGGACACGACGCCCGTTCCGACCCGCACGACTTTCGTCCAGAACACCTAGCTTCCGTTGATGACCTGTGGCATCACCGAAGAAAGCAGACAAAATGTCTCACCTGCTCGACTCCGTCGACGCCGCGTCGCTGCGCAGCGACCTCCCGGCCTTCCGCCCGGGTGACACCGTCAACGTCCACGTCCGCGTCATCGAGGGCAACCGCTCCCGTGTGCAGCAGTTCAAGGGCGTGGTGATCCGTCGCCAGGGCGCCGGTGTCCGCGAGACCTTCACGGTCCGCAAGGTCTCGTTCTCCGTCGGCGTCGAGCGCACCTTCCCGGTGCACACCCCGATCGTCGAGAAGATCGAGCTCGTCACCCGCGGTGACGTGCGTCGCGCGAAGCTGTACTACCTCCGTGAGCTGCGCGGCAAGGCCGCGAAGATCAAGGAGAAGCGCGACAACTGATCGCGCGTCGGGGTTCACGGCGGAGCCGGATAACATCTGGCTCCGATGGACACCGAAGCACAGCCGACCGAGCGCGACCGCTCCTCCCACCCTTCCGGATCCGAAGAGATCCCGGACACACAAGGGCCGGGGGAACGGTCGCGTTTCGCGTTGCTGTCGCGGATCACCGAATGGCTGCCCGGCGGAGGTCTCTCCCTGGGCGTGCTGTGCTGCCTGCTGTTTTTGCTGCTCCTCAACACGTTCGTGGTGCAACCGTTCCAGATTCCCAGCGGATCCATGGAGAACGGATTGAGGATCGGGGACCGCGTTCTCGTAGATAAGTTGGCGTACCGTTTCGGTGCCCCGCCGCAGCGCGGTGACGTCGTCGTCTTCGACGGCACCGGGTACTTCGGGCACGCCGACTACATCAAACGCGTTGTGGGTGTGGGGGGAGACCACGTGCTCTGCTGCGACAAGGAGGGGAGGATCCAGGTGAACGGCAGGTCGGTCGACGAGTCGACGTTCCTGTACCCCGGCGACAGCCCGTCCTCGGTGGCCTTCGACGTGGACGTGCCCGAGGGCACGCTGTTCGTCCTGGGTGACCACCGCAGCGACTCCAGCGACTCCCGCGACCACCTGGGCTCACCGGGCGGCGGCATGATCCCCGTGGGCGCCGTGATCGGCCGGGCCGACTGGATCGTCTGGCCGGCCGGCCGGCTCACCCGTCTGGAGCGTCCCGGCGGCTACGCGCGCGTGCCCGCCGCGGAGGGCACGCATGGGTAACCGCGGCCGACCGCGCGGCGTCCAGGGCTCCGCCGTCGACAACCTCCTGCCCACCGGCGCCCGGCGCGCCGCCGGCGGCGGCGCGTCCGCGGGCCGCAGCCGGGCCGAGCGGCGCAAGCTCCAGCGCAAGGTCAAGCGGAAACGCAGACGCAGCGCGGTCAGGGAGATACCCCTCCTCGTCGGTGTCGCGGTCCTCATCGCGCTGGTGCTGAAGACCTTCCTCGTCCAGGCGTTCGTGATCCCCTCGGGCTCCATGGAGCAGACGATCCGCATCGGCGACCGGGTGCTCGTCGACAAGTTCACGCCGTGGTTCGGCTCCACGCCGCAGCGCGGTGACGTCGTCGTGTTCAAGGATCCCGGCGGCTGGCTCAAGGACGAGCAGACCACCGCGAAGAAGGACGACCCGGTGGTCGTCAAGCAGGTGAAGGAGGGACTCACCTTCATCGGCCTGCTCCCGTCCGACAACGAGAAGGACCTCATCAAGCGGGTCGTCGGCGTCGGCGGGGACCATGTGAAGTGCTGTGACGCGCAGGGGCGGCTGACCGTCAACGGTGTCCCCCTCAGCGAGACGGAGTACATCTATCCGGGGAACAACCCGTCGGACATCAAGTTCGACATCACCGTTCCCGCCGGGCGGCTGTGGGTGATGGGTGACCACCGGGGCAACTCCGCGGACTCCCGCTACCACCAGAACACCGACTACGGCGGCACGGTCTCCGAGGACGAGGTGGTGGGCCGCGCGATGGTGATCGCCTGGCCGCTCGGTCACTGGAACCGGCTCAAGGAGCCACAAACCTTCTCTTCCGTGTCCGACTCGGGGTCCGGGACGACTGCTGCCCCCCGGCTGTCGCATAGGGTTGCTTCAGAAGGTCCGAACGGATCGATCCAACTCCCGACCCCTGCGGAACTCCCGCTCGTTATGGGAGTGGTGGGCCTGTACCGCATACGGGACAGGCAGCGGCACGGAGTAAGGAGTTGGCGTGGGGGATGTGGCGGTTGGCGCACGGTCCGGACACGACGGCGAGGAGCATCGCGGGCGACCCGCGGGAGCCGATGTCCCGGCCGCGGACAGCGCCGTGCCCTCCGGGAATGACGCCGGAACGGCCGAGGACGGCATGATGAGCGACGAGCGGGACCAGACCGAGGGACGCGGATCGGGCGGATCGGCGCCCGCGCAGCGCAAGCAGCGCTCCTTCTGGAAGGAGCTGCCGATCCTGATCGGCATCGCTCTGGTCCTCGCCCTGCTGATCAAGACGTTCCTGGTGCAGGCGTTCTCCATCCCCTCCGACTCGATGCAGGACACCCTCCAGCAGGGTGACCGCGTCCTGGTCGACAAACTGACGCCCTGGTTCGGCTCGAAGCCCGAGCGCGGCGAGGTCGTCGTCTTCCACGACCCGGACGACTGGCTGGCGGGTGAGCCCACGGCCAACCCCAACGCCCTGCAGACCGTCCTCAGCTGGATCGGCCTGATGCCCTCGGCGGAGGAGAAGGACCTCATCAAGCGGGTCATCGGCGTCGGCGGCGACACGGTCGAGTGCAAGGGCACGGGCCCGCTGACGGTCAACGGCAAGCCGCTCGACGACAAGTCGTTCGTGTACCCCGGCAACACCCCGTGCACGGTCGACGACGTGGGCGGTCAGTTCAAGGTGAAGGTGCCCGAGGGCTACATCTGGGTCATGGGCGACCACCGGCAGAACTCCCGCGACTCGCGCTACAACCAGAGCGACAAGAACCACGGCATGGTCCCCGTGGACAAGGTCGTCGGCCGCGCCATCGTCAAGGCCTGGCCGATCACCCGCTGGGGCACGCTGCCGATCCCGGACACCTTCGACCAGCCCGGCATCAACGACCAGACCTCGGCGGCCGCGGCCCTGACGGTCGCCCCGCAGGGCATCGCCCTGGTCGGTGTGGTGCCGATCGCGGTGTGGCGGCGCCGGCGCAGCTCGAAGGCGGCGTCCGGGACCCGCTGAGAACGACAGGAACCCGCCCGTGCCCGGGACCCCCGCGAAGCCGCGGGGGAGCTCGTGACCTCGGTGACCGGAGAGGGGCTGCCCCGGCTCGGTACCGCCGGGTAGGGTGCGGGTCCATGGGTGGCGAGAGCACTACACGTACGGCCCCGCGCAGCGGCGGCACCAGCACCACGGGCCCGGTGGGCAGCCGGACCGGACAGCGTCTGTCCGGCCTGGCCGTCGCGCTGGGCCTCGTGCTGTTCCTGGCGGGATTCGCCTGGGCGGCGCTGATCTACCGGCCGTACACCGTCCCCACGAGTTCGATGACCCCGACCATCGGCGCCGGCGACCGGGTGCTCGCGCAGAGCGTCGACGCCGGGGAGATACGCCGGGGCGATGTCGTGGTCTTCCGCGACAGCACCTGGGTCGACAACTCCGCCGTGGTCAAGCGGGTCGTCGCGGTCGGCGGGGACACGGTCGCCTGCTGCACGAACGGCAAGCTGACGGTCAACGGCAAGCAGATCGAGGAACCGTACCTGCCCGAGGGCAGCCTGGCCGAGATCACGGACTTCCCGACCGTGACGGTCCCCAAGGGGCGTCTCTTCCTCCTCGGTGACGAGCGGCAGGGCTCGTTGGACTCCACCGCCCACCTCACGGACGCCGCCCGCGGCACCGTGGCGAGCAGCGCGGTGAACGCCCGCGTCGACGCCGTCGTCTGGCCCATGCGGGGCATGCTGAAGCGCCCCACGGGCTTCGAGACGCTCGGCGCCCTCTCCGAGCCGGGACCGCTGCGCACCATCGGGCTCATGATCGTCGGCGGCGGCGCGCTCGTCCTGGCCGGAGGCGCCTACGGGCCCGTGGCAAAGCTGCTGGGGCGCCTCGGGCGCTCCCGGAGGGAGCCCGCCGGTGCCCGCTGACCCGGAGGGTCCCGGCGACGGACTGCGCCGGGTGGCCCGGGTCGTGCTGCTCGACCCCGAGGACCGCATCCTGCTGCTGCACGGTCACGAGCCGGACGATCCGGCCGACGACTGGTGGTTCACCCCCGGCGGCGGACTGGAGGGCGACGAGACCCGTGAACAGGCGGCGCTGCGGGAACTCGTCGAGGAGACCGGCATCACCGAGGTCGAGCTCGGCCCGGTGCTGTGGCGGCGCCGGTGCTCCTTCCCGTTCGCCGGCCGCCGCTGGGACCAGGACGAGTGGTACTACCTGGCCCGTACGACCCAGACGGCGACGCGGGCGGTGGCGCTCACCGAACTGGAGCGGCGCAGCGTGGCCGGAGCACGCTGGTGGACGTGTGAGGAACTGAGCCGGGCGCATGAGACGGTGTATCCGACCAGGCTTGCCGAGTTGCTGCGCAGGGTGCTCGACGAGGGTCCCCCGCCCGGACCCGAGATCCTTGACACAGAAATCGTCTAGGTGCACCCGGCACTGGCGCACAATGGTGGGATCGCACGGCTGAAGGGGAACATGCCATGAGCGCCGAGGACCTCGAGAAGTACGAGACCGAGATGGAGCTGAAGCTCTACCGGGAGTACCGCGATGTCGTCGGTCTGTTCAAATACGTGATCGAGACCGAGCGGCGTTTCTACCTGACCAACGACTACGAGATGCAGGTGCACTCGGTCCAGGGTGAGGTGTTCTTCGAAGTGTCCATGGCGGACGCCTGGGTCTGGGACATGTACCGGCCGGCCCGGTTCGTGAAGCAGGTCCGTGTCCTGACATTCAAGGACGTGAACATCGAGGAGCTGAACAAGAGCGACCTGGAGCTGCCGGGAGGCTGACGGTCCCCCAAAGGGGTGACGCGGATATCCACAACCGCCGAGTAGTCAACGAAGATCCACTTCGTTGGGGCGGACGCGTGACCGTGGGTGCCGGAGGTGGTGCCGACATGAGCACACAGCAGGCACGCAGCGCACTCGGCAGGTACGGCGAGGGACTGGCCGCGCGGCGGCTGGCGGAGGCCGGACTGACGGTCCTGGCACGCAACTGGCGGTGCGGCAGGACGGGCGAGATCGACATCATCGCCAGGGACGGCGACGTCCTGGTGATCTGCGAGGTCAAGACCCGCAGGGCGGGTCTCTTCCAGCACCCCGCGGACGCGGTCACCCCGGCCAAGGCGCAGCGCCTGCGCGGACTGGCCCAGCGGTGGACGCAGGAGCACGGGGGAGCGCCGCCCGGCGGGGTCCGCATCGACCTGGTCGCCGTGCTGCTGCCGCGCCGCGGCGCCCCCGTGGCCGAGCATCTGCGGGGGGTGGCCTGAGATGGGCTTCGCGCGTACGTGCTCCGTGGCGCTGGTGGGCGTCGAGGGCGTGGTCGTGGAGGTGCAGGCCGACCTGGAACCCGGCGTCGCGGCCTTCACCCTGGTCGGACTGCCGGACAAGAGCCTGACGGAGAGCCGCGACCGGGTACGGGCGGCGGTGGTGAACTCGGGCGGCGAGTGGCCGCAGAAGAAGCTCACGGTCGGGCTGAGTCCGGCGTCCGTACCGAAGGCCGGTTCGGGGTTCGACCTCGCCGTCGCCTGTGCGGTACTGGGGGCCGCCGAGCGCATCGACCCCCGTGTGCTCGCGGACGTCGTGATGATCGGCGAGCTGGGCCTGGACGGGCGCGTGCGGCCGGTACGGGGCGTCCTGCCGGCCGTGCTCGCCGCCGCGGACGCCGGATTCGAGCAGGTGGTCGTGCCGGAGTCCGCCGCCGCGGAGGCCTCACTGGTCCCCGAGGTCTCGGTGCTCGGCGTCCGCAGCCTGCGGCAGCTGATCGCCGTCCTGACCGACGAACCGGTCCCCGACGAGGACCCGGACGAACCGGGACGCCCGGGCCCGCTCCTGGCCGGCCTGCGTATGCCCGGAGCGGGAGCGGTCACCGGGGTGCACAGCCTGCACGCCGCGTACGGCCAGGGGCACGACCTCGCCGACGTCGTGGGCCAGATCTCCGCCCGCACCGCGGTGGAGGTGGCCGCCGCGGGCGGACACCATCTGTTCCTGGAGGGCCCGCCCGGCGCGGGCAAGACCATGCTCGCGGAGCGGCTGCCCGCGGTGCTGCCCCGGCTGGTGCGGGAGGAGTCGCTGGAGGTCACGGCCGTCCACTCGGTGGCCGGGCTGCTGCCCCCGGGCAAACCCCTGATCGACGTCGCGCCCTACTGCGCGCCGCACCACTCGGCCACCATGCAGGCCCTCGTCGGCGGAGGCCCCGGCATCGCACGGCCCGGCGCGGTCTCGCTCGCCCATCGCGGTGTGCTCTTCCTCGACGAGAGTCCCGAGTTCAGCAGCCGTGCCCTCGACGCCCTGCGTCAGCCCCTGGAGTCGGGCCATGTCGTCATCGCCCGCAGCGCGGGGGTGGTGCGGTTCCCGGCGAGGTTCCTGATGGTCCTCGCGGCCAATCCCTGTCCCTGCGGACGCTTCTCGCTGCGGGACACGCTGTGCGAGTGCCCTCCCTCGGCCGTCCGCCGCTACCAGGCCAAACTCTCCGGCCCGCTGCTCGACCGGGTCGACCTGCGCGTCGAGGTCGAACCGGTCGGCCGGGCCGAGCTCGCGCGAAGCGGTGCGGCGGGCGAGTCCACGGCGACCGTCGCCGAACGGGTGCGGGCGGCACGCGAACGGGCTGCCGCCAGATACGCGGGAAGCCCCTGGCGGACCAACGGCGAGGTGCCGGGACGGGAACTGCGCTCCCGCTTCCACGCCGTGGCCGGAGCGATGGACGAGGCGGAACGCAACCTGGAACGGGGCGTGCTCACGGCCCGTGGAATCGACCGCGTCCTGCGCGTCGCCTGGACCGTCGCGGACCTCGTCGGCCACGACCGGCCCGACGCGACGGACGTCGCACTCGCCGTACAACTGCGCACGGGCGTGCCACGCGGGGTGCCGATGGCCATCGGGGCCCTGGCATGAGCGGCGGTACCGACTCGGACGGAGCGGCCCCCGGCACGTCGGACGGCACGGACGACGGCCTGCTCGCCCGGGTCCTGCTCACCCGGGTCATCGAGCCCGGGGACGAGACCGGCGGAGGGTGGGTGCGGGAGCACGGGGTGCGGGAGGTGGCGCGGCGGCTGCGGGGCGGCCCACCGCTGCCCGGGGTGAGCGCGCAGCGGTGGACGGGGCTGCGGGCGCGGGCCGAGCGGGCCGAGCCCGCGCGGGACCTGGCCGTCGCCCGGGCGGCCGGGGTGCGGTTCGTGGCGCCCGGCACGGGGGAGTGGCCCGGCCCGCTCGACGACCTCGGCGACGCCCGTCCACTGGGACTGTGGCTGCGCGGCCGCCCCAGCCTGCGGATATGGGCACTGCGCTCGGTCGCCCTGGTCGGCGCACGCGCCTGCACCCAGTACGGCGCCCACATGGCGGCCGACCTCGCCGCCGGACTGGCCGAGCGCGGCTGGGTGGTGGTCTCCGGCGGCGCCTACGGCATCGACGGCGCCGCCCACCGGGGAGCCCTCGGCGCCGGCGGGGCCACCATCGCCGTCCTCGCCTGCGGTGTCGACCGGCCCTATCCGCGCGGACACACCGCGTTGCTCACCAGGATCGCGGAACAGGGCCTGGTCGTCGGGGAGTTGCCGCCCGGCGACCACCCGACACCGAGCCGGTTCATCCTGCGCAACCGGGTGATCGCCGCGCTGACCAGGGGCACCGTGGTCGTCGAGGCGGCCTGCCGCAGCGGCTCGCTGGCCACGGCGCGGGCGGCGCAGCGGTTGGGCCGGCACACCATGGCGGTACCGGGGCCGGCCACCAGCGCCCTCTCGGCCGGGGCGCACGAACTGCTGCGCGGCGACGCCGTCCTGGTCACGGACGCGGCGGAGATCGTCGAACAGGTGGGCGAGATGGGGGAGCTGGCGCCGGTCCGGCGCGGCCCGGTGCTCCCGCGGGACCTGCTGGAGCCCGCCGCCCGGCGGGTGCTGGCCGCGCTGCCCGCACGCCGCGCCGCGGCCGCGGGTGAGATCGCACGCGGCGCGCTGACGACCGAGGACGACGCGATCGCGAGACTGTACGAACTGCGCGCGCTCGGTCATGTCGAACGACACAGCGACGGCTGGAAGTTGACACGCGAGTCGATGACCTCCGTCAGGGACGGTCGAGGACCGCGCTGACCTGGCGGGTTCGGCCGTCCGGGGGATGTCCGAAGCCCTTGGGAATTCACGCAGTTGATGCTTTCCGGCGACTCGCCGGGGCGACCGGCGCGCCTCGGCGGAGCGTTGAGAAGAACGTATCTGCGCACGGCGCCGACCCCTCCCTTCGCGCACCGCGACTCCCCAGTCACGCTACGCTCACAAGGATCCGGACACGGACCACCAACTCGTACCAGCCCGACCTCTCACCCAGTCACTCCCGGTTCACCACCTCCACGGCAGAACGGCACTAGGCGACGAATGCCCCAGCACACCTCCGGGTCCGACCGGGCGGCGATCCCCCCAGCCGCCCGCGACGGTGGCAGCGTGCGGCCGCCGGCTCCCTCGACACTCGACGAGCTGTGGCGGTCCTACAAGACGACGGGGGACGAGCGGCTGCGCGAGCAGCTGATCCTGCACTACTCGCCGCTGGTCAAGTACGTGGCGGGACGGGTGAGCGTCGGGCTCCCGCCCAACGTCGAGCAGGCGGACTTCGTGTCGTCGGGGGTGTTCGGGCTGATCGACGCGATCGAGAAGTTCGACGTCGACCGCGAGATCAAGTTCGAGACGTACGCGATCACGCGGATCCGGGGCGCGATGATCGACGAGCTGCGCGCGCTGGACTGGATCCCGCGGTCGGTGCGGCAGAAGGCGCGCAACGTGGAACGGGCCTACGCCACCCTGGAGGCCCGGCTGCGCCGCACCCCGACGGAGACCGAGGTGGCCGCCGAGCTGGGCATCGCGGTGGACGAACTGCACGCGGTCTTCGGCCAGTTGTCGCTGGCGAACGTGGTGGCCCTGGAGGAGCTGCTGCATGTGGGCGGGGAAGGCGGCGACCGGCTGAGCCTCATGGACACCCTGGAGGACACCGCCGCCGACGATCCCGTGGAGGTGGCCGAGGACCGTGAGCTGCGGCGATTCCTGGCGCGGGCGATCAACACCCTGCCCGACCGGGAGAAGACCGTCGTCACGCTCTACTACTACGAGGGCCTCACCCTCGCCGAGATCGGCAACGTGCTCGGGGTGACCGAGAGCCGGGTCAGCCAGATCCACACCAAGTCCGTGCTCCAGCTGCGCGCGAAACTGGCGAGCTTCGGACGCTGACCCGGCCGTGGCGGGTCGTGGCGGGACGGCGCGGGACGCGTCGGGGGGAGTCGCTCCCGCCGGCGGTGGTACGTCCGTACAGTGGTTGACGTGCCAAGGATTCGAGCGGCCTCTGTGGCCGAGCACCGGTCGATGCAGCGAGCCGCCCTGCTGGACGCCGCACGGTCCCTGCTGTCCGAGGGCGGGACGGAAGCGCTGACCTTCCCGGCCCTCGCCGAGCGGACGGGGCTCGCGCGTTCTTCCGTGTACGAGTACTTCCGCTCCCGGGCCGCCGTGGTCGAGGAACTGTGCGAGGTCGACTTCCCGGTCTGGGCGGCCGAGGTGTCGGCGGCGATGGCGGCGGCCGACACCCCGGAGGCCAAGGTCGAGGCGTATGTCCGGCAGCAGCTCGCGCTGGTCGGCGACCGCCGCCACCGGGCCGTCGTGGCGATCTCCGCGAGCGAGCTCGACGCGGGCGCCCGGGAGAAGATCCGGGCCGCGCACGGCGGGCTCGTGGCGATGATCGTCGAGGCGCTGGGCGAGATGGGGCACGCCCAGCCTCGACTGGCGGCGATGCTGCTCCAGGGAGTGGTCGACGCGGCGGTGCGGCGGATCGAGTTCGGCGCCGCGGAGGCCCCTTCGGCGATCACCGACGCGGCGGTCGGCATGGCGCTGCGGGGCGTCCGGGGCTGAACCCGTCGGGCGCACGGCGCAGGCGTACGGCTGCCGCGCGTGCTCCCGGTACCCGCCCGACCCGCGCGGTTCCGTGCCGCGCGCGTCCGGCGCGCAGGAGTGGACGACGACCGGGGCTCGACCCGCGCCCGCCCGCCCGACCCGCGCCCGTCCGTCCGTGCCGCGCCCGTGTCGCGGGTGCGCGCAGGTCAGGGTTGGTGCGTCCGGGAAGGGCTGGGCAGGGCCGGGCTGGGTGGGTCAAGGAGGCAGTGGGACGCCCAGTACCGGGAGCAGTCTCGACAGGCCCCGGCGCAGCAGCCGGGGCGGCAGCAGGGACAGGGGATCCAGGTAGTCCCGCCCCCTGAGCAGGCCCCAGTGCACGCAGCCGACCGGACAGTGTCCGCCGGTTGCCTCCACCGTGCCGACCTGGTCCGCAGCCGACAGCAGGTCGCCCTTCGCCACGGACGGCCGTACCGGCTCGTAGGTCGTGCGCAGGGGCGGCTCGCCCGTGCCCGTCAGTTCCACCGCGACGACACCCCGGCCGGCGACGCGGCCCGCGAAGGAGACCCGGCCCGCGGCCACCGCCCTGACCGGCACTCCCGGCTCGGCCGCCAGGTCGGCACCGCGGTGACCGGGGCCGTAGTCCGTCGCCGGCGGCTCCCAGCCGCGCAGGACCCGGGGACGCAGCCCCACCGGCCAGACGCGCGCGAGGGCGGGCACAGGGCCCGAGGGCCCGGGCGGAGCGTCCGCCCGCGCCGACGTCGGCAGGATCGCGGTGCTCGCGCGGGCCGTCGGTGGCGGGGCGGCCGGGGCCGGGGCGGTCAGGGCCAGGACGGGCAGGGCCGCCAGGGCCAGTGGCGGCAGAGCGGCCGGGAGCAGGGGCGTCAGGCGCGACCGTCGTTCCGTTCGCGTCCGGGGCGTCAGCGTCAGAGGCATGCGTGAACCGTCCCGCAGAACATCCGGACATGACCGGCATCTGTGGACTACTCGCCGGTTGTGGACAGCGGCGTCACCCGCCACCTCCCCGGTCCCGTACACTTCTTCTGGCGATCCGGGTCACCGGGTCGACTTCGCACGCCCCGACAGGGCGGCCGGCAACGGTCCCTGTCAGCGCCCCTCGGTCCTTTGCGGCACGGCGCACCGCGGGCGTCAGGCGCGGATGCCGTCCGGTATCCGTGGCAACCGAGAAACTCAAGGAGAACGGCCATGGCCGTCGTCACGATGCGGGAGCTGCTGGAAAGCGGCGTCCACTTCGGTCACCAGACCCGTCGCTGGAACCCGAAGATGAAGCGCTTCATCTTCACCGAGCGCAACGGCATCTACATCATCGACCTGCTCCAGTCGCTGTCGTACATCGACCGCGCCTACGAGTTCGTCAAGGAGACCGTCGCCCACGGCGGCACGGTCATGTTCGTCGGCACGAAGAAGCAGGCGCAGGAGGCCATCGCCGAGCAGGCCACCCGCGTCGGCATGCCCTACGTCAACCAGCGCTGGCTGGGCGGCATGCTCACCAACTTCTCCACCGTCTACAAGCGTCTGCAGCGCCTCAAGGAGCTCGAGCAGATCGACTTCGAGGACGTCGCGGCCTCCGGTCTCACCAAGAAGGAGCTTCTCGTGCTCTCGCGCGAGAAGGCCAAGCTGGAGAAGACCCTCGGCGGTATCCGCGAGATGCAGAAGGTGCCCAGCGCCGTCTGGATCGTGGACACCAAGAAGGAGCACATCGCGGTCGGTGAGGCCCGGAAGCTCAACATCCCGGTCGTCGCCATCCTCGACACCAACTGCGACCCCGACGAGGTCGACTACAAGATCCCGGGCAACGACGACGCGATCCGCTCCGTCACCCTGCTCACCCGTGTGATCGCCGACGCCGTCGCCGAGGGCCTCATCGCCCGTTCCGGCGTCGCCACCGGCGACAAGGGCGAGAAGGGCGCGGGCGAGCCGCTCGCCGCGTGGGAGCGCGACCTGCTCGAGGGCGAGAAGAAGGCCGACGAGGCCGAGGCCCCCGCCGCCGAGGCGCCCGCCGCCGAGGCTGCCGCCACCGAGGCTCCGGCCGAGGAGGCCCCCGCCGCGGACGCCGAGCAGGCCTGACCCCCTCACTCCTTCGGGTCCGGACGGCGGGGGCAGCACAGCCCCCGCCGTCCCGCCCGTAGATCTTCAGACTCCGAGAGAGATTCCAGGAATCATGGCGAACTACACCGCCGCTGACGTCAAGAAGCTCCGCGAGCTCACCGGCGCCGGCATGATGGACTGCAAGAAGGCGCTGGACGAGGCCGAGGGCAACGTCGACAAGGCCGTCGAGGCGCTCCGTATCAAGGGCCAGAAGGGCGTCGCCAAGCGCGAGGGCCGCTCCGCCGAGAACGGCGCCGTGGTCTCGATCATCGCTGACGACAACTCCTCCGGCGTCCTCGTCGAGCTGAAGTGCGAGACGGACTTCGTCGCCAAGGGCGCGAAGTTCCAGGCCGTGGCCAACGCCATCGCCGAGCACGTCACCAAGACCTCCCCGGCCGACATCGAGGCGCTGCTCGCCTCCGAGATCGAGCCCGGCAAGACCGTCCAGGCGTTCGTGGACGAGGCCAACGCCAACCTCGGCGAGAAGATCGTCCTGGACCGCTTCGCGCAGTTCGGCGACGGTTACGTGGCGGCGTACATGCACCGCACGATGCCCGACCTGCCCCCGCAGATCGGTGTCCTCGTCGAGCTGGACAAGCCGAACGCCGAGGTCGCCCGCGGTGTCGCCCAGCACATCGCCGCCTTCGCGCCGAAGTACCTCGCCCAGGAGGACGTCCCGGCCGAGGTCGTCGAGTCCGAGCGTCGTATCGCCGAGGAGACCACCCGCGCCGAGGGCAAGCCCGAGGCCGCGATCGCCAAGATCGTCGAGGGTCGTCTGAACGGCTTCTTCAAGGACGCCACGCTGCTCGGTCAGCCGTACGCGCTCGACAACAAGAAGTCGGTCCAGAAGGTTCTGGACGAGGCGGGTGTCGCCCTGAAGCGCTTCACGCGCATCAAGGTCGGCATCTGAGTCCGTATCGCGATCGACGAGCGACTCCTGGCGGAACTTCGCTAGGGTCGAAGCAGTCGTCCGCGTACGGCGTCGTCACGCACGCGCGTGACGGACGACAGCAGATCTGACGAGGAGGCCATTGCCGCGCACGGGTTGCGAACCACATCCCACCGGCAATGGCCTTCTTCGTATGTGCACCACGTGAAAGAGGCGGATCCCCATGACCACGAAGGCCCAGAAGAGCGACGACGGCAAAGTAGGCGGCCGGTTTCTGCTGAAGCTGTCCGGAGAGGCTTTCGCCGGTGGCGGGGGCCTGGGTGTGGACCCCGACGTGGTGCACAAGATCGCCCGGGAGATCGCGGCCGTCGTCCGTGACGGCGCGGAGATCGCGGTCGTCATCGGCGGCGGCAACTTCTTCCGTGGCGCCGAACTCCAGCAGCGAGGCATGGACCGCGCGCGCTCCGACTACATGGGCATGCTCGGCACGGTGATGAACTGCCTCGCCCTCCAGGACTTCCTGGAGAAGGAGGGCATCGACAGCCGGGTACAGACCGCCATCACCATGGGCCAGGTCGCCGAGCCGTACATCCCGCTGCGCGCCGTGCGGCACCTGGAGAAGGGCCGCGTGGTCATCTTCGGCGCCGGCATGGGCATGCCGTACTTCTCCACCGACACCACCGCCGCGCAGCGCGCCCTGGAGATCGACGCCGAGGCCCTGCTGATGGGCAAGAACGGCGTGGACGGCGTCTACGACTCCGACCCGAAGACGAACCCGGACGCGGTCAAGTTCGACGCTCTCGGCTACGGCGAGGTCATCACCCGCGACCTCAAGGTCGCCGACGCCACCGCCATCACGCTCTGCCGCGACAACAAGCTTCCGATCCTGGTCTTCGAACTTCTGGCGGAGGGCAATATCGCGCGCGCCGTCAAGGGTGAGAAGATCGGCACGCTCGTGGGTGACCAGAGCAGCCGGAACTGACCGGAGCACGACCTCGTCCACGGGGACGACACCCGTCCGGGGACGGACGGGACGGCCCCCGACCGGGGGATGGACAATGTCCTGCCGGTCGGGAACCGTGCAGGAAGAAGACGCGACGCAGCCGGCCACCAGGCCCCCACAGGGAACCGAAGCCGGGCCTACTCAAGACACGCAGGAGCAAGTGGTGATCGAAGAGACCCTCCTCGAGGCCGAGGAGAAGATGGAGAAGGCCGTCGTGGTCGCCAAGGAGGACTTCGCCGCGATCCGCACCGGCCGTGCGCACCCGGCGATGTTCAACAAGATCGTGGCCGACTACTACGGCGCGCTGACGCCGATCAACCAGCTGGCCTCGTTCTCCGTGCCGGAGCCGCGCATGGCCGTCGTGACCCCGTTCGACAAGAGCGCCCTGCGCAACATCGAGCAGGCGATCCGCGACTCCGACCTGGGCGTCAACCCGAGCAACGACGGCAACATCATCCGGGTGGTGTTCCCCGAGCTGACCGAGGAGCGCCGCAAGGACTACATCAAGGTCGCCAAGACCAAGGGCGAGGACGCCAAGGTCTCGATCCGTTCCGTGCGCCGCAAGGCCAAGGACGCCATCGACAAGATGGTCAAGGACGGCGAGGTCGGCGAGGACGAGGGCCGCCGTGCGGAGAAGGAGCTCGACGACACCACCGCGAAGTACGTCGCCCAGGTGGACGAGCTCCTGAAGCACAAGGAAGCAGAGCTCCTCGAGGTCTGATGAGCGACTCTTCCTGGGGAGCACCGCCCCGAGCCGGGTACTGGGGGCCGTCCGACCAGGGGCCTGCCCAGGGGGCTGTCCCGGCGGGTCCCGCGTACGATGCGCCTGAGGCGCAGCACACTCGCCCCGCGCCCATCGTGCCCGGCCTGCCCGCGTACGGCGGCGACCAGGATGACGACCGGGGGGCCGCTTCGTCGAGCGGCCCCCTGTTCCGGGACGGGCCGTTCCACGACCAGCCGTTCCACGACCAGCCGTTCCGAGACGAACCCTTCCGGGACCAGTCCTTCCAGGACCGGTCCTTCCCAGACCAGCCCTTCCCAGACCAGACGTACGGCCATCAGCCGTACGGCGACGAGATCCCGTCGGCACAGCCCCCTGCGGCGGTGCCGCAGAAACCGGAGCCCATGCCCGACGCCTCTCACCCGGCGCCCGCACCGCAGAAGAAGAGCGCGGGCCGTGACCTGGGCGCGGCCATAGGCGTCGGCGTCGGGCTCGGTGCGGTGATCATCGCTTCGCTGTTCGTCGTCAAGGCCGTGTTCGTCGGCGTCGTGGCGGTCGCCGTGGTCGTCGGCCTCTGGGAGCTGACCAGTCGGCTCCAGGAGCGCAAGGAGATCAAGGCCCCCCTCGTGCCACTGGCGGTCGGCGGCGCGGCGATGGTCGTCGCCGGCTACGTCAGCGGGGCGGAGGGCGCCTGGGTCGCCATGGCCCTGACGTCGTTGGCCGTACTCGTATGGCGGATGACCGAACCGCCGGAGGGCTACCTCAAGGACGTCACGGCGGGCGTCTTCGCCGCCTTCTACGTGCCGTTCCTGGCCACCTTCGTGGCGATGATGCTGACGGCGGACGACGGACCGTGGCGGGTCCTGACGTTCCTGCTGCTGACGGTGGTCAGCGACACGGGCGCGTACGCCGTCGGCTGGCGCTTCGGCAAGAACAAGCTGGCCCCGCGCATCAGTCCCGGCAAGACCCGCGAGGGACTGCTGGGCGCGGTGTCGTTCGCCATGGTCGCGGGCGCGCTGTGCATGCAGTTCCTGATCGACGGCGGCGCGTGGTGGCAGGGGCTCCTGCTCGGCCTCGCGGTGGCCGCCAGCGCGACGCTCGGCGACCTCGGCGAGTCCATGATCAAGCGGGACCTCGGCATCAAGGACATGGGCACGCTGCTGCCGGGGCACGGCGGCATCATGGACCGGCTGGACTCGCTGCTGCCCACGGCTCCCGTGGTGTGGCTGCTGCTCGTGATCTTCGTGGGCTCCGGCTGACGACCGCGTCCGCCCCGTTCGTCACCACCCCTTCCGCATCTGCGATCACTGCACCGTGATCCGCGCCGCGGGAGGGGTGGAACGTTTTTGCCGTACACCGGGTCCGACCCGGGCCGGGCAGGGGGAAAACCCGCTGGCCAGAGCACACGGACGGCCCTAGCATCCCCCCATGATCGAGAACACCGGGACCGTGGACGCCGACAGCGACACGGACGACACGAACGACACGAACGACGCGGACGAAGCGGGCCACGAGGCCGCGGCGAACAGGCACATAGCCTGGCGCGCCGGAACCCTCGGCTTCGCGGCACTCGACGTGGACGACGCCGACCTGCTGCACGGCTGGCGATCCGACCCGGTGATCGCCCATGAGATGGGCATCTGGCCGCGCTCCCGCACCGCGACGCGCGAACGCGTCGAGCGCGACTGCGACGACAACGACCGCGACGACTTCCTCGTACTGCTCCCCGACCACACCCCCATCGGCCACGCCGTTCTCAACAACCAGGACCTCGGCGACGGCAAGGCGGAGGTGGAACTGATGCTGGCCCCCGGACATCGCGGGCAGGGCCATGGCGTCGCCGCCCTCGACGCCCTGGTGGACCTGGCGTTCGGCGAACTCTGCCTGTACCGGCTCACGGCGGAGATCCACACGGACAACGCCCCCGCCCTCGCCGTCCTCGCCAGATCGGGCTTCGTCCAGGAGGGCGTCAGCCGCGCCGCCTGCCTCCACCGCGGCCGCCGCCACGACCTCGCGATCTTCTCTCTGCTGCGCCCCGAATGGGAGGGACTGAAGCGTCCTCGCGCGTGGGAGAAGTCCGCACATCTCTGAAGAGCCGACCCCGGTCTCGGAGGGGCCGGCTCTTTGGTCAGGGGTCCTCGGTGATGTGCTCGGGTCGGCTCAGGCGTTGGGACGCTTGCCGTGATTCGCCTTCTTCTTCTTGCGCGCGCGACGCTTGTTCCCTCGCTTGGCCATGGTGCGCATCTCCCTATTTTGGGGGTTTTATGCCGTGGTCAGTCTAGATTCGGCGCAGTGCACCCGCATCAGCGGCACCGCGGCCGTCGGCCGAAGGCGTCCGCGCCCGGTTCAGCGGGTCCTTCAGCGGGTGCGGAAACTGCTGGTGTACACGTCAGTACGGTTCTGCGGTGCGCCGGAGTGGGTCTCGGTGAGCACCGCCCGTACTCCCTTGCCGTCTGCCGCCAGGCCTTGGTAGTCGCCGAGGAAGTAGCCCCCTGCGAACGGCGCCTGCAGCCAGTCGAAGACCCGCGAGATCCGTCGTTCGCTCCGGAGCTTCGGGTTTCCGTGCCGCAGCGTGGCCAGTTGGTAGGCGGTGGGCAAGGTGGTGGTGTTGCCGGGCCTGAGGAAGCGCAGGTCGTAGTAGGTGAGCGCGACCGTGCCCCGCTCGGCGACCGCGATCGACGGCGAGAAGGCCGGAACGTCCTTGGGGCTGATCAGCTCCGGGGTCCCCCAGGTGCGTCCGCCGTCGGTGGACCGCACAAGCTGGACGGAGTCGAACTTTCCGCCGGAGAAGTCCGAGCCCTCGTAGGCCATGTACAGCGTGCCTGTCCTGGGGTCGACGGCAGGGCTCGGCAGCGTGGACCCGGCGCGCAGCAGTTTGGCGGGGTCGTTCGGGTCGACCTCCGGTACGGAGGTGTCCCGGGCCACGGTGACCGGGGCGCTCCAGGTCCTTCCGGCGTCGGTCGAGGTGACCATCTCGTAGCCGGCTTCGACGACGGTGCTCAGGTCGTCGGCGTAGGTGATCAGGTCGTAGAAGTCGTACAAGGTGCCGGTGCGTCGGTCTACGACGATCTGATGACCGATGGTCTGGGTGTTGGGCACGGTGCTGGTGTCGACGAACGGCCGGGCCCTGCTCCAGGTGCGGCCGCCGTCGCGGGTGAGGGAGATGTAGCCGGGACCGTCGAGGGAACTGGGGCCGGGCGGGTCGTTGTCGAGGCGGTCCCAGACCTGGTAGGCGGTGCCCTTGCGGATCGGGTCGGCGGTGACTGTGGGCTTGTCGTTGAAGAACGGCTGTTCGTCGACGTGCGTGGTGGTGAGGTTCCGCCAAGTGCGACCGCCGTCGCGGGACGTGACCGCCAGGAGGGCGGTGCGCGTGCTCTTCGTGAAGTCGACTCCCTCCCCGCCGGCGTAGACCGTGCCGTCCGGTCCGGTGCTCACCCAGGGGTCGGTGGCCCGTTCGTAGTCCGCGCCGCCGGGGGCGCACAGACTGAACGGCAGCGTGCTCCGGTGGAAGGTGTGGCCGTCCGTGGTCCAGCCGGCCACCAGGCCACGGGCGCCGCCGTCGTTCCAGCGGTCCTGCTGGAACACGGTGACCACGCGCTTGGGGTCGCGCGGATCGACGGACAGATACGGCTCGACCTCGGTGCCCGGGTAGACGACGCTGTCGGGAGACCTCGCTCCGACGGTGCACTTCGCGTACGGGTCGCCGTGGGACACCTTGACCAGCGGTGTGCCGTCGAGGTTCCGGTCCGCTGTCGCGGGAGTCGCGCCGGTGACCGTGACGAGCAGCAGCGCGGCGGTGGTGACGGCGGTCAGGGGCAGGAAGACGCGCATGCGGGATCTCCTCCGGGCCTGTCGGCCGGGGTACGGGACCGCCGTCATCGCGACGGTCTGGGGCGCGGAGGCGTACCGGAACACGAGGGTGGGGCGACTCCGCTTGCTCCTTTTCGGCGCCGCAGCCGACGCCCTTGATGGGCCGAACGACGGAGCCCAAGATCATTCCTGGACCGTCCCGGAGCCCTCCGAGGCTGACAGAGACCCCCTGCCGGGGGGCCACCCCCACCCCGCTCCGGCCCGGGCCGCCAGAGTGGCTCCGGGCAAGTGGCGAAGGGCGTGCATCCCGTGCTGCCGGGCGGAGGCGTACGGCTTCCCGGGCCCGGGCGTCGGAACGAGGCCGGCCGCCGCAAGGCGGGCTTCCACTCCGGGGCGTTGAAGTTGCTCCGCCGGACGATTCCGCCGGCAGTGTCGGTGAAGATCAGCCGCCGCTCGGCGAGCGGGCCGTCCGGCCGAGGCATACAGGCCGTTCTAGCGCGGGCCCACTTCTTGCGGGAGGACATACCGCCCCAAGTGCCGGCGGAGAAAGCTCTCCAGCCGTGGAAGCTCGATCGCCTCGGCCGGTAGGTCACCGGGACGCGGACGGTAGAGCTCGACCAGTCGGGTCATCAGTTCTTCGTTGAGCAACGGCGCCTGACAGCGATCAACCGTCCCGATGTAGAAGAGCCGGCTGAACAGCCGGTTGGTGGGGCACTGCCCTCGACCCGCGTGCAGGTTCTCCGGTTCGTGCTCGTCACCCCAGGAACCGACGTACAGGTAGGAGGCGCAACGCAAGCCCTCGTCCAGAGTCGGCGTCGGATCGTCCTTGCAGTTCCAATGGATCCGAGCCTCATCCGCGGGTATGGGGCTCGGCACGGCTGCCAACCACAGTTGACAGGTCTCCTCCACGGCCGCAGTCCGGCGGGCGAGTCAAGCGCCGGACCGACAGCACACGCTTGGCCCGTGCCACACGCGCGCCAGAGGGAGCAGGGAATCACGGGCAACAGGGGTGCGCCGGGGTACGGCCGCTGGACTCCGTCCAAGACAGGGAACCCACAGATCAGCCGCGTGGCTGCCCACCTCGTTCCTGACGCGGTGATCTGCACCGGGCGAGTGAGACCATCCGTGGATGACCGACGCGCGACTGCCGCAGGGATGGACGCTTCAGCGGATCCGCGATGTCTCGGGGGACCGGGAGGCCGTCGCCCTGGATCCCGATCGGCCGGTGAAGTGGGTCGGCGTCGGCCAGGAGCACGAGATGCCGCGACCAGAGATCGTTCTCGGGTTCCACAGCCTGTGTCTCGTCATGCCGGTCGATGACGACGGCTGGTACATGGGCAGTCTGCATGAGGATGGCAGCGTCGTCTGCTGGACCTCCTACGGCGCCAATCTGTACGAGGCGCTACGCGGCCTCTGAGAGCGGGCGCCACGGCCGCGCGCGCAAGGCGCGCCGAGTGCCCGACTGCGTGACGACCACGACGCGCAACTGCGAACAGCCGTGGACGTCAACGGACCATCGACGCAGGCAACCGGCACAGCGGGCCAGGGACATCGGGCATCCCAGGTTGCTTCGGGACGAGGCAGTCGCGTCGCTGAGGTGTGTCGTATGAGCGACGACGCTCCGGTCTGCCCCGGGTGCAGCCGGCCCATGCGGTTCGGTGGCCTCGTGCTGTCCACGCGGGAGGACGATGGCCGGCGGACCTGTCGGTCGCTGTGGAAGTGCGCCGACCGATATGTCTGGTGGCGCTGGGCCGACCGGCCGGACGGGCCATGGGAGGTCTGTCCTGTGCCGCAGCTGTTTCGCTGACATCTACGGCTGACATCAACGACCACGGCCGGCAGGGACAGCCAGGCGCGTCGTACTTTGTGTTTGTGCAGGCAGCACAGCTTGTGTCTGCCCACGCCACGGGGTGCGCGGCCGGCCATCAGCACAGGTGAGGAATACGGCGGACCAAGGCGGCGCCCTCGCCCGACTTGCGTCGTGACGAAAAGGCCGTGGGTTCAAAACTCGGCGTCGTGGTCACCCCCGGGCCTGCAGCTCCCGCTGGAGACGCAGGCCCGGAGGCTGTTGTCCCGGACCGTCAGTACAGCGCTCTGTAGCCTCCCCAGCCGGTGCCGATCTTGACGCGTGCGGTGAAGCCGCCCTTGCCGTTGCCCGCCCAGCGGTACAGGTTGCCCGCCGTGTCGCGGGTGAGGAGGTCGTTGCGCCCGTCCTGGGTCAGGTCGCCGACACCGACCAGGGCGTTGTACGCGTTGAAGCCCGAGGCGATCTTCACCCGCCCTCCGAAGCCGCCCTTTCCGTTGCCGTACCAGCGGTAGAGGTTCCCGGCCTTGTCCCGGCCGAGCAGGTCGCCGTTCCCGTCGCCGTTGAGGTCGCCCGCTCCCACCAGCGCCGTGTAGCCGGACAGCCCGGTGGCGACGTGCACCCGGGACTTGAACGTGCCCTTGCCGGTACCGGCGTAGAACCACAGGGCTCCGGCCTTGTCCCGGGCGAGGAGGTCCGCGCGGCCGTCGCGGTTGAGGTCCCCGGACGACGTCAGCACGTTGTACGCGTTCCAGCCCTTGCCGATGAGAGCGGACTTGTTGGTGTCCCGGGCGAAGTACACCTGGCCGATGCCCCAGTACGCGCGCAGTTCGCCGGTGGAGTTGCGGACCAGCATGTCGGCGTTCCCGTCGCCGTTGAGGTCGCCGGCCGGTACCAGGGTGGAAGAGGTCGGCCAGTCCGCGGTGTAGCTGCGGTTGTAGAAGTACCCCTTGGAATGGCCCTCCCAGGAGTCGGTCCTGCCGTCCTTGCGGACCGCCACCAGGTCGGGGAACCCGTCGCAGTCGTAGACGTGGGTCGGCAGGACGCCGCACAGCACCTGGAAGTCGCCGCCGCCCACCCGCACCGGCACGGTTCCGCCGCCGGACGTGGCGGTCAGCTGCCAGGTGTAGACACCGCTCCGGGTGAGAGCGCCGTTCGACTCACGGCCGTTCCACGAGGCCTGGACGCCGTCGGTACCGCGTACGGCCCCGCCCCGCAGCACGGCCACCCGGCGCCCGGTGATCTTCTGGACGATGTCCAGTTCCCAGGAGTCCACGGGGCGGCTCAGCAGCACCGAGGCCGTCCAGATCGAGTCGTACGACGAGGTGGTCCGCGGCGCGACGGCGTCGGAGACGTACTGCTCGCCGACGACCGGGGCGGAGTCCGGTACGCCGTCCGCCGTCACGTGTACGCGGCGGTCGGCGTCCAGGTAGGCGACGTGGCCGCCGTACTTGTCCACGGTCCAGGTGATCCTGCGGTCGTCCGCGAGCGTTCCGGCCGGGAGGGCGGCGAAGGTGCGCTCCGTGAGGGGGCTGCCGGAGTGGAAGTCCGTCAGTTTGAGCTCGCCCGCCGCCCGGTCGTGCCGGACCACGTAGCCGTCGCCGAGCATGGCGGGGCCCGACGGCACCGCGAAGCCACGGTTGTTCGTCAGGTCGTACACCCCGGCCTGCATGTCGGCACCGCAGGACCAGTAGAGCCAGCGCGCCGTCGCCTGGAGCTCGGTGGGAACGCAGGCGGCACCGGTCCGCACGGTGCGGACGGGCTTGCCGGGAGTGGTGGCGACCGAGGTCAACTGCTCCGCGGTCAGCGTGCCGGGGCTACCGGGTGTCGCGCTCCACAGGGTGGAGTACCAGAGCGCCGCGGCCTGCACCGGGCGGCTGCGGATCACCTTGCTGTAGCGCGGGTCGATCAGGTACTGGGTCCTCGGGGATCCGCCGTCCACCACCACGTACGACGAGGACGCGTCCCTGATCTCGCCTCCACTGCCGGGCAGCGGCATCCGCACACGCGAGGTGTAGGCGTTCGCGCGGGTCTCCAGGTACGTCCGCCCGCCTGTCTCGGACAGGAAGGACAGCCCGTACCCGTTGCCCTCCACGAGCCGTACGCAGTCCTCACCCGTCGCGCAGCGCACGGCGGTGGAGGGCAGGTCCGCGGGCAGGGGCCTGGCCGCTCCCGCGACGGGGACCGGCCCGATTCCGACGTCCTGCTGGTGGATGGAGAGCTTCCCCTCGATGCCGTCCACCCGGCCCAGGGTGCCCCGGTACAGGTTCAGTCCCAGGACCTTGGCGCGCACGGGGGGCAGCGGCTGGACCACCTCGTGCGCCGGTGTCCCGGCGGGGCCTTCGGTGAAGCGGTGCACCGCCCAGTCGCCGGTGCCGGAGCCGCCGACCAGCAGGGCGCTCCCGTCCGCCGCCTGCGGTACGGCGTCCGACACGACCGCGATGTGGTCGAGTACGGTGCTCGGCTCCCCGCCGTCGAGCGGCCGGGCCGTCAGCCGCCGGCCGAGGGTGGTGCCCGAGGTGGTGTCAGGGGCCGAGGTCAGGAGGGTGCCGCCGAGGAGGGCCACGGGGGCCTCGTCGCCGGGGAGCGGGGACTCCTGCGTCCCGGAGGAGACGTCACCGCGGGGCAGCCGGCGCAGTCCGCTGTAGCCGGGCTTCCACCAGGCGACGCGGTCGGCGCTCAACAGGATGCGCAGGCCCTCGCCGCTCATCGCCTCGGGAAGAGGGGTGATCACGGCGGTCGCGGGGTCCAGCAGGCCGTAGCGGTACGCGCCGCCCAGCCGGAAGGAGATCACCGCGCCGTGGTCGTCCGTGGCGCCCTGCTGCAGGGAGAGACTGCTCAGCTGCCCGCCTGCGGGCAGGCCCGTGATGCCCAGCGGCTCCGCGGGGTCGGCGCCGGTGTCGAGGAGCACGCCGGCAGAGCTGGTGGTGCTGGTCGCGGACTCCAGGGCCAGCACCTTGCCGGCGACGGTCCCCCGGAACGTGTAGCCGGCCGGGAGTTGCGCTTCCCGGCGCTCACCGGTGTGCGGATCGAGCAGGGAGTACCAGCCGGTGCCCCGGGCCGGGCTCGGCGAGACGGCGAGCAGGTCGCCGCCGACGCCGACGGGACGTACGAGCGCTTCGGCCGGGAGAGTCTGCAGGCCGGGAACTCGGGTCGAGGTGCCGCTCGCGAAGTCGGTCCAGGTGTAGCCGTCCCGGCCTTCCTGCTGGTGCAGGAAACCGGTGGTGCCCACCGCCAGCGGGGTGTCCACACGGGGTGTGGCCCGGTCGGCGAGCGGCGGGATCACGACCTCCTGGGACGAGTCCGCCGCGGTCGCCTCCTGCGCGGCCCACACGGGCGGTGCCCCCACGGCGAGCGGGACGGTCGTCCCCACGACCGCCAGAGCCGTGGCTGCCGCACGGGCGACGATGCCTGCTCCACGTCTGTGGCGACGGTCTCCGTTCAGTGGATCAGTCGGCGTTCGGGTCGATGCCCCCACGTCTCCCCCTCGTTGATGTGGTGTTGCTGCCGCCCTGCGGCGCTCCGGCGGCAAGACATGCCGCTGTTCTGTGGAGCCGATGGCTGCGGCCGGATGCCGTCGGCCGCTCGCGGGGTAGACGCTAGTCGATCAACGAGACCCGAGTCCGCCCTGGTGGGATCACAATCAGACAACTGCATGACGCCCCGTCAGGACCGGCCGGAGAGCGACACCAGCGGGGTGGTGACGCCAACCGGTACGGACGTGCGAGCCCGGCGGACACGGTGAATTCCCGGAACCGGCTGTTCGGCAGCGCGTCACCGTCAACCGGGGGATGGAGGGGGTGCCGTAGCCGACCGCGGGCCCGTGGTGGCGTGCGCGGGGAGCTCCCGTCCCGTCCGCCGTCGACCCAGGCAGAGCCGAGCAGACGCGGCCCATGGCGTCCAGGAAGCTGATCGGAAAATCGACGTGCGGGAGGGCAGGCGGCAGCATCCGGGCCGCTTGCGGACCGGATGGCGGTGAGATGGGACGGTCAGGCTGATGCCGGGCTGAGCACGACCTGGTGGCCGAGGGTCTGAAGTTGGCGGACGAGATCGCGGGTCTTGCGGGCGGGATCGAGGTGACGGCGGTGCCAGTCGGCACCGAGCTCCTGGTAGGAGGCGTCCGGGTCGTTGATCAGGTGCCAGGCGATGGCGAGTATCGAACGGGCGACGGCGACCAGGGCTTTGGCATGGCCGCGGCGTTTGACGATACGTCGGTAGCGAGCGCCGAAGAAGGTGTCGGTGCGGGCAGCGGCGTTGGCGGCCTCACCGAGAGCGCCCTTGAGCCAGGGGTTGCCTTTCCCGGCCGGCCCCGCGGTGTTCTTCGCCCCGGACTGGATCGTGCGAGGGCACAGCTTGGCCCAGGACACCAGGTGTTCAGGGGTGGGGAAGCGGCTCATGTCCGCGCCGATCTCGGCGAGGATGATCTGCGCGGTGGCCGGCCCGATCCCGGGGACGACGTCCAGCTTCTCGACCAGAATCCGAGCACTGACCGCGGCGGCCTCGTCCCCGGTGCCTGTGCCTCCTGGCGAGGTGGTGATCTCCTCCAGCGTCCAGGCGATCAGCTGGTCGAGTTCGTCGATCCGTGCGGTGAGGTGGTCGACGGTGGACAGCAGCACCCGCAGCAGACGGGCGTGGTGGTCTTCGAACTGTCCGGTCAGGGCCTCGATGAGGGCAGGCTTCTTCTTGACCATGCTGCCCTTGGCGAGGTCGGCCAGGATGCGCGGGTTGCGTTCTTTGGCGACCATCGCGTCGAGCATGGCTCGCCCGGACATGCCGAACAGGTTCGAGACGACGTCGGACAGTTTGATCTGCGCGTCCTGCAGGGCCTTGTCGACGCGGTGCTTGTGCCGGGTGCGTTCCTGGACGAACACGGTGCGGGTGCGGGTGTAGTCCCGCAGATGTCGCACCGGCTTCGGTGGCACGAATGAGGCGCGGACCATGCCGCGTTCGGCGAGCTTGGCCAGCCAGACCGCGTCCAGCTTGTCCGTCTTCGGGCGCCCGGGGACGTTCTTCACGTCACGGGCGTTGACGAGCCAGCAGTCCAGACCGCGGGCCTCCAGCAGATAGAAGAACGGGCGCCAGTACGATCCCGTCGCTTCCATGACCACCCGCTCGACGCCCTGGCACAGAAGCCGATCGCCGAGTTCGAGGATCGTGTTCGTGGTCGAGGCGACGGTCCAGACCTTCTGAACACGTCGGCCTTCGATGGTGTCGTGCGGGACGCGAAGGCAGACCATCCCGGTCGCCTTCGCGATGTCGATCGCCGCAACCCTGGCGACCGTCCCGTCGTCGTGGTCTTCTCCCAACTCCTCCATGACATACCCCCTGGTGTGCTGGTGCAGGCAGGGGCTGCCCGGGAAGCCAAAGGGGTAGCGGAGAAGCTGATCGGCGTGCTCGAGACGACAGTGTGCGGCCCCTCTGACGGCTCCCTCACCAGACTCCTATGCGGGCTCACAGCCCAAACATCAAGCGGCGTCGGCGGACAGCCCCTATACCGATTTTCACGCCCGCGGGGCGTCACCGCAGGTGAACGGTCGACTCCTATCGCTGATAGCTCGGTCCCCCGACATCGCCCGTCGTGGGGACCGTTTTGCGTACGGCCGCCCAGAGAGTGCGGCCGTTCAGGCTGGTGGCGAGGAGGCCGAACCGGTCTGCGTCGGCCACCACGTCCAGGACCTCCCGCCATGACTCGGCGGAGAGCGATTCCGGTATCTCCGCCTCGACCGTCGTGTGACTCCCGTGTTCCTCCACTTGTGTGGGAAGCCCGAGAGCGGACAGCCGGGCGGCGATGGCCGCCGCGCCAACTCCCGAAGCGGGCACAGGGCAGCCTCCGTCACCAGCGATCACGTTGAGTTACATACGTCGCCGAGCCCCGGCAGCGGGTGCGGGTGGTCCGGTCGGCGGCGCGGGAGCGGCGCGACGGGTCGCCGTTCCGGGCCGACATGCGGGACATCGGCAGGGCGGGGGACTGGGAGAGTCGGACCGACGCCAAGGTGCCGGCGCCCGCCGACATCGCCGCGCGGCTCGGGATCGCCGAGGGTGAGATGTGCGTCCGGACTGCTTACGAGTTCCTGGCCGACGGCAGGCCCGTGCAGCTGTCGACGAGCTGGGAGCCGTACGACCTCACGGCCGGCACTCTCGTCGTCCTCCCCGAGGGAGGACCGCACGCCGGAGCCGGTGTCGTGAACCGGATGGCTGCCATCGGGGTCACCGTCAGCCATGCCGTTGAGCAGCCCGAGCCGCGGACGGCGACTGCCGAGGAGGCGTCGCTGCTCGGCATCCAGAAGGCCGCGCTCGTCACGCACATCCGGCGGACGTACTACAGCGACGACGGACGGCCCGTCGAGACGGCGGACATCGTCGTGCCCGTCGCTCACTGCGAGATCGTCTACGAGATTCCGATCAATCGTTGATCGCCGGTGGAGGCGGGGGCGGTCGCGGGTGTTGATGCCCCGCGACCGCCCTCGACTCTTCCCTGCCACCGTTCATGGCCGGTCAGAGGCCTCGCGCAAGATCATTCCTGGGCCGTCTCTGGGCCGTGAAAGGTCGACAGAAGCTGACAGAGACCGCCCAGGGGTGACCACCCCCACCCCGCTCTGGCCTGGGGACCCGCCGATGATCTGCCACACTGAAGGTGTTATGCCTGCACCCGGAGAACTCACTTTCGTCGCCCCCCGTGGAGCCAAGAAGCCGCCGCGGCATCTTGCCGATCTCACGCCCGCCGAGCGCAAGGACGCCGTGGCCGAGATCGGGGAGAAGCCGTTTCGTGCCAAGCAGCTCTCGCAGCACTACTTCGCGCGGTACGCGCACGACCCGGCGGAGTGGACCGACATCCCCGCCGGTTCGCGCGGCAAGCTCCAGGAGGCGCTGCTTCCCGAGCTGATGACGGTCGTACGGCATCTGTCCACCGACGCGGGCACCACGCGCAAGACGCTGTGGCGGCTGTTCGACGGGACGCTCGTCGAGTCGGTGCTCATGCGCTACCCGGACCGGGTGACCATGTGCATCAGCTCGCAGGCGGGCTGCGGGATGAACTGCCCGTTCTGCGCGACCGGGCAGGCGGGGCTGGACCGGAACCTGTCGACCGCCGAGATCGTGCACCAGATCGTGGACGGGATGCGGGCCCTGCGGGACGGTGAGGTGCCCGGCGGACCGGCCCGGCTGTCCAACATCGTCTTCATGGGCATGGGCGAGCCGCTCGCCAACTACAAGCGGGTGGTGGGAGCCATCCGGGCGCTCACCGACCCCGCGCCGGACGGACTCGGGCTGTCGCAGCGCGGTATCACCGTGTCGACCGTCGGTCTCGTGCCCGCCATCCACCGGTTCGCCGACGAGGGCTTCAAGTGCCGTCTGGCGATCTCCCTGCACGCGCCCGACGACGAGCTGCGCGACACCCTGGTCCCCGTGAACACGCGGTGGAAGGTGCGCGAGGTCCTCGACGCCGGCTTCGAGTACGTCGAGAAGTCCGGCCGCCGGCTGTCCATCGAGTACGCGCTGATCCGGGACATCAACGACCAGGCCTGGCGCGGTGACCGGCTGGGACGCCTGCTGCGGGGCAAGCCCGTGCACGTCAACCTCATCCCGCTGAACCCGACGCCCGGCTCCAAGTGGACCGCCTCCCGGCCCGAGGACGAGAAGGCGTTCGTCGAGGCCATCGCGGCCCACGGCGTGCCCGTCACGGTCCGGGACACCCGCGGCCAGGAGATCGACGGGGCGTGCGGGCAGCTGGCCGCCACGGAGCGCTGATCCCACCCACCGGTAGCCGTCAGTACCGGGCGGTAGCCATAGGGTGGCGATTCGGCGGACGGTAGTCTGACGCCGTACACATCTTCATATTCCGACAGGGGAGCGCCACAGCGCTGAGAGTGCGGCAATCGGGCCGCAGACCCTCTGAACCTCGCCCAGGTCATTCTGGGTAGGAAGTTCGGTCTTCACTCGAGCTGTTGCGCCCTGCCCGGGAGCCGGCGGATCCGTCCGACGGCCCCGGGCAGGGCCGCGTCTCTTCCTGGTCACCCCCAGGAGGAAATCAAGTGCACACCAAGACGTTCGTGGCCGCGGCGATCGGGCTCGGCCTGGTCACGCTGTCCGCCTGCGGCTCGTCCGGCGACAAGGGCGGCGCGGGTTCCGGCGGTTCCGGCGGTTCCAAGACCGTCACCCTCGTCAGCCACGACTCGTGGGCCGTCTCCAAGAACGTGCTCGCGGACTTCGAGAAGCGGTCCGGGTACAAGGTCAGGGTCCTGGAGGACGGGGACGCGGGCCAGGCCGTCAACAAGGCCATCCTCACCAAGGACAACCCGCAGGGCGACGTCTTCTTCGGCGTCGACAACACGCTGCTGTCCCGGGCCCTCGACAACGGACTGTTCCAGTCGTACCGGGCCAAGGGGCTGGACCAGGTCGGCGCCGCCTACCAGCTCGACCAGGGCAAGCACCGGGTCACGCCGATCGACTACGGCGACATCTGCGTCAACTACGACAAGGCCTGGTTCAGCGCGCACAAGCTGACCCCGCCGGCCTCCTTCGACGACCTGGCCGAGCCCGCCTACAAGAACCTCCTCGTCACCGAGAACGCCGCCACCTCCTCGCCGGGCCTGGGCTTCCTGCTCGGCACCGCCGCGAAGTACGGCGATGGCGACGCCTCCGGATGGGAGGGCTACTGGAAGAAGCTCAAGGACAACGGCGTGAAGGTGGTCGACGGCTGGGAGCAGGCCTACAACGAGGAGTTCTCCGGTTCCGCCGGCGGCAAGAAGGCCAAGGGCGACCGGCCGCTCGTCGTGTCGTACGCCTCCTCGCCGCCCGCCGAGGTGATCTACGCCGACCCCAGGCCCACCACCGCGCCCACCGGAGTGGTCGAGGGCACCTGCTTCCGGCAGATCGAGTTCGCCGGGCTGCTGAGCAACGCGAAGAACACCGAGGGCGGCAAGGCGCTCATCGACTTCCTGGTCTCCAAGGAGTTCCAGGAGGACATGCCGCTGAACATGTTCGTCTACCCCGTGGTCACCGGAGCGAAGGTGCCCGCCGAGTTCACCCAGTACGGTCCCGCGGCCAAGGACCCCGAGACCGTGGCCCCCGAGAAGATCGCGGCCAACCGTGACCAGTGGGTCAAGTCGTGGACCTCGCTCGTACTGAAGTAGCCCCCCGCGGGAGCCGGAAGGGGAACGCGGCGCGGTTCGGGCTCATGGCCCTGCCCGTCGCGTTCTTCGGCGTGTTCTTCGCCTGGCCGGTCGCCGCGATCACGGCGCGCGGGCTGAAGTCCGACGGCGCCTGGCACCTCGGGCGGATCACGGACGTGCTCGCGCAGTCCGACATCCGGCACGTGCTCTGGTTCACCGTCTGGCAGGCGCTCGCCTCCACCGCGCTCACCCTGCTCGTCGCGCTCCCGGGCGCGTACGTTTTCGCCCGGCTCGACTTCCCGGGCAAGCGGGTGCTCCGGGCGGTGGTGACCGTGCCCTTCGTGCTGCCGACGGTCGTCGTCGGTACGGCGTTCCTGGCACTGGTCGGGCGCGGCGGGCTGCTCGACGAGCTGTGGGGCGTACGGCTGGACACCACCGTGTGGGCGATCCTGCTCGCGCACGTCTTCTTCAACTACGCGGTCGTCGTCCGTACGGTCGGCGGCCTGTGGGCGCAGCTGGACCCGCGGCAGGAGGAGGCGGCGCGGATGCTGGGCGCCTCCCGGCTGCGGGCCTGGCGCACCGTCACGCTGCCGGCGCTCGGGCCCGCCGTGGCCGCCGCCACGCTCATGGTCTTCCTGTTCACCTTCACCTCCTTCGGCGTGGTGCAGATCCTGGGCGGCCCCACCTTCTCCACCCTCGAGGTCGAGATCTACCGGCAGACCTCCGAGATCTTCGACCTGGCCACGGCCGCCGTGCTCACCCTCGTCCAGTTCGCGGCGGTGGGCGCGATCCTCGCCGTGCACGCCCGGACCGTACGGCGCTCGGAGAGCGCGCTGCGGCTGGTGGACCCGGCCCGCACGGCTCGACGGCCGCGCGGGGCCGGGCAGTGGGCGCTGCTGGCCGGTGTCCTCGGCACGGTCGCCGTGCTGATCCTGCTGCCGCTGGCGGTCCTGGTGCAGCGGTCGCTGGACGCGCCCGACTTCGGTTATTACCGGGCGCTGACCTCGGCTGACTCGGGTGTCTTCCTGGTGCCGCCGATCGACGCCGTCGGCAACTCCCTGACGTACGCGCTCGCCGCCACCGCCATCGCGGTGCTGATCGGCGGGCTCGCCGCGGCGGCCCTCACCCGGCGGGACACCGGGCGGTTCGTACGCGGCTTCGACGCGCTGCTGATGCTGCCGCTCGGGGTGTCCGCGGTGACGGTCGGCTTCGGGTTCCTGATCGCGCTCGACGAGCCGCCGCTGGACCTGCGGGCCTCCTGGATCCTGGTACCGCTCGCGCAGGCCCTGGTGGGTGTGCCCTTCGTCGTACGGACCATGCTGCCCGTGCTGCGGGCGGTGGACGGGCGGCTGCGGGAGGCGGCGGCGGTGCTCGGGGCGTCGCCGTGGCGGGTCTGGCGCGAGGTCGACCTGCCGCTGGTGCGGCGGGCGCTGCTGATCGCGGCCGGGTTCGCCTTCGCGGTGTCGCTGGGCGAGTTCGGGGCGACGGTGTTCATCGCGCGGCCCGACAACCCGACCCTGCCGGTCGCGGTGGCCAAGCTGCTGGGCCGCGCCGGTGAGCTCAACTACGGCCAGGCGATGGCCCTTTCGACGATTCTGATGGTGGTGTGCGCGGTGTCCCTGCTGATGCTGGAGGGGCTGCGGAGCGCGGATCGGACGGGGGAGTTCTGATGTTGCTGTCTCTCGCGGGGGCGACCGTGCGGTTCGGCGGTCAGGCGGTGCTCGACGCCGTCGACCTGGACGTCGCCGAGCACCAGGTCGTGTGTGTGCTCGGGCCGAGCGGCAGCGGCAAGTCGACGCTGCTGCGGGCGGTGGCCGGGCTGCAACCCCTTGACGGCGGACGGGTGGTGCTGGACGGGCGTGACCAGACCGGGGTGCCCGCGCACCGGCGGGAGGTGGGCCTGATGTTCCAGGACCACCAGCTCTTCCCGCAGCGGGACGTGGGCGGCAACGTGGCGTTCGGACTGCGCATGCGCGGCGCGTCGCGTGCCGAGCAGAGCGCCCGGGTGGGGGAGTTGCTCGACCTGGTCGGACTGCCGGGGGCCGCGCGCCGGGCTGTCGCCGCGCTGTCGGGCGGTGAGCAGCAGCGGGTGGCGCTCGCGCGGGCGCTCGCGCCCCGGCCGCGGCTGCTGATGCTGGACGAGCCGCTGGGGCAGCTCGACCGTTCGCTGCGCGAGCGGCTGGTGGTCGAACTGCGCCAGTTGTTCGGGCAGTTGGGCACGACGGTGCTGGCGGTCACCCACGATCAGAGCGAGGCGTTCGCGCTGGCCGACCGGGTCGTGGTGATGCGGGACGGGCGGATCGCCCAGTCCGGTACCCCGCTGGAGGTGTGGCAGCGACCCGCGGACGCGTTCGTGGCCCGCTTCCTCGGCTTCGACAACGTGGTGGAGGCGACCGTCGCCGGGGAGGCCGCGGACACCCCCTGGGGCAAGGTCGCGGTGGGCGAGGGCGCCCCACAGGGGACGCGCACGCTGCTCGTGCGCCCGGCCGGCGTACGGCTGGTGCCGGCGGACGAGGGCCTGCCCTGCACGGTGACCGCCCGCACCTTCAAGGGCACCCATGTCGCCGTTCATCTCCAGCCCCGGGACGCGCCCCGCCTGGAGGCGGCCTGCGCGCTGCGGACGGCGCCGGAGACCGGTGACACGGTCGGAGTGCGGTTCGACTCCTCGGACGTCGTGGTGCTCGACTGAGCGTCGGCTTCGCGCCGACATGCCGGTGGCCCGCCCCGGTGCGGGACGGGCCACTGGTGTGTACGTGTGCTGCGGGGTCAGCTCTTGCTGCTCGCCCCACGGCGGCGCATGCCGAAGAACACGGCACCGCCACCGACGACCACGAGGGCGCCCGCGATGCCGGCGATCATGCCGGTGTTGGAGTTCGCACCGGTCTCGGCGAGGTTGGACTCACCGACCTCGGCGGCGGACGGCGCGTTGCCCTGGGCGGCAGCGGCGGTCTCCGACTCGGTCGCGGACGGGGCGGGGGACGCGCTCTCGGACTCGTCGTCGGCCGGGGCGGTCGTCGACTCGGCCGGGGACGACGGGGTCGACGGGGTCGACGGCGTCGTGGTGTCCTCGGTCTTGCAGGCGGTGGCCGGCGCGGTCACGGTCTTCTCGCCGATCTTCTTGTCACCGGCCATGACGAGGATGCGGTAGGTGGCGTTCGGCTGCAGGTCCACCGGGAAGGAGAGGGTGACGCCGTCCTTGGAGCCCTGGACGTCCGCCTTCTCGCCGACCTTCTGCGCGTCCGCGCCGTTGTTCTCGAGGAACACGGAGACAGTGGGTCGGGTGCTGGAGGAGTCGTGGTCGACCACGGTGATGACGCCCTGGTCGCCTTCACAGGTGGCCTTGGCGTCGGTGAACTCGGTGATGCTGCAGGCGAGGGCGTTGCCCGCGACGCCGAGCGCGAGGGCGGCCGAGGCGGAGGCGACGCCGAGGATGCGCACGGAACGACGTGCGGTGCGACGAGATATGGACACGGTTGCCCTTCGGGGGATGCACAACTGCGGGGGGCTGTGGCGGAGATGAGGTGAGTCCCGGGACAGTCTCAGAACTCCCAGGAGAATCACAGGTCTATAAGTGTCGCGTAAGCAGTGTCAATGCGTATGCGCCCGCGCGCCGTCGACTTTACCCATTCGTTGCTGTCAAAGATGTTTCAGCACGTCAGGAGCCTGCTCGATCCGGTCAACCAGGGCTATTCGGGCCTCCATCGAGCGCCCCCGCGCGAGCGCCTGGAGGAGCGGCCACGCGGGCAGTTCCTCCGTCCAGTGCTTGCGGTTCACGAGCACCATCGGGGTGGGCTCGCCGCGCGATTCGTAGTGGTTCGGCGTCGCGTTGTCGAAGATCTCCTGTACGGTCCCGGCGGCGCCCGGCAGGAACACCACGCCCGCGGTGGAGCGGGCCAGAAGCCCGTCCTCGCGCAGGGCGTTGGCGAAGTACTTCGCGATGTGCGAGGCGAAGGCGTTGGGCGGCTCGTGGCCGTAGAACCAGGTCGGGACGCCGACCGAGGACCCGCCGTCCGGCCAGCGCTCGCGCACCTCGAAGGCGGCCCCCGCCCAGTCGCCGACGGACGGCCTGAACGAGGGCGCCTTGGCGAGGACGCGGAGCGCCTCGGTGAGCATGCCGTCGTCGAACGGGGCGGCGTACGCGCCGAGGTTGGCGGCCTCCATCGCGCCGGGGCCGCCGCCGGTGGCCACCGTGAACCCCGCGCGGGCCAGTTCCCGGCCGAGCCGGGCGGCGCCCGCGTACTCCTCGGTGCCGCGTGCCATGGCGTGCCCGCCCATGACGCCCACCACCCGCTTGCCGACGAGGAGTTCGTCGAGGGCGTCGGAGACGGCGTCGTCGTGGATCGAGCGCAGCATGGAGGCGAAGACGTCGCCGTTCGCCTTCGTCCGCTGGAACCAGCCGTACGTCAGGGCGTCCGGGGTCGCCTCGTAGCCCTGGTCGAGGGAGGCGAACAGTTCGTCGGGCGTGTAGACGAAGCCGCGGTACGGGTCGAAGGGCAGGCCCGGCACGGGCGGGAACACCAGGGCGCCGGAGGCGCGCAGGTGCGCGGCCGCCTCCGGGGCCATCGGGCAGCCGAGGAAGACGGCGCCGGCGGCGTCCAGGGTGAGCAGGGCGTCCGTACGGCCCGTCAGGTCGACGGCCTGGACGCGCAGATGGGGCCCTCCGGTCCCGGCGGCGCCGGGAGTTCGGGGGAGGGACGGGGCGTCGAGCGTGGCGAGGACCTCGTCGAACTCGTCCAGGGTCTCTATCTCGAGGTCGCGGAGGCCGTCGACGGGCTGGCCCGGCAGGGCGGGTGTCGGATTCACCCGCCCATGCTAGGAGGGCCGTTCGGCCGGGCGGTCAGCCCTGGACGGCCGCCGGGTCCATCCAGACGACTTCCCAGGTGTGCCCGTCGAGGTCGTCGAAGGCGCGGCCGTACATGAAGCCGTGGTCCTGCGTCCGGCCGCTGGTCGTGCCTCCAGCCGCCAGTGCCCGGTCGACCAGTTCGTCGACCTTCTCGCGGCTCGGGGCGCTCAGGGCCACGAGCACCTCGCTGGTCTTCGTGGCGTCCGCGATCTCCTTGTCGGTGAAGGTGGCGTAGAACGACTTCGTCAGCAGCATCGCCACGATGGTGTCGCTGATCACCACGGACGCCGCGTTCTCGTCGCTGAACTGCGGGTTGATGATGTAACCGAGGTCGGTGAAGAACTTCTTCGAGGCGTCGAGGTCGTTCACGGGCAGGTTCACGAAGATCATCTGCTGGTACATGCGAGGTCTCCCCTGAGATGTCGGTCGGCTCGTGCGTCGGGCTTTCGCCGAGATGCGATGTGGAGACCGGGGACCGCGGTGAAACTCATCGGTGGGCCAGCGGAAGGGCCGCCAGCTCCGCCACGATCAGGGTGAGCGGGCCGAACAGGGCCACGAGCGCGCCGGCCCGCAGCGCGGCCGCGCTGCGCAGCATGGTGCTCGGGGCGCCCAGGCGCAGCAGGGCGGCGGTGGTGTCGGAGCGGACCTGTCTGGCCTCGACGGCCGCGGTGAGCAGCGTCGTCACCGTGCAGCCCAGCACCAGCGCGGCGCCCAGGGTGGTGAGCGGGCCGAAGGACGCGCCGCCGGAGTCGCTCAGCGTCGTGGCGGCGTACGTCGCCGACAGCACGGCGCAGACCACGCCGAGCGGGCGGCCGATGCGGGCGGCCTCGGCCATCAGGACCCGGCCCGCCAGCAGCCGCAGGGCGCCGGGCCGGCCCGCCTGGAGCAGCACTCCGCACAGGTGGGTGAGGCCGGGGCCGGCCAGCGCGAGACCGAGGGCGGTGAGCAGCCAGCCGGCCAGGACGCCGGCGGGGCCGGTGGCCAGACCGGCGGGCAGCCGTGGCCCGGCGGCGGTGGACCGGCTCGCGTAGGCCTCCACGGCCAGGCCCGCGGCGAGGACGGCCACGCCCCAGGGCAGCGCGCCGGGGGCCGGGCGGGGGGCCGGGGGGCGCTGCGGGTCGGGGTCGGACGGGTGGTCCGCGGGGTGCCAGGTGCCGTTCTCCTCGAGCGTCTCGACGGCCTGGGAGGCGCCCTCGGCCGCACCGGCGTGCGCGGTGCCGTCGGGGGCAGCCGGGGCCTGCCGGGTGCCGTTCGTCGCGGCCCGGGCGGGCGGGGCGTCGTCCGCCGTGGACCAGAGACCGTCCGTACCGTCGGGCAGTGTCACAGGGCCGTCGGGCAGTGTCGCCGTGCCGTGCGGACCCGGCCGTACCGCCTCGGCGGCGTGGCCGCCCGCGGACCGGCGCGGCTGGAGGACCGGAACCTGTCCGGGCCCCGGGGCCTCGTCCGTACCCGTGCCCCCCGCGGCGGAGGTGCCGGACGCGGTCGTCCGCAGCCGGGCGCCGAATCTGGCGTACGTCCCGAACGTCTCGCGCGCGCCCGTCGGGCCGGACGCGCCGAAGCGGCCGTACCCCCGGGCCGGCAGGTGCCGCGGCTCGCGCGGGCGCAGCGCGAGGGCCGCGGCCGCCGAGGCGACGGCGGGCAGCACGGCCAGCAGGGTCAGGGCGCCCGCCAGGGGGAGCGGGGTGCCGGCCGCCAGGAACTGTGCCGCCGCGCCGTCGAACGGCATGCCCGTGAGATCGCCGCGCAGATGGAGGAAGAAGAACAGCGCCACCGTCGAGCCGAGGGCGCAGGACAGGGCCGTCGTCGTCGCCGAGATCGCCATCAGCCGGGCCGGTCCGAGCCCGATCGCCGCGAGGCCGGGCCGGGGCCGGGTGGCCGGGTCGGTGCGGGCGACGGCCACCGCGAGCTGGACCGTGGCGGCCAGCGGCACCGCGCACCAGGCCAGGCGCAGCAGGAGCGTGCCGGCGGGGGTGTCCGGGTGGCCCATCGCGTAGCCGAGGCTGCCCAGCAGCAGGAAGCCGGTGCCGGCCGAGGCGGCCGCCACCAGCAGGCGGCGCAGTTGGACGGCCGGGTGGGCGAGGCGGCTCAGGCGGAGAGCGAGCACGCGGCCCGGCCTTCCGTCTCGGCCTCGGCGACCGGCGGCAGGTGCAGGGTGTGCACGCGCCGCCCGTCGAGCAGGGACACCTTGCGGTCGGCCAGGGCCGCGGTCTCCGCGTCGTGCGTGGCGAGGACGACCGTGATGCCGTGCGAGCGGGCCGCCGTGGTGAGGGTGCGCAGGACGTGGGCGCGGTCGGCGCGGTGCAGGGGGGCCGTCGGCTCGTCCGCGAACAGGACCGTCGGGGCGGGCGCGAGGGCCCGGGCGATCGAGACCCGCTGACGTTCGGCCTGACGCAGTTGGTGCGGGCGCCTGCGCGCGGTGTCGCCGATGTCGAGGCGCTCCAGCCACTCCAGCGCGGCCACCTTGGCCCGGCGGCGGCTGGTGCCGCGCAGCATCAGGGGCAGTGCCGCGTTCTCCCAGACGTTCAGCTCGGGTACGAGCACCGGTGCCGGGTCGATCCAGCCGAAGCGGTCCCGGCGCAGGCGTTCCCGGGAGACGGGGCCCATGGTGTGCACGGGGACGCTGTTGAACCACACCTCGCCGCGCCGGGCCCGCACCAGTCCGGACAGACAGCGCAGCAGGGTGGTCTTGCCACTGCCGCGCGGGCCGCTGACGGCGAGGATCTCGCCCTCCCGGACGCCGAGCGAGACCCCGGCGAGCGCGGGCGAGCCGTCGTCGTGCGTGAAGTGCAGGGAGCGTGCCCAGAGCACGTCGTTGTCCGGCGGGGCCTCCATGGGCGTACACCTCGGTTCAGATCCGTAATTCCCGTGCCGTTCCCCCGTCCGGGGGAACGAAGGCAGGGCCGATCGGTCACTGGCACGCTAGGCAGGCGACGGCGGGAGGCCGGACAGCACGCGGCCCCGGGTCGCCGTTTCTCACTCGAACGGTCGATACCGGGGCCGGTGCCGATCACCCCGGGGGGTGATCGACGCGAGGGGTGGGACGCGAGGTCAGAGCTTGGTCCACGCCTCCGTCAGCGTCGCGCGCAGGATCTGCTCGATCTCGTCGAAGGTCTCCTGGTTGGAGATCAGCGGCGGGGCGAGCTGGATGACCGGGTCGCCGCGGTCGTCGGCACGGCAGTACAGGCCGTTCTCGAACAGCGCCTTCGACAGGAAGCCGTACAGGACGCGCTCGGTCTCCTCGGCGTTGAAGGACTCCTTCGTCGCCTTGTCCTTGACCAGCTCGATGCCGTAGAAGAAGCCGTTGCCGCGGACGTCGCCGACGATCGGCAGGTCGTGCAGCTTCTGGAGGGTCTTGAGGAAGTTGCCCTCGTTGTCCAGCACGTGCTGGTTGAGGCCCTCGCGCTCGAACAGGTCGAGGTTGGCCAGACCCACGGCCGCGGACACCGGGTGGCCGCCGAAGGTGTAGCCGTGCAGGAAGGTGTTGTCGCCCTTGTAGAACGGCTCGGCGATCCGGTCGGAGACGATGCAGGCGCCGATCGGGGAGTAGCCCGAGGTCATGCCCTTGGCGCAGGTGATCATGTCCGGGACGTAGCCGAACTTGTCACAGGCGAACGTCGTGCCGAGCCGGCCGAAGGCGCAGATGACCTCGTCCGAGACGAGCAGCACGTCGTACTGGTCGCAGATCTCGCGGACGCGCTGGAAGTAGCCGGGCGGGGGCGGGAAGCAGCCGCCCGCGTTCTGCACCGGCTCCAGGAAGACCGCGGCGACGGTGTCGGGGCCCTCGAAGAGGATCTGCTGCTCGATCTGGTCGGCGGCCCAGCGGCCGAAGGCCTCGGGGTCGTCGCCGTGGATCGGGGCGCGGTAGATGTTGGTGTTCGGGACCTTGTGCGCACCCGGCACCAGCGGCTCGAAGGGGGCCTTCAGGGCCGGCAGGCCGGTGATGGACAGGGCGCCCTGCGGGGTGCCGTGGTAGGCGACCGCGCGGGAGATGACCTTGTACTTGGTGTGCTTGCCCTTGAGCTTGAAGTACTGCTTGGCGAGCTTCCAGGCGGTCTCGACCGCCTCACCGCCGCCGGTGGTGAAGAACACCTTGTTCAGGTCGCCCGGCGCGTGGTGGGCGAGGCGCTCCGCCAGCTCCACGGCCTTGGGGTGGGCGTACGACCACACGGGGAAGAAGGCCAGCTCGGAGGCCTGCTTGGCGGCCACCTCGGCCAGCTCCGTCCGGCCGTGGCCGGCCTGGACCACGAACAGACCCGCGAGACCGTCGAGGTAGCGCTTGCCCTTGTCGTCGTAGATGTAGGTGCCCTCACCACGGACGATCGTGGGGACGGGCGAGTTCTCGTACGAGGACATGCGGGTGAAGTGCATCCACAGGTGGTCGTACGCGGATCGGCTGAGGTCCTTGGTGCTCACGGTTATCGGGTTCCCCACATGTAGGTCTGCTTCTTGAGCTTGAGGTAGACGAAGCTCTCGGTGGAGCGCACGCCGGGCAGGGCCCGGATGCGTTTGTTGATGACGTCCAGCAGGTGGTCGTCGTCCTCGCAGACGATCTCGGCGAGGATGTCGAACGAGCCCGCGGTCATCACCACGTACTCGACTTCCGACATGCCGGTCAGCGCTTCGGCCACGGGGTCGAGGTCGCCCTCGACGTTGACACCGACCATCGCCTGCCTGCGGAAGCCCACGGTGAGCGGGTCCGTGACGGCGACGATCTGCATCACGCCCTGGTCCAGCAGCTTCTGGACGCGCTGGCGCACGGCCGCCTCGGACAGGCCGACGGCCTTGCCGATCGCGGCGTACGGCCGGCGGCCGTCCTCCTGGAGCTGCTGGATGATCGCGAGGGAGACGGCATCCAGGTGGGGGGTGCCGTTCCTGGGCTCGCGGGGCGAGTCCCTCTGGTCTGCGCTTCGACTGGCCACGGCCTCACTCTGCACGACGTCTCGTCCGTTCCGCAAGGCTTTACCGATGAAATTCGTTGTCTATGGCGTCCAGGTCTGCGGATTTCGCAGCGATGACCCGCTCGGGGGTGTTGAAAACGTGGGCTCCCGGATTAGGGTAGGTGTCTCAGCGATTGGACAGTTCGACCTGACAGGAGGCCGGCAGTGAGCACCGAGCTGCGTCGTCTGCGCAACTACATCGATGGTGAGTTCCGGGACGCCGCCGACGGACGGACCACCGAGGTGGTCAACCCCGCGACGGGCGAGGCGTACGCGACCGCGCCCCTGTCCGGGCAGGCGGACGTGGACGCCGCGATGGCGGCCGCCGCGGCGGCGTTCCCCGCCTGGCGCGACACCACCCCCGCCGAGCGCCAGAAGGCCCTTCTGAAGATCGCGGACGCGTTCGAGGAGCGCGCCGAGGAACTCATCGCCGCCGAGGTGGAGAACACGGGCAAGCCCGTCGGACTCACCCGGTCCGAGGAGATCCCGCCGATGGTCGACCAGATCCGCTTCTTCGCGGGCGCCGCGCGGATGCTCGAAGGCCGCTCGGCCGGCGAGTACATGGACGGCATGACCTCGATCATCCGGCGCGAGCCGGTCGGCGTCTGCGCCCAGGTCGCGCCCTGGAACTACCCGATGATGATGGCCGTGTGGAAGTTCGCCCCGGCGATCGCGGCCGGCAACACGGTCGTCCTGAAGCCCTCGGACACCACCCCCGCCTCCACCGTCCTGATCGCCGACATCCTCGGCTCGATCCTGCCCAAGGGCGTCTTCAACGTCGTCTGCGGCGACCGCGAGACCGGCCGCGCGATGGTCGAGCACCCGACCCCGGCGATGGCCTCCATCACCGGCTCGGTACGCGCCGGCATGTCCGTCGCCGAGTCCGCCGCCAAGGACGTCAAGCGCGTCCACCTGGAGCTGGGCGGCAAGGCCCCGGTCGTGGTCTTCGAGGACACCGACATCGCCAAGGCCGTCGAGGACATCTCCGTCGCGGGCTTCTTCAACGCCGGCCAGGACTGTACGGCCGCCACCCGCGTCCTCGTCCAGGCGGGCATCCACGACGAGTTCGTGGCCGCGCTGGCGAAGGCCGCCGCCGAGACCAAGACCGGCCAGCCGGACGACGAGGACGTGCTGTACGGCCCGCTCAACAACCCCAACCAGCTCAAGCAGGTCTCGGGCTTCATCGAGCGCCTGCCCGCGCACGCCAAGGTCGAGGCGGGCGGCCAGCAGGTCGGTGACAAGGGTTACTTCTACGCCCCGACCGTCGTCTCCGGCCTGAAGCAGGACGACGAGATCATCCAGAACGAGGTCTTCGGACCGGTCATCACCGTCCAGTCCTTCACGGACGAGGACCAGGCGGTGGAGTGGGCCAACGGCGTCGAGTACGCCCTCGCCTCCTCGGTGTGGACCAAGGACCACTCCCGCGCCATGCGGATGTCCAAGAAGCTCGACTTCGGCTGCGTGTGGATCAACACCCACATCCCGCTGGTCGCCGAGATGCCGCACGGCGGCTTCAAGAAGTCCGGCTACGGCAAGGACCTGTCGGGGTACGGCTTCGACGACTACACCCGCATCAAGCACGTGATGACGTCGCTGGACGCGTGACGCACGGCGGGCCGGCGGCCCGCCGAGCTCCTGTGTGCCGGACACGCGCGGCCCCGGACGGTGAACTTCCGTCCGGGGCCGCGTCGTTCCCCTTGGCGAGACGGTCAGACGTGCTCGTCGACACCGCTCGTGACGAGCGTGGGCCCACCGGACTCCTCGATCACGCTGCTCGTGACCTTGGTGGGCTTCCCGGGCTTCCCCGGCTTCCCCGGCTTCCCCGGCAGGTCGGGAAGCGGCGGCAGTTCGGCGCCGGCCGGGAAGGTGACGCCCGCCTTCGCCATGATCGGACCGCACGCCTTGAGCGCCTTCTGGAAGCGCTTGGACGTCGGGTCGAACGTCCCGCCCTTGTCGGTGATCCTCACCTGCAACAGGACGCGGCCCTTGGCGTCCTTGGACGCGTGGATGTCCGGGAAGGTCTTCTGGCCGGCCCGGCGCATGCACACGGCGAACTTCTTGTTCGCCGCGTTGACGTCGCCGGGGGCGTCGGCGGTGGGGTGGTAGGCGACTCCGAAGCCGCCGGTCGCCCCGCCCTGACCCGCCCCGGCGTGGCCCGCGCCGCCCGTCGTCCCGCCGCCCTGGCCGGTCTCGCCCTTCGTCCGCCCGCCCTGCTCGTGCCCGAAGGACGCGACGGACGCAGCGGTCGCGGTGGTCGTACGGAGCTTCGCGCTCGTCGGGGAGCCGGCCGCCGACGCGGCGGACGCGGTGGCCGTGCAGAGGGCGGCGGCCGACAGGACGGCGACGCCCAGAGTGAGCAACTGTGCCCGGGGTGCCGGAGCACGCATGGGTTCCTCCTGGAGTGGGATGGATGGGTGTGGCCGCGGTGCTGCCGGTGCGGCCACGGCCTACGGAACCCGGTGGGCGGTTACGGCACGGGAACGGCCGCTCTTATACGGGCGCAACCGCGCCGAGGGCCGCCCCCGCCGGGCGCAACCGCGCCGAGGGCCGCCCCCGCCGGGCGCAACCGCGCCGAGGGCCGCCCCCGCCGGGCTGTCCGCGCCGAGGGCCGCCCCCGCCGGGCTGTCCGCGCCGAGGGCCGCCCCCGCCGGGCTGTCCGCGCCGAGGGCTGTTCCCCGCTGTCCGCGTCGAGGGTCGCCCCGCCGGTGGCCCTCCATGCCGGTGGCCCTCCACGCCGGTGGCCCTCCATGCCGGTGGCCCTCCACACAGACGGTCGTCCGCGCCGGGGTCGGCCGCTCTTACGCGCGTGTAACCGGCGACCCGGCACACTGGGCGCCATGCGTGTGCTGCTGGCCGAGGACCACCGGGAACTCGCCGAGACCGTGGCCGCCGGGCTGCGCCGGGAGGGCATGGCGGTCGACCTCGCTCTCGACGGTTCGACCGCCCTGGAGCGTGCCGGGGTCAACGGCTACGACGTCGTCGTGCTCGACCGGGACCTGCCCGTGGTCCACGGCGACCAGGTGTGCCGGACGCTGGCGGCCGGCGGCGGACGGGCCCGGGTCCTGATGCTCACCGCGTCCGGCACCGTGGCCGACCGGGTCGCGGGGCTCGGGCTCGGCGCCGACGACTATCTGCCCAAGCCGTTCGCCTTCGCCGAACTGGTCGCCCGGATCCGGGCGTTGGCCCGCCGGGCGCAGCCCGCTCTGCCGCCGGTGCTGGTCCGCGGCGAACTGCGGGTCGACCCGGCCCGGCGCGAGGCGAGCCGGGCCGGGTTCCGGCTGCCGCTCAGCCCCAAGGAGTTCGCCGTGCTCGAACTCCTGCTCTGCGCCCAGGGCGCGGCCGTGTCCACCGAGGAACTCCTGGAGCGGGCCTGGGACGAGGCCGCCGACCCCTTCAGCCAGACCGTCAAGGTGACCGTCAGCAGACTGCGCCGCAAGCTGGGGGAGCCGCCGCTGATCGAGACGGTGGACCGGGCCGGGTACCGCATCCGATGACCGGCTCCGCCCAGTGGTTCGCGCGCAGTATCCGATGGCGTCTGACGCTTCTCTACAGTGCGCTGTTCGTGGCGGCCGGCGCGCTGCTGCTGGCCTTCGTCTACTTCCTCGCCGCCCACTCCGAGTCCGGCGCCAGGACGGTCACCTCCGTGCAGGGCCCCGGCGTCTCGGGCGAGGCCTTCGACCCGTCGGCCCCGGGAACCCCTGCGGCGACCATCGACGCCGTCGCCGAGATCCTGCACGAGGGTCAACTGCACGACCTCCTCGTCGAGGGCGCGGTCGCGCTCGCCGTGATGGCGCTGGTCTCGCTCGTGCTCGGCTGGCTGATGGCCGGCCGGGTACTGGCACCGCTGCGGACCATGACGGCCGCCGCCCGCCGGATCTCCGCCGACAACCTGCACGAGCGGCTCGCCGTACCCGGGCCCGACGACGAGCTGAAGGCCGTGGCGGACACCTTCGACGACGTACTGGCCCGGCTGGAGGGCGCGTTCGAGGCGCAGCGGCAGTTCGTCGCCAACGCCTCGCACGAACTGCGCACCCCGCTCACGCTCCAGCAGACCATCGTCGACGTGACCCTCGCCGACCCCGACGTCGGCGCCCCGGACCTGCGGGCGGCGCTGCTGCGGGTGCGGGCGGCCGGCCAGGAGCAGGAGCGGCTGATCGAGGCGCTGTTGACGCTGGCCCGCAGCCAACGGGGTCTGGAGCGACGGGAGTTCGTCGATCTGGCGGCGATCGTGCGGGAGCGTCTGCCCCGGTCGGGCCCGCGCGTCGAGGCCCGCCTGGGGGCCGCCCCCGTGCTCGGTGACCGCCAACTCGTCGAGCGGCTCGTGGTCAACCTCACCGAGAACGCCGTACGGCACAACCTCCCTGCGGGCGAAGAGGGTTGGGTCAGCGTGTGGACGGGGGTGGACGCGGCCGGCCGGGCCGGGCTGCGGATCGAGAACAGCGGTCCGGTGATCCCGGCCGACCGCGCCGAGGGCCTGTTCCAGCCCTTCCGCCGACTCGGCCCGGAGCGCGTCCGCAGCCGGGACGGGCTGGGCCTGGGTCTGTCCATCGTGGCGGCCGTGGTCGCCGCGCACGGCGGCCGGGTGCTGGCCCGGACCCGGGCCCGGGGAGGTCTCGTGGTCGAGGTCGGCCTGCCCCGCTGTCCCGACACCCCGCCTGTCGCGGCGACGGAGCCGGCGGCGGCGGCCCGCCGGGGCTGCTGACCGCCGGGTCCGGCCGCGGGGGTGACCGTCCGGCCTGGCCGCGGGGGTGACCGTCCGGCCCGGCTGCGGGGGTGACCGTCCGGCCCGGACGTGGGGGACGACCTGCGGCATCCTTGGTCGACAAGATGTCGGGGCTGCGTCGCCGAGCTCGACGCAGCGTCGATTGTCCGGCCGTGCGCGGGACAGGCATGCTGTCCCTCATGTCCCCCATGTCGCTGCCTCGCAGCACCACGCCCGTCGCCCGTCGGACGCTCCTGCGCGCGCTGGGCGGCGGTGCGCTGCTGGGCGGACTCGCCGGCTGTGGTGTGCCCGCCGCGTACGTGGCTCCCGGCGAGCGGGCCGCCGCCGATCTCTCCGGCTCCGACAAGCGGCTGACCTGGGCGAACTGGCCGCTGTACATCGACACGGACGACGACGACACGACCGTGCGGCCCACGCTGGCGGCCTTCGGCAAGCACACGGGGATCTCCGTCGACTACGTCGAGGAGATCAACGACAACGACGAGTTCTTCGGAAAGATCAGCCCCGCGCTGATGAACCACCAGTCGACCGGCCGCGACCTGATCGTCATCAGCGACTGGATGTGCGCGCGGTTCGTCCGGCTCGGCTGGGTGCAGGAGATGGACCGGGCCCGCCAGCCCGGTGTGGCGAAGTACCTCGACCCGCTGCTGCGCTCACCGGCCTTCGACCCCGGCCGCAGGTTCACGGTGCCGTGGCAGTCCGGCATCACCGGCATCGCGTACGACCGCCGCAGGCTGGGGCGGGAGATACGCCAGGTCTCCGACCTGTGGGCGGACGACCTGAAGGGCCGGGTCACCCTGCTGTCCGGACTCGACGAGTCGTTCGCGCTGCTGATGCAGGGCAACGGGGTCGACGTCACGCGGTGGACGGCCGACGACTTCCACACCGTCTGCGACCAGGTCGAGAAGTACGTCCACCAGGGCCGGATACGCCGCTTCACCGGCAACGACTACACCAAGGACCTGGTCAGCGGGGACGTCCTGGCCTGCCAGGCGTACTCGGGCGACGTCATCCAGCTCCAGGCCGACAACCCCGACATCCGCTTCGTCGTCCCCGAGTCGGGCGCCGAGCTGTGGTCGGACTCCCTGATGATCCCCGACCTGGCCCGGCACAAGGCGAACGCCGAACGGCTGATCGACTTCTATTACGATCCCGAGGTCGCCGCGGAGCTCGCGGCCTGGGTGAACTACGTCTGCCCGGTCCCGGCGGCCCAGGAGGTCCTGGCCGCCTCCGACGACGAGGACACCGCCGCCCTCGCCGAGAACCCGCTGATCTTCCCCGACGCGACCATGCGCGAGCGGCTCGCGATCGCCCGGGACATCACCTCCGCGGAACGCGTGGAGTTCGCCAAGCGGTGGAACACGATCGTGGGGCTGTGACAGCGCCGGCTCCGACGCCTCAGCGAGCCGTCAGGTCCAGGGGGTGGGCGGCCGGGCCCGGGCGGGTGCGGGCGTGGGGCGGGTCGAGCGTGCCGTGTCCCGCCGTGCAGACGACCACGGCTTCCACCGGCTCGCCGCACTCGCCGTGCACGACCTCCAGGGGGCTGCCCTCCGGATCCGCCGCGTGGCGGTCGCCCCACTGCTTCAGGGCGATCATCGCGGGCCACAGCTCCCAGCCCTTCCGGGTCAGCCGGTACTCGTGGCGGGTGCGGCTGCCGGGCTCGCTGTAGGGGACGGTGCGCATGATCCCCGCGGCGACCAGCTTCCGCAGCCGGTCGGCCAGCACGCTCTCGGACAGACCGACGTGCCGACGGAAGTCGTCGAAGCGCCGTACGCCGTTCATGGCGTCCCGGACGACCAGCAGCGACCACTTCTCGCCGACCAGGTCCAGGGTCCGCTGGAGCGTGCAGTTGTCGGTGCTCGTCTCAAGCCACGTCATACCGCCATCGTAGGCAGACTTCGAGATTGACATCCAGAAGGAGATCGCCGTCGAGGCACTTTTGAACATGTTCAATAAAGGCGTACGCTCTGGCCATGAGCGACAGAGCCGCCCTGCTGAAGGGCATTCGCGTGTGGCTGGTCATCTTCGTCGTCTGCCTGGTGCTCAGCGGCGCCACGGCTTTCCCCCTGGTGCACGAACTCCGTTGGACCGAAGACCTGTTGCGGGCCCTGTCCGTGCCGGAGCACCTGCCCGCCCTCATGAGCTGGATCGAGCGGGTGCGGACCGGACTGGACGCCGCCGACGCCCAGTACCCCTTCCTGCTGTACGGCACGGACTGGCTCGCGTTCGCGCACCTCGTCATCGCGGTCGCCTTCTACGGCCCGTACCGCGATCCCGTACGCAACATCTGGGTGGTGGAGTTCGGGACGATCGCCTGCGCCGGGATCGTCCCGCTCGCGCTGATCTGCGGTCCGGTGCGGGGGATCCCCTTCTGGTGGACGGTGGTCGACCTGTCCTTCGGGGTGTTCGGAGTGATCCCGCTGTACGTCGTGCGCAGGCGGATCAAGCTCCTGGAGGCGCTGACCCCCACCCCCGCCCCGGTGCCCGCTATTTGAGTGCGGCCAGGGCGATCCGCTGGGACACCGGGTTCATCTCCTCGCCCTTGGCGTCCGTCGAGCCGACCGAGTAGACCAGGGTCCGGCTCAGGTCGCGGGTGGCGGCGACGACCGTGCTGTAGCCGTACCGGGCGCCGGACTTGAGCCAGTACTCCCGCCCCTGGTACTCGAACCTCTGGAGCCCCGCGCTGTACGAGGCGCCCGGGATGCCGGACGGGACCGTGAACATCTCCGCCAGCTCGGGGCCGGGCACGATCCGGCCCCGGAACAGCGAGGTGATCAGCCGCTCCAGATCGGCGGTCGTGGAGATCATGTCCCCGGCCGCCCAGCGGTCCGCCTGGTTCCACTCCGTCACGTCGACGAACTCCGTCGTCCCGTCGGCCCGCCGCACCGCCTGGTAACCGTGGTTGTGCGGGCCCCGGATACGGGGGTCGGCGCCCGGGAAGTACGTGTCCCGCATCCCGGCGGGGCGCAGCACGAGCCGGGTGGCCTCCGAGGCGTACGAGCGGCCCGTCACCTTCTCGACCAGCAGGCCGAGCACCGTGTAGTTGATGTTGAGGTAGTCCTGCCCGCGCCCGGGACGGAATTCCGGTCCCTTGGCCACCGCCGACCGCACGACCTGCCGTGGGGTCAGGGTGTCGAAGCGGTGCGCGTACTGCTCCTCGAACGAGTCGCCCCAGCCGTCGCCCGCCCGGATGCCGCTGGTGTGGTTCAGCAACTGCCGTACGGTGATCGGCTCGAAGGCGGGTGTGAACAGGCCGGGCAGATAGTGCTGGACGGGCGCGTCCAGGTCGATCCGGCCCTGTGCGGCCAGCTTCAGCACGACCGCCGCCGTCACCACCTTCGTGGTCGAGCCGGCCCGGAAGCGGGCGTCCGGGTCCGCCGCCCGGCCGCTCGCCAGGTCGTGCACGCCCGCGCTGCCGCGCCAGCCGCCGTCGGTGCCGCCGATCCGGACCAGCGCGTCGGTGGCGTCCGCGTCCGGCAGACCCGCGATCGCGGCGCGCAGTGCCTCGGCGTCCGGGCCGGCCGTGGCGGTGGGCGCGGCGGACGCCCGGGTGGCCGGTGCCGGGGCGGCGAAGGCCGGGGCGGCCAGCGGGCCTGCCGTCAGCACGAGGACGACGGAGGCGGCGAGGGCGAGGGAGCGGCGGTGAGCGCGCATCGGATGCTCCTGAGGAGGTCGGGGCCGGATCTGCGAGCGGTTCGCGATCATCCTCGTGCCGTGCGCGCGCCGCCGGATCGTCGCCGAGGAGGGCGTGCGACCCTGCTTCTTCCCGGTCGATTCGCCTGCCCCGTAAGGGACTTGTCCGGGTGGGCTCCCCTAGGGGGTGGGGTGACGGAATTCCCCGCTGTCCCGCAGCGCGCGCAGCGCGTCGATGCGGTTGGTGGTGATGGAGCCGACGCCCAGGTCGATCAGACGGCGCATCGAGCGGCGGGTGTCGGGGGTCCAGACGGAGAGCAGCCGGCCGCCGTGGTGGACCCGGGCGGCGAGTTCGCGATCCACCAGGGTGAAGCGGTAGTTGAGCCACCGCGGGCGTACGACGTCCAGCAGCGCGGGCCGCGGCGGCGCGAGGGAGGTCCAGGTCAGGGCGATCTCGGCGGCCGGGTCGGCGGCCCGGACGGCGAGCATCGCCTCGGCGCCCGCGCAGTAGTAGGCGCGCTCCTGCGCCCCGCACCCGCGGACGACGTCCAGGACCGCCCGGGCCGAGCGGCGGTCGGCCAGGCCCGGCAGGTCGATCATCACCCGCAGTCCGTCCGTCGCGGCCAGTGCCTCCGCGAGCGTCGGCACCCCGCCCGCGGTCAGCGTCCGCACCTCGTCCGCGGTCAGGGAACGCAGCGGCCGGTCGTGTCCCCACAGCCGCTTCAGCGTCTCGTCGTGCAGCAGCACGGGGACGCCGTCGCGGGTGAGCCGTACGTCGAACTCCACCGCGTCCGCGCCCTGCCGGAGCGCGGAACGCAGCGAGTCGACCGTGTTCTCACGGAAGCGGTAGGGGTCGCCGCGGTGGGCCACGGCGGTCAGGGTCTGCATGGGCCCCATTGTGCGCGAGTCAGCGCGCGAGCCACGCCGAGGTGTGGGCGTCGATCTCGGTGGCGATCCGGGCCTTGCCCGCCGCGTCCAGGAAGGACGCCTCGACGGCGTTCTTCGCCAGGTCGGCGACGCCCCGCTCGTCGAGGTCCAGCAGCCGCGCGGCCACGGCGTACTCGTTGTTGAGGTCGGTGCCGAACATCGGCGGGTCGTCGGAGTTGATGGTGACCAGGACCCCGGCCCGGGTGAACTCCTTGATCGGGTGCTCGTCGAGCGTGCGGACCGCGCGGGTGGCGATGTTGGAGGTCGGGCACACCTCCAGCGCGATGCGGTGCTCGGCGAGGTGGGCCAGCAGCCGGGGGTCCTGGGCGGAGCTGGTGCCGTGGCCGATGCGCTCGGCGCCCAGGTGGTTCAGGGCGTCCCACACCGTCTCGGGCCCGGTGGTCTCGCCGGCGTGCGGTACGGAGCGCAGCCCGGCCGCGATCGCGCGGTCGAAGTAGGGCTTGAACTGCGGCCTCGGCACACCGATCTCCGGTCCGCCGAGCCCGAAGGACACCAGGCCCTCGGGCCGCAGCCGGTCGTCGGTGGCGAGCCGGACCGTCTCCTCGGCCGACTCCAGACCCGCCTCGCCGGGAATGTCGAAGCACCAGCGCAGCACGGTCCCGAACTCGGACTCGGCGGCCTTGCGGGCGTCCTCGATCGCGTCCATGAAGGCGGCCTCGTCGATACCGCGGCGGGTCGAGGAGAACGGGGTGATGGTCAGCTCGGCGTAGCGCACCTGCTGCCGGGCCAGGTCCCGGGCCACCTCGTAGGTCAGCAGCCGGACGTCCTCCGGGGTGCGGATCAGGTCGACGACGGACAGATACACGTCGATGAAGTGGGCGAAGTCCGTGAACGTGAAGTAGTCGGCCAGGGCCTCGGGGTCGGTGGGGACCTTGGAGTCGGGGTGCCGGGCGGCGAGTTCGGAGACGATCCGGGGCGAGGCGGAGCCGACGTGGTGCACGTGCAGCTCGGCCTTGGGCAGTCCGGCGATGAAGGCGTGCAGGTCGTGCGAGGCACGCGGGTCGCGTCCGGCGTCGGCGTGGGTGGTCATGGGGTCCTCCCCGGGGCGGGCGTCCCGGACGCTGTGGCGCCGGACGGGACGCGGGTGATCGGCTGATCGACGACTCGAGGATCATCGTAGGCCGGGCCCCCGCCGGAAGAGCGAGGGCCTTAGCATGACGGCACGTACAACAGAGGGGGCCCCGCGCATGTCCGACGACGCGTCGACGCCGGAGACAGCGGAGAACGCGACCGCACCCGGACCGGTTCCGGCCGGTGGCACGGTTCCCCCGGTGTCCCTCGGCAAGCGGCCGGCCGACGCGGTACCCACGGACGCCGTACCCGCGGGCGCCGCGCCGACGGACGGGGTGCCGCCCATGGACGCCGGGGCCGCCGGGGCCGCCGGGGCCGGTGCGCCGAACCCCTGGGCGCCGCCGGTCGATCCGGCCGCGGGCGACGGGCCCGGCCACACCCTCGTCTCGCCCGACTGGCCCGCTCCCGCCCCTCCGGCCGGCCACGACCGGCAGACGGCCGTGGCGATGCCGGACGCGGGCGGCGCCACGGCGCCCGGCGCGCCGTTCGGCGGCCCGGGCGGCACGCTCCACGGCGCGCCCGGCACCGGGGCGGACCAGCCGTGGGCCGGTCCGTTCGCCGCGCCCTCCCCGGCCGGCCCCGGCGGTCAGGCCGGCGCCTATCCGCCGCCGTACCCCACCGCGTCGGCGGGCGGTCCGGCCGGTGCTCCCGGCAATCCCTTCGCGCCTCCGGCCCAGGGCGGCGAGCCGGTCCCGCCGCCGCCCATCGCCCCCGACGGCCCCGGGCAGACGCCGTACGGCTACCCCGCCGGTTACGGCTATCCGGCCCAGCCGGGCTACGGCGGCGCCCACGGACCGCAGGCCCCGGGTGCCTCCGGCCTCCCCGGCTACTACGGCTGGCCCGGTATGCCGCTGCCGCCCATGGCGGACAACGGGATGGGCACCGCCGGTCTGGTGCTGGGCATCCTGTCGGCCGTCGTGTTCTGTCTGTGGCCGATCGCCATCATCATGGGCGTCCTCGGACTGATCTTCGGCGTGATCGGCCGCAGGAAGGCCAACCGGGGCGAGGCCACGAACGGGGGCCAGGCCCTGGCCGGTGCCATCTGCGGCGGTGCGGGCATCTTCCTCGGCATCGGAATGATCGTCCTGATGTTCGTCGCCCCCTGATCCCGGCCGGGGCGGGGCACGGCGGGGCGAGCCGAAGCGGGGCCCCTCGTGCCCGGTGTCCCTACGCCCCCGCGCCCGTCTCCGTGATCCCCCGCGCCCGTATCCGTTCCCGGGCCTCCATCAGCGCGAAGCCCAGCAGGTTCGGTCCCCGCCACCGCCGCGGGTCCGCCGCCGCCTCGTCGTCCGCGGCGAGGCCGATGCCCCAGATCCGGTCGACGGGGCTCGCCTCCACCAGGACGCGGTCGCCCGTGCCCAGCAGAAAGCCCCGCAGCCCGGCGTCGGAGCCGAACTTGTGGACGCTGCCCTCCACCACGATCCGGAACCGCTCGCGTTCCCACACCGCCTCGTCGAAGCCGCGCACCAGCCGCCCGGCCTTCTTCGCCTGCGCGGGGTGCCCGGCGGCCAGTACGAGCCGCTCCGCCTCCGGGTCGCCGAAGAGCCGTGCCTTGCCGGCCATCATCCAGTGCTCGGCGGTCGCGTAGGCGACCCCTTCGACCACGAACGGTGACGGCCACCACTGGCTCAGGCAGCTCGACCCGAGCCGGCCGTCGGGCCGGGGCCGATGGCCCCAGAACCGCAGGTACTTGATCCCCGCCCCCGCGTGGACCTCCCTGACCAGGGTCTCCCAAGAATCGATCTTCCCCATGCACGCGAGTCTGGCAGGTGCCACTGACACTCCGTCCTTCCTTTTCCGTGCCGACTCGACACCTGGTCGACAGATTCCGTCGCGTAACCAAAAGGCAACAACGGAATCACTTGTTGGAGTCCTTTTGCTCTGTCAGGATCGGCACTCAAATCGAGCTGGAGCTACGCCACCCGACCCCCGTACGACCGGTACGAGCGGGCCGACGGCGGAGGAGAGCGACATGCAGAACCCGGGCACAGCCAACGCCGCCCCGGACCGGTTTCCCGCCCAGGAACGTCTGGCGGACGGTGCGCAGTTCATCGCCGGCCGTCTGACGAAGGGCACCTCCGGTCGCACCCACGCGGTCGTCGACCCCGCCACCGGTGAGGAGGTCTACACCTACGAACTGGCCGGGCCCGACGACGTGGACGCGGCCGTCGCCGCCGCGCGCGAGGCGTTCCCCGGCTGGTCCGGCGCCACGCCCGGGGAACGCTCCGAGGCGCTGCACCGCTTCGCCGCCGTGCTCGCCGAGCGCGCCGAGGACTTCGCGCGCGCCGAGTCGCTCCAGTGCGGCAAGCCGCTCAAGCTCACCCGCGAGTTCGACGTCCCGGGGACCATCGACAACACGGCCTTCTTCGCCGGTGCCGCCCGGCACCTCCAGGGGCAGTCCGCGGGCGAGTACTCCGGCGACCACACGTCGTACGTCCGCCGCGAGGCGATCGGTGTGGTCGGCTCCATCGCGCCCTGGAACTATCCGCTCCAGATGGCCGCCTGGAAGATCCTCCCGGCGATCGCCGCGGGCAACACCATCGTGCTGAAACCGGCCGAGCTCACCCCGCTGACCGCGTTGCTCTTCGCCCAGGCGGCGACCGACGCCGGACTGCCGGACGGGGTCGTCAACATCGTCACCGGCACCGGTCCGGTAGCGGGCGAGCACCTCGTCGCCCACCCCGACGTGGCCATGACCTCCTTCACCGGTTCCACCGCCGTCGGCAAGCGGGTCGCCGAGATCGCGACGGCCACCGTCAAGCGGATCCACCTGGAGCTGGGCGGCAAGGCCCCCTTCGTCGTCTTCGACGACGCCGACCTGGAGGCCGCCGCCAACGGCGCCGTCGCGGGCGCCCTCATCAACACCGGCCAGGACTGCACCGCCGCCACGCGCGCGTACGTGCAGCGTCCGCTCTACGAGGCGTTCGTCGCGCGCACGGCCGAACTGATGGAGACCGTACGGCTCGGCGACCCGTTCGCCCCCGGCACCGACCTCGGTCCGCTGATCTCGCACGTCCAGCGCGACCGCGTCGCCGGGTTCGTCGACCGGGCGCGCGCCTACGCGCGCGTGGTCACCGGTGGTGAGGCTCCCGAGGGGGATCTCGCGGACGGCGCGTACTATCGTCCCACCCTTGTCGCGGACGCCGCGCAGGACAGCGAGATCGTCCAGTCGGAGATCTTCGGTCCGGTACTGGTCGTTCTGCCGTTCGACAGTGATGATGAGGGCCTCCGGTTGGCCAACGACACCCCGTACGGCCTTGCCGCCTCGGCGTGGAGCCGGGACGTCTACCGGGCGAACCGGGCCACCCGTGAGATCAAGGCGGGCTGCGTGTGGGTCAACGACCACATTCCGATCATCAGTGAGATGCCGCACGGCGGATACAAGCAGTCCGGCTTCGGCAAGGACATGTCCGCGTACTCGTTCGAGGAATATACCCAGGTCAAGCACGTCATGTTCGACAACACCGCGGTAGCCAGGAAGGACTGGCACCGCACCGTCTTCGGGGACCGGCCGTGACCGCCGCCCGGCGGTAGCCGGATACGCGACGGCCGGACACCCGAGAGGTCCGACCGCCGCCGAGTGAGAAACCAGGCCGCCTGACCCGCGGCCGCCCATCCTCCCGAAAGGGCACCACGCGCATGGAGCAGTACGAGCCCGACCGCCTGACCCCGGCCCAGACGGCCGCCATGCGGCGCAGCCTCCGCAACGGCAGGGCAGCCATGACCCGCCGCTCGCTGCTGCGCGCCTCCGCGGGCGGCGCGCTCGCGGTCGGCGGAATCGGGGCGCTGAGCGGCTGCGGGATCCCCGCGGCCGGCAAGACCCAGGGCGGCACCTCGGCAGAGGACCACTCGGCCAAGGAGAAGACCCTCAACTTCTCCAACTGGACCGAGTACATCGACCTCGACGACAGCGGCAAGCACCACCCGACGCTGGAGACGTTCCGCAAACGGACCGGCATCTCGGTCAAGTACACCGAGGACATCAACGACAACAACGAGTTCTTCGCCAAGATCAAGCCGCAGCTCGCCGCGGGCCAGGACACCGGCCGCGACCTCGTCGTCCTCACGGACTGGCTGGCCGCGCGCGTGATCCGCCTGGGCTGGGTGCAGAAGCTGGACCCCTCGAACCTGCCGCACGCCTTCACCAACCTGTCGCCGCAGTTCCGCGACCCCGACTGGGACCCGGGCCGCGCCTACTCGTACCCGTGGCAGGGCATCCCCACCATCGTCGCCTTCAACAAGAAGGCGCTCGACGGGATCGAGGTGAAGTCGGTCTCCGACCTCCTCGACAACCCCAAGCTCAAGGGCCGCGTCTCCTTCCTGTCCGAGATGCGCGACACCATGGGCATGACCCTGCTGGACATGGGCAAGGACCCGGCGAAGTTCACCGACGACGACTTCGACGCGGCGATAGCCCGGCTCCAGAAGGCCGTCGACAACGGCCAGATCCGCCGCTTCACCGGCAACGACTACACGTCCGACCTGACCAAGGGCGACATCGCGGCCTGTGTGGCCTGGGCCGGCGACATCGTCCAGCTCAAGAACGACAGCCCGGACGTCGACTTCGTCATCCCCGACAGCGGCTACATGACGTCGACCGACAACCTGCTGGTGCCCAACAAGGCGCGTCACAAGACGAACGCCGAGCGGCTGATCGACTTCTACTACGAGCCGGAGCAGGCCGCCGCGCTCGCCGCGTACATCAACTACGCGACTCCGGTCGAAGGCGTGAAGCCCTACCTTGCCAAGATCGACCAGGACGCGGCGAACAACCCGCTGATCGTCCCCGACAAGGCCATGCAGGCCAGGTCCCACTCCTTCCGCGCGCTGAGCCAGAAGGAAGAGACGGCCTACGAAGAGAAGTTCGCGAAGCTCACAGGGGCGTGACGATGATGACGACAGAAACCAGCGGCGACGTCCGCCTCACCGGGATCAGCAAGACCTACGGCTCCTTCACCGCCGTGCACCCGCTCGACCTGACCGTGCCGCAGGGCTCCTTCTTCGCCCTGCTCGGCGCCTCGGGCTGCGGCAAGACCACCACCCTGCGCATGATCGCCGGTCTGGAGGAACCTTCCTCCGGCACCGTGCACCTCGGCGACCAGGAGGTGACGCACCTGCCGCCGTACAAGCGGCCGGTGAACACCGTCTTCCAGTCGTACGCCCTCTTCCCGCACCTGGACATCTTCGAGAACGTCGCCTTCGGTCTGCGCCGGCGCGGGATCAAGAGCGTCAAGAAGCAGGTCGAGGAGATGCTCGACCTGGTCCAGCTCGGCGAGCAGGCGCGCAAGAAACCCCACCAGCTCTCCGGCGGCCAGCAGCAGCGCGTCGCGGTCGCCCGCGCGCTCATCAACCACCCCAAGGTGCTGCTGCTCGACGAGCCGCTCGGCGCCCTCGACCTCAAGCTGCGCCGCCAGATGCAGCTGGAGCTCAAGCGGATCCAGACCGAGGTGGGCATCACCTTCGTCCACGTCACCCACGACCAGGAGGAGGCCATGACCATGGCCGACACGGTCGCGGTGATGAACGCGGGCCGGGTCGAGCAGCTCGGCTCGCCCGCCGACCTCTACGAGAACCCGCAGACGACGTTCGTCGCGAACTTCCTCGGCACCTCCAACCTCATCGAGGCCGAGGTCGACGCCAAGTCCGGTGCCGAGATCGTCCTGAAGGCCGGCGGCGGCAGGCTCGTCCTGCCCGAGGCGCGCTGTTCCGCGCCCACGACGACCGGCGGCAAGGTCCTCGTCGGGGTCCGCCCGGAGAAGATCTCCCTCGTGCACGCCGACGAGGCGGACGCGATACCCGACGGCCGCAACCGCGTCACCGGCAGGATCGCGCAGTCCAGCTTCATCGGGGTCTCCACGCAGTACGTGATCGACAGCCCCGTCTGCCCCGAGTTCGAGGTCTACGTCCAGAACATCGACCGCGACTCCCGGCTCGCGCCCGGCGCCGAGGTCGTCCTGCACTGGAACCCGGCGCACACCTTCGGCCTCGACGCCGCCCAGTCCCTGCTTGCTGGGACGACGGGCTCCGCGGGCGTCGAGACGGCCGAGGAGGAGGCCGCCTGATGACCACCACCGTCACCGAGGCCGAAGAAGCGCCACCCCTCGCGCCGCCGGCCGACCGGAAGCCGCCGAAGAAGCGGGGCCGCCTCGTCCCGTACTGGCTGCTGCTGCCCGGACTCCTGTGGCTCGTCGTCTTCTTCGCGCTGCCGATGATCTACCAGGGCTCCACGTCCGTGCAGACGGGCTCCCTGGAAGAGGGCTACAAGGTCACCTGGCACTTCGCGACCTACTGGGACGCGCTGAGCGAGTACTGGCCGCAGTTCCTGCGGTCGGTCTTCTACGCGGGCGCCGCCACCGTGCTGTGCCTGGTGCTGGGCTATCCGCTGGCGTACCTGATCGCCTTCCGTGCGGGCCGCTGGCGCAACCTGATCATGATCCTGGTGATCGCGCCGTTCTTCACCAGCTTCCTGATCCGCACCCTCGCCTGGAAGACGATCCTCGCGGACGGCGGCCCGGTCGTCGGCGCCCTGAACACGCTGCACGTCCTGGACGTCACGAGCTGGCTCGGCTGGACGGCCGGCGACCGCGTCCTGGCCACCCCGCTGGCGGTGGTGTGCGGTCTGACGTACAACTTCCTGCCGTTCATGATCCTGCCGCTCTACACCTCGCTGGAGCGCATCGACGGACGGCTGCACGAGGCGGCGGGCGACCTGTACGCCAAGCCGGTCACGACCTTCCGCAAGGTCACCTTCCCGCTGTCGATGCCCGGTGTGGTCTCCGGCACGCTGCTGACCTTCATCCCGGCGGCCGGCGACTACGTCAACGCCGAACTGCTCGGCTCCACCGACACCCGCATGATCGGAAACGTCATCCAGACGCAGTTCCTGCGCATTCTCGACTATCCGACGGCCGCGGCGCTGTCCTTCATCCTCATGGCCGCGATTCTCGCCATGGTCACCTTCTACATCCGCAGGTCCGGGACGGAGGATCTGGTCTAAATGCCCTTCGTCAACTGGCTCAAGCGCCATCTCGTGGTCATCGCGGGACTGCTGACGCTCTCCTATCTGCTGCTGCCGAACATCGTCGTCACGGTGTTCTCCTTCAACAAACCGAAGGGCCGCTTCAACTACCAGTGGCAGCAGTTCTCCACGGACGCCTGGAAGGATCCGTGCGGCGTCGCCGACATGTGCGGCTCGCTCTCGCTCAGCCTCCAGATCGCCTTCTGGGCGACGGTCGGCGCCACCGTCCTGGGCACCATGATCGCCTTCGCGCTGGTCCGCTACCGCTTCCGCGCCCGCGGCGCGGTGAACTCGCTGATCTTCCTGCCGATGGCGATGCCCGAGGTCGTCATGGCCGCCTCGCTGCTCACCCTGTTCCTCAACATGGGCGCCCAGCTCGGCTTCTGGACGATCCTGATCGCCCACATCATGTTCTGCCTCAGCTTCGTCGTCACCGCGGTCAAGGCGCGCGTGATGTCGATGGACCCGCGCCTGGAGCAGGCGGCCCAGGACCTCTACGCCGGACCGGCGCAGACGTTCCTGCGGGTCACCCTGCCCATCGCGGCCCCCGGAATCGCCGCCGGCGCGCTGCTGTCCTTCGCGCTCTCCTTCGACGATTTCATCATCACCAATTTCAACGCGGGTTCGACCGTCACGTTCCCCATGTTCGTCTGGGGTTCGGCACAGCGCGGCACGCCCGTCCAGATCAATGTCATCGGTACGGCCATGTTCCTGCTCGCCGTACTGTTCGTCCTGGTTTCCATGCTCATCGGAAACCGCCGCAACAGGCAGAAGGCATAAGCCTTCCCAGGAAATCCAATTCGCCAGACCCTTCGTAGGGAGTTGAAATCATGGCCCCAAGCGCCATGACCCGGTGGACAAAGTCTCTTTCCGAAGCACAGCCGGTCCCGTACTGGCTCGAAGACCCCGGCAAGCCCCACCCCGAGCCCGCGCTCACCGGCCCCGAGACGTGCGACCTGCTGGTCGTCGGCGGCGGCTACAGCGGACTGTGGACCGCGCTGATCGCCAAGGAACGCGATCCGCACCGTGACGTGGTGCTGCTGGAAGGCCGTGAGGTGGGCTGGGCCGCCTCGGGCCGCAACGGCGGCTTCTGTGCCGCCTCCCTCACCCACGGCCTGCCCAACGGCCTCACCCGCTGGCCGGACGAGATCCACAAGCTGGAGGAGCTGGGCGCCCGCAACCTCGACGAGATCGAGAAGGCGGTCGCCCGCTACTCCCTCGACTGCGACTTCGAGCGCACCGGCGAGATCGACGTCGCCACCGAGACGTACCAGGCGTGGGAGCTGCGCGACTGGTACACGGAGCTGGAGCGCAAGGGCCTCGCCGACGGCATCGAGTTCCTGGACGCCGACGCCGTGCGCGAGCAGGTCGCCTCGCCGACCTTCCAGGCCGGCCTGTGGGACCGCCGGGGCGTGGCCATGGTCGACCCGGCCAAGCTGGCCTGGGGCCTGAAGAAGGCCTGCGTCGAGTCGGGCGTACGGATCTACGAGCACACCCCCGCCCTGACTCTGAAGCCGTACGGCGCCGGCATGGCCGTGAGCACCCCGTACGGTGAGGTCCGCGCCCGCCGGGTCGCGCTGGGCACGAACATCTTCCCGAGCCTGGTCAAGCGGGTACGGTCGTACACCGTGCCGGTCTACGACTACGCGCTGATGACCGAGCCGCTGACCGACGCGCAGCTCGCGTCGGTCGGCTGGAAGAACCGGCAGGGCCTCGGGGACTCGGCCAACCAGTTCCACTACTTCCGCCTGTCGGCGGACAACCGGATCCTGTGGGGCGGCTACGACGCCATCCATCACTACGGCGGCCGGGTCCGCGCCGAGTACGAGGACCGGCCGGAGACGTACGCCAAGCTCGCCGGGCACTTCTTCACCTGCTTCCCGCAGCTGGAGGGCGTCCGCTTCACCCACGCGTGGGGCGGCGCGATCGACACCTGCTCGCGCTTCTCGGCCTTCTTCGGCACGGCCCACCAGGGGAAGGTCGCCTACGCGGCCGGCTTCACGGGCCTGGGCGTCGGCGCGACCCGGTTCGGCGCGGACGTGATGCTGGACCTGCTGGCGGGCGAGCGGACCGAGCGCACGGAGCTGGCGATGGTCCGCAGGAAGCCGCTGCCGTTCCCGCCCGAGCCGTTCGCCTGGACCGGGATCGCGCTCACCAAGTGGTCGCTGGCCCGCGCCGACGCGCACGCCGGCCGGCGCAACCTGTGGCTGAAGACGATGGACCGGCTGGGACTCGGCTTCGACAGCTGACCGGTGGTGGGCCCGCCGCCCGGCGAAAGTCGTCCGGCGAAAGCCCGACGACGGGCCACCGCGTGGCGGACACCGGCCGTGCGGCGGGCCGCCGCACGGCCGGTGTCCGGCCGGCGGGTATGACCGGGTTCACTCCTTCGGGGCACCGCAACCCGCGTAATGCCGACGGGGGACCTCCCTCTCCCTCGTGACGCGACAGCGTCCACGAGACACGGGGAGGTCCTTTCATGACCGGTGCGAAGACGGCCGTCGACTGGCTGGCATCCGTCGCACCCGACCCCGAGGCCTGCCGCTTCGAGTGGGAGCGCAATCCTCGCGGGGTCGCGTTGCTGCCGGCCGGCAGGGCCTGGGACGTACTGATCCTGCCGGGCGGGCTCGGCTGTCCGACGCTCGACGTGCTCACCCGCATCCTCGACCAGCCGGGTCCGGTGCTGGCCGACTTCGGCGACGCCCGCGTCGGCTTCCTGGTGCCGCCCGGCACGGCGGCCCGCTGGCTCGGCACCGGCATCCGTACGGTCGGCGCCGGGAGCTGGATCGTCGTGCCGCATCCGGGCAGGTCCACCGGCAAGGTCCGCTGGCTGGTCCCACCGGACGGCACCGGCACCCTCACCGACCCGGCCCTGCTGGAACTGGCGATGCACGAGGCGGCGGCGCGGCTGGCGATGGAGGAGGGCGGCTAGCGTCCTCGGGGAGCGCTCCCCGAGGACAGCCGGAGGAGGAAGCGCCACAGCGCGAAGAGCAGCACCGTGCCCAGGCACCAGCTCGCCACGACGTCCAGCGGCCAGTGGTAGCCGCGCCGGACCAGGCCGTAGCCGACCCCGAGCACCAGGACGAGGCAGCCGCAGACCAGCGCGCGGCGGGCCGGGCCGGGGCGCAGCAGCGGCAGGAGCAGCAGGGTCGCGGCGCCGTAGGCGACGGCGGCGGTGGCGGTGTGGCCGGAGGGGTAGTAGCCGACCGCGGGCGGCACGGCCGGGGTGCCCGGGCGGGCGGTCCACTCCTTGAACGGGACCACGATCGCCGGGACCAGGACCAGCAGCACGGCCGCGGCCAGCGGCGGCAGCCACCAGCGCGGTGTTCCCGCGGCCCGGCCCGCGCGGGCGACGTACGCCGCGACCAGGGCCAGGACGGGCACCGCGGCCGGGACGCCGCCGAGGTCGGAGAGCAGCTCGCCGAGGCGGTCGGGATGGACCAGGGCGCCGCTGACCTGCTCGTCCACCCGCAGCAGCGGACCGTCGACGAGGACCTGCCAGGTGATGAGCGCGAACAGGAGCGTCGGTACCCCCGGAACGAGCAGCAGGAGCGGGCGCGGCCGCCGTCCGCTCGGCGGTGCGGCGGCGGTCGGCGGGGTCGCGGCGGCGGGCGGTCCTGTGGCGGGCGGCGGCGCGGGAACGCACTCGGGCCGCGGGTCCGGGCGGGTCGGCATGGGCTCCACCCTGCCAGGTGCGAGGCGCAGCACGGGAACACCGCGGCTCCGGGACGACGCGGACCGCCCCGCCCACGGGGGGCGAGCGACGACGCGCACCGCCCCGCTCATGGAGGCGAGCGGGGCGGTGCGGGTGGCGTGTGTCGGCCCGGTGGCCGAACGCAGGTCGGCCGCCCCGGAACAAGGGGGGGTGGTTCCGGGCCGGCCGACCGGATCGGCAGGCCGCGCGCCCCGGGGGGTCTGGGGCGAGCGGCTGTCCGATCGGTGAGGAAATCCGGGGCCGGGGCCCCGGGTGTGTGCGCGAGGGCACGACCAGGTCGAAGCTGGGGAGGCCCCGGCCCGATGTCACCCGCAGTCCCCTGCGGGTGAGGGTGTATCTCTCATCTCGGGAGAACCTACGGCAGGGGATCCCCCCGGGACAGCCGGAACCGGGTCCTGTCATCCACCTCGCACACGTTCTTCACACGCTCTGCCGTTTCGTCCCGTCGGACGCGCGGGAGGTGGGCTCAGATGCGCGTGAAGGCCTGCTCGATGATGTCGAGGCCCTCGTTGAGCAGGTCCTCGCCGATGACCAGCGGGGGCAGGAAGCGGAGCACGTTGCCGTAGGTGCCGCAGGTCAGGACCAGCAGGCCCTCCTGGTGGCAGGCCTTGGCCAGCGCGGCGGCCGCCTCGGGGTTGGGCTCCTTGGTGGCGCGGTCCTTGACCAGCTCGATGGCGATCATCGCGCCACGGCCGCGGACGTCGCCGACGATGTCGAACTTCTCGGCCATGGCGGTCAGGCGCGCCTTCATGACCGCCTCGATGTTCTTCGCCTTGGCGTTGAGGTCGAGCTCCTTCATCGTCTCGATCGCGCCGAGCGCACCCGCGCAGGCCACCGGGTTGCCACCGTAGGTGCCGCCCAGGCCGCCGGCGTGCGCGGCGTCCATGATCTCGGCGCGGCCGGTGACGGCGGCGAGCGGCAGCCCGCCCGCGATGCCCTTGGCGGTGGTGATCAGGTCCGGGACGATGCCCTCGTCCTCGCACGCGAACCACTGACCGGTGCGGCAGAAGCCGGACTGGATCTCGTCCGCGACGAAGACGATGCCGTTGTCCTTGGCGAACTTGCTGATGGCGGGCAGGAAGCCCTTGGCGGGCTCGATGAAGCCGCCCTCGCCGAGCACCGGCTCGATGATGATCGCGGCGACGTTGTCGGCGCCGATCTGCTTGTTGATCATGTCGATGGCCTGGGCGGAGGCCTCGGCGCCGGCGTTCTCCGGGCCGGTCAGCCAGCGGTAGCCGTAGGCCACCGGCACCCGGTAGACCTCGGGCGCGAACGGGCCGAAGCCGTTCTTGTACGGCATGTTCTTCGCCGTCAGGGCCATCGTGAGGTTCGTACGGCCGTGGTAGCCGTGGTCGAACACGACGACCGCCTGGCGCTTGGTGTAGGCGCGGGCGATCTTCACGGCGTTCTCGACGGCCTCGGCGCCGCTGTTGAACAGCGCGGACTTCTTGGCGTGGTCACCCGGGGTGAGCTCGGCGAGGGCCTCGGCGACCGCCACGTAACCCTCGTAGGGCGTGACCATGAAGCAGGTGTGGGTGAAGTCGGCGAGCTGCGCGGAGGCGCGGCGCACCACGGCCTCGGCGGAGGCGCCGACCGAGGTCACCGCGATGCCGGAGCCGAAGTCGATGAGACGGTTGCCGTCGACGTCCTCGATGATGCCGCCGCCCGCGCGGGCGGTGAAGACAGGGAGCGTGGAACCCACGCCGGCCGCGACCGCGGCCAGTCGGCGAGCCTGAAGCTCCTGCGACTTCGGGCCGGGGATGGCGGTGACGACGCGGCGCTCCTGCGGAAGTGCGGTCATGTGGGGGCTCCCTGAAGATCTTGCGAAACCGGAGGATCCGGGCGGGCGTTTTCGGACGCTTACCTCTTTTCTCGCAGGCTAGGACGGGGAGGGCGGAGTGGGCATGCTCCATGTGGGCGTTTTCCGTGGCGCCGGTTGTCCGCCGTGGACATAGCAGGCCCCCGGGGCATTGCCGCGGTCCGGCCGGGTAAGCGGTGAACTCCCCTTGCGGGGGCGTTAGATTGACTCGCTGATGGTGGACGGAGCGGCTGGTCAGGGGGCAACGGCGATGGACAGCGACGGGACGCGGGACGCGCGGGGCACGCATGCGAATCCTGTGCCGCGCCCGGCCGGACCGCCGGAGGTGCCGGCAAAGCCGGCTCATGCTCCGCAGCAGGCCCGGCCGGCGGTCGGCGACTGGTTCAACGAGCCGCGCCCGGATGCCCGACCGGGTATCTGGCGGTACGGCTACAGACTGCCCAAGGCGGCGGTCGCGGAGAGGCTCTCGCCGATCACCGTCGTCGGCATGCTGATCCCGGCGGTGCTCGGAATGATCTTGTGGTCCTTCTGGAACCGGGGCCTGATTCCGTACCAGTGGTCCCTCCTGCGGCTCCTCACCCCGGACGACTGGTGGTGGGGCGGCTCGATGGTGGCTCCCAACACCGACAAGGGGCGAGGTCCGGATGCCCTGCTGGCCTACAAGGGGGCGTTCTTCGTTCTGCTCGTGTACGCCATGAGCCGGCTGGGCGGCTGGCCCCAGGCCTTCCGCTACGTCCTGGAGCGCAAGCGGCAGCCGGTACGTGCTCTGCTCGCGCTTCTGGGTGCTCTCGTGACGCTCAGTTTCGTCTTCCCGGATGCGTTTCCCGGAGTCGGCTGGGACCCCGCTCCGATCGTCGACCCGATCTTCTCTCTCGCCTTCGCCATCACGGGCGATGGCAGCCTCTTCAGCTCGGTGATGTTCGTCTACGGCGTGTACGCCGCCTTGATCTTCCTCTTCACCTGGCCTTTCGCCCGAGTCGGCGGCTGGTGGCCGCTGCTGCGGACCTGGCTCGCCGCACGCCGCCGCACGCCGGACGGTCCGCTCCCGCCCCCGGCCCCCGACGGGCCCCGGGCCTCCTGGCCCGAACTGCGGGCCGCCGGGCAGCACGAGGCGGCGGACGTCCTCACCGCCGAGGTGCAGGCCGGCCGGATGAACGACGTGGACTGCGCCCGGATCACGCACGCCTGGACCCGGGCCAGGAGCCTGGCGCGGCTCGCGGCCTTCACCGACGCCGTGCTGCGCCAGGGCGCCGCCGCCCTCACCCACCCCTCCGGCGCCCGCGACCTGCCCGGCCGCGGTGCCCGGCACGACCTGCTGGCGGGACAGGTGCGCATCGGACGGTGGGCGAGCGGCGACCGCACCCCGCCGGCCTACGGCGGCGCGGGCGCGGCCCTCGGCCCGGAGACGCTCGGCACCTCGCTCCTCGTCGTCGGACCGTCGGGGTCGGGCAAGACCCGGCACGTGATCGCTCCCGTGGTCGAGTCCCTCGCCCTCCAGGCGCTGACCGGCCGGTGTGCCGTGGTCGCCGTGTGCGCGGCCGGGACGCCGCTCGGCCCGGACTCGGCGTTCGACGTCGTGGTGCGGATCGGCGACCCCGCGTCCGTCCACGACCTGGACCCCTATGCCGAGTCCGACGATCCCGACGACGCCGCCGGCCTCCTCGCCGAGGCCCTGGCGGGCGACCTCGACACCGTGGGTGCCCAGCGGGCCGCCACGGCGCTGGCCCAGCTGCTCGGGCCGTACCGGGCGGCCCACGGCGCGTTCCCGTCCCTGCCCGTGCTGCGGGAACTGCTGGAGGGGGAGCCCACGGCGCTGGCGGCCCTGCGCCAGGCGCTGGCGGACGAGCGGCACCTCGCGATGCGCCGGGAGCTCGACGCCCGGCTGCGACAGGCCGGCACCCCCGCCGACCCGGCCCCGGCCCTCGCCGACCGGCTCGCCCTGCTGGACCGGCCCGCCTTCGCCGACTTCTTCGGCGCGGGCGACGACACGATCCGCCCGTTCTCGCTGCGCGCGGTGGCCCACCATCCGCTGCGGGTCCGTATCGACCTGCCCGAGCACGGGCACGAGGAGGCGTCCCGGCTGATCACCCGGCTCGTGCTGGCCCAGTTCGCCGCGGTCGTCCGCGACACCGGCCGGGCGCACTTCGCCGGACTCGTCCTCGACGATGCGACCGGCGCGGTCACCGCCGGGTCCGTACGCCGGACGCAGGGGCTGCGCTCGCAGAACGCGGGCGTGGTGTTCGCGCTGCGCACCGTCGCCGACGTCCCCGAGGCCCTGCACGGTCCGCTGTACGGCGCGGTCGGCTGCCGGCTCGCCCTGTCCGGGGTGACCACCTGGGACGGCGGCAGGTTCGCGGCCGCCTGGGGCACCGAGTGGGTGGAGACGCGGGAGGTGGCCCAGCACACCGTCTTCGCGGACCAGCCGATGACCCGCGCCATGCACGCGCTGCGCAAGCTGGCGACGGGCAAGGCGGTGACCACGGAGGCGGTGACCGTGCGCAAGGTCGAGCGGGAACGCTGGTCGGCGTCCGAACTCGCGCACGGGGTGCCCCCGGGGCACGCGGTGCTGTCGCTCACGACCGTCGAGGGCGATCACGCGCCGCCACTGCTGGTGGATCTCGTGGATCCGGGGGACGCACGGGCGGCGCGGGGCCGCTGAGCCACATCTGTGAACGTACGGTCACGCGATGACCGTACGGTGAGGCAGAATCGGCATAGGTTGTTCATACGCGGCGGCCAAAAGGTCGCGGTGACCACCGGAGCTGCCCGGACCCGTACGGACAGCGCCGGACCGGACCCCCAGACCTGAAGGCCTCATGCCCCCTACGCTCGCCTCGCTCGTCCACCACTCCGCACTCAAGCTGACCGTGCGGGCGGGGGAGGAGCGCCTGGACGTGCCCGTCCGGTGGGCACACGTCAGCGAGCTCGCCGACCCCGTCCCGTACATGGAGGGCGGCGAGCTGCTGCTGATCACCGCGCTGACCCTGGACGCGGAGGATCCGGAGGCGATGCTGCGGTACGTCAAGCGGCTCGTGGGCGCCGGGGTGGTGGGGCTCGGCTTCGCCGTCGGGGTCAACTACGACGAGATCCCCAAGGCGCTGGTCGACGCGGCCGAGCAGGAGGGCCTGCCGCTGCTGGAGGTGCCGCGCCGCACGCCGTTCCTGGCCATCAGCAAGGCCGTCTCCGCCGCGATCGCCGCCGACCAGTACCGGGCCGTGACCGCGGGCTTCGCCGCCCAGCGCGAGCTGACCCGGCAGACCCTGAGCTCCGGCCCCGAGGGCCTGCTCGCCGCACTCGCCGCGCAGGTCGACGGCTGGGCGGCGCTGTACGACGCCTCGGGCGCCGTCGTCGCCACCGCGCCGGAGTGGGCGCTGCGCCGGGCCGCGCGGCTCACCGCGGACGTGGAGCGGCTGCGCGAGCGGCCCGCCCCGGCCTCCTCCGTGGTCGGCGGCCCCGGCAACGAGGACCGCGTCGAACTCCACTCGCTCGGCACCGGCCGCCGCCCGCGGGCGGCGCTCGCCGTGGGCACGGCCGCCGCGCTCGGCACCGCCGAGCGGTACGCCGTCCACTCGGCCATCGCGCTGCTCACCCTCACCACCGAGCGCTCCCGCTCGCTGCACGCCGCGGAGCAGCGGGTCGGCGCGGCCGTGCTGCGCATGCTGCTGGCCGGGGAGCCGGACCACGCCCGCGCGGTCGCCGGAGACCTCTACGGCGGGCTGCTCGACGCGCCCTTCCGGGTCATCGTCGCCGAGTCCGCGTCCGCCTCCGCCGCGCTCGCGCGCACGCAGTCCGAGCCGGCCGCGAGCGTGGCCGCCGCCAAGCCCTCGGCGGCCGCGCTGGTGGCCGCCGAGGCGGGCGGCGATCCGCTGGGCGGGCTGGCCGAGACCGCCGAGTCCGCCGCCGCGCGCGCCGGGGAGGCCGTCCTCGTCGTCCCGGAGGGGGAGCGGCTGGTGGTGCTGGCGGTGGACGGGGGCGCGGCCGTGGCGGCGTGCGGGGAGTACGCGACGGCGCTGGAGGCGGCGCGGGCCGCGGGGGCGCGCGAGCAGACGGCCGGCGGCGAGGAGGACGAGCTCGTCGTGGGGCTGTCCGCGCCGGCCGGGCCGATCGCGGCCGGGGCGGCCTACAAGCAGGCCGAGCAGGCGCTGTCCGTGGCCCGGCGGCGCGGGCGGGTCTTCGTCGAGCACGAGCAGCTCGCCGCGGGGTCCGTGGTCCCGCTGCTCGCCGACGACGCGGTGAAGGCGTTCGCGGACGGGCTGCTGCGGCCGCTGCACGAGCACGACGCGACCGGCCGCGGCGACCTCGTCGCCTCGCTCCGGGCCTGGCTGTCCCGGCACGGGCAGTGGGACGCGGCGGCGGCGGACCTGGGCGTGCACCGGCACACCCTGCGGTACCGGATGCGGCGGGTGGAGGAGATTATCGGCCGCTCGCTGGACGACCCGGACGTACGGATGGAACTCTGGCTGGCCCTGAAGGCAACGGCAGCCCCGGAACCCACCCCGCCCCGACCCTGATCCCGACCCGGACCCGAGCCCGCGCCGGGTCGCGCACATCCCCGGGAAACCCGGTTCGTCCGGGCCCGAGGCCGAGTCCGAGACCGGGGAGTCCACGGGAGCCCGGCGGCTCGTCCGAGGTCCGAGGTTCCGGACGGCCTCTGGCTTGCTCGGGCCTGGGCGGCCCCCGGACCTCGACTGCTCCGGGCTTAGGCGGGTTCGGGCCCGAGGCCGGGGAGTCCGGGGGAGCCCGGCAGTTCGTCCGGGGCCCGAGGATCCGGTCGGACCTCGGCTCGTCCGGGCCCGAGGCCGCGTCCGGGCCCGAGGCCGCGTCCGGGCCCGAGGCCGCGTCCGGGCCCGAGGCCGCGTCCGGGCCCGAGGCCGCGTCCGGGCCCGAGGGCCTGGCAGGGCCGGAGGACCGGTCCGGCCTTGAGGATCCGCCCGCCGGCCGGCCCCGCCTGCCGGCGGGCCCCGGCCCCGGAGCCCGGCGGCAACCCTGCCCCGGGGCCGTGCGTGACCCGGCCCGTCCGGTCCGCGGGCGCAGCGCCGGGTGCCCGATACCCGGGGATGAAGGTGCCGCCAGGGGTGCCCTGTTCCGGGGCGCGGCGGAGGGGCCGGAGGCGACCGTGCCAAACCGTAGCGTCCCGGGGTGCCATCACTCCTGCGCGGACAAACGTCCGCTCGTCCTCGCGGGCCTACCGTGGTGGAGGAAAGCCAAGAAAACCTCCAAGCGGAAGGGCCGGGAACTCGCAGATGCCCCAGAAAAATGTTGTGGGGGCCACCCACGCCTTCTGGCTCGCCGGCCGCCAGGTCACCGGCGAGGACAGCTTCGACGTCACCTCCCCGTGGGACGGCCGGCTCGTCGCCAAGGTCGGCGTGCCGACGGACGCCCAGGTCGAGGAGGCGGTCGCCGCCGCCTACTCCGTACGGGACGAGTTCGCCGCCACCCCGGCCCATGTGCGCGCCGCCGCCCTCGACCACGTCAGCAAGCGGCTGGCCGAGCGGACCGAGGAGATCGCGCAGCTCATCTCCGCCGAGAACGGCAAGCCGATCAAGTGGGCCCGCGGCGAGGTCGGCCGCGCCGTCTCGGTGTTCCGGTTCGCCGCGGAGGAGGCCCGGCGCTTCAACGGCGGCGAGGCCCAGCGCCTCGACACCGACGCCGGCGGTCAGGGCCGTCTCGCCCTCACCCGGCGCTTCCCCAAGGGTGTCGTCCTCGGCATCGCGCCCTTCAACTTCCCGCTGAACCTGTGCGCCCACAAGGTCGCCCCGGCGATCGCGGCCGGCGCGCCCATCATCCTCAAGCCGGCGCCCGCCACCCCGCTCTCCGGCCTGATCCTCGGCGACCTGCTCGCCGAGACCGAGCTGCCCGTCGGCTCCTGGTCGATCCTCCCGGTCGCCAACGACAAGATGCCCGCCCTGGTCCAGGACGAGCGCCTTCCCGTCATCTCCTTCACCGGTTCCGAGACGGTCGGCTACGCGATCATGGACTCGGTGCCGCGCAAGCACTGCACCCTGGAGCTGGGCGGCAACGGCGCGGCCGTCGTCCTCGGCGACTTCGCGAGCGACGCGGACCTCGACTGGGCCGCGACCCGCATCGCCACCTTCTCCAACTACCAGGGCGGCCAGTCCTGCATCTCCGTGCAGCGGGTCATCGTGGACTCCGCCGTCCACGACCGGCTGCTGCCGCGGATCGTCGCCGCCGTCGAGGCGCAGGTCACCGGTGACCCCTCCGACGCCACCACGGACGTCGGCCCGCTGGTCAGCGAGGCCGCCGCGCAGCGCGTGGAGTCCTGGGTCGACGAGGCCGTCGCCAAGGGCGCCGCTCTCCTCACCGGCGGCAAGCGCGAAGGCGCCTCCTACGCGCCGACCGTCCTGACCGGTGTGCCGTCGGACGCCACCCTCGCCTGCGAGGAGGTCTTCGGACCGGTCCTCACCGTGCAGAAGGTGGACGGCGAGGCCGAGGCGTTCGCCGCCGTCAACTCCTCCAAGTACGGCCTCCAGGCGGGCGTGTTCACCCACGACCTCCAGGCCGCCTTCCGCGCCCATCGCGCCCTGGAGGTCGGCGGCGTCGTCATCGGTGACGTGCCCTCCTACCGCGCCGACCAGATGCCGTACGGCGGTGCCAAGCAGTCCGGCGTGGGCCGCGAGGGTGTGAAGTTCGCGATGGACGACTACACCTACGAGCGGGTCCTGGTGCTCACGGGCCTCGCCCTCTGACGCGGCACGCACGCCCCGAAGGGGCCCGGTACCGAGAGTCTCGGTACCGGGCCCCTTCTCTGCGTCGGCCTCCTCCGGACCCTCAGCCGGAGAAGCCGACGTGCGCGAGCCGCAGCGGGCCGCGCAGCCTGAGACGCAGGTCGCGCACGCCTTCGGCGGCGAGACCGGCGCCGAGCGTGCGGTAGTCGTACGGGCCTGAGCCGGGCGAGGGAAGCGTGAGGACGGCGAGCGGCGCGCTGCCGCCGAGCGACACCTCGACCGTGCCCGTGCCCGCCACGGTCACCGTCACCCGGCCGACGCCCGCGCCGAAGTCGCAGTCGCGGTAGAGCAGTTCGCCGGTACCGGCCGGTCCGGGGGTCACCGCGTCGCCGGACACCTTCGTACGGTCGACGATCACGATCCCGCTCTGCTCGTCGAAGTCGGCCGCGCCCAGGCCCCGTTCGCGCACCGGACGCGGCGTCGCGGGCTCACCGTCGAGCGTCACGGTCGTACGCAGCCGGACGTCCTCGCTGGAGGCGCCGACGAGCAGCTCGTACGGGCCCGGTTCCACCCGCCACCGGCCGTGCGCCACGTCCCAGAACCCGAAGTCCGCCAGGGGGACTTCGAAGACGGGCCGCGCGCTCGCGCCGGGCGCCAGGGTGATCCTGGTGTGCGCCGCCAGTTCCCGGCGCGGGCGGACCACCGACGGGGCCGCGGCACGCAGGTAGAGCTGGGGGACCTCGTCGGCGGTGACGTCACCGGTGTTGGTGACCGTGCAGGAGACGCGAACCGTGCCGCCTGTGCCGCCCGTGACGTCCGCGGTCAGGTCCGTGTAGGCGAAGGACGCGTACGACAGGCCGTGGCCGAAGGGGAACAGCGGGGTGCCCTCGAAGTACCGGTACGTCTGGCGGGAGCCGATCACGTCGTAGTCGAGGAGGTCGGGCAGGTCGGCGTCGTCCGCGTACCAGGTCTGCGGCAGCCGGCCCGCGGGGGAGACGTCGCCGGCCAGCACCCGGGCCAGGGCGGTGCCCGCGGCCTGCCCGCCGTGCGCGGTCCACAGCACGGCGGGCAGGGTGCCCGTCCGGAACGCGTAGGGGTACGCCGAGACCAGCGCGAGGACCGTGCGCGGGTTGGCGGCGCGGGCGGCGCGCAGCAGCCGCTCCTGCTGGGCGGGCAGCCGCAGCGTCGTACGGTCCTCCGTCTCGCGGCCGTTGATGTGCGGGTCGTTGCCCGCCACCACCAGGACGGCGTCCGCCCGCGCGGCGACCCGTGCCACCGCGTCCTCGCCGCGCTCGGCCAGGACGAGTTCGAAGATCTCCGGGCCGGTGTCGGGTTCGTCGGCGACCCGCACGCCGTCGGCGGCGACACACACGGGGCGGCCGGTGCCGAGGTGCCTGAGGAGGCGGCCGTTGCCCTGGGGTTCGAGACGGAAGGTCTCCTGGACCACCCAGCCGCCGGGCTGGTCGGCGGAGGCGCGGACGTACCCGTCGTCGGCGACCGACAGATAGCGGCCGTCGGGGGCGCGCAGGGTCAGGACGCCCTCGCCCCAGTCGACCAGCGCGAGTTCCGTACCGAGGACGTCGGTGGTGAGCGGCGGCAGATCGGTGCGCCCCGCGAGCAGGGCCGGGTCCAGCGCGCCCTCGGCGCCGCGCACCCCGTCGGCGTCCTCGGAGGCGTCCTCGGTGGCGGGGACGTGCAGGAACGTCCCCGCGGAGGTCCGCAGCCGCACCCGGTCCACGCCCTCCGCGAACTCCACGCGCTCGGCGCCGAACCGCTCGTACAGGGCCTCCAGGGGAGTGGAGCGGTGCAGCAACGAGCCGCTGTACCAGTCGAGTTTGCACTCGTCGGCGAGCAGGCCGACCACCGCGAGGCGGGTGTCGGGGGCGAGGGGCAGCAGACCGTCGTTGTCGAGCAGCACGATCGCCTGCTCGGCGCTCTCCAGGGCCAGCGCGCGGTGGGCCGGGGTGTCGAAGTCGCCGGTGTCCGTGTGCGGGTCGTGGTCCGGGTCGAACTCGCCCAGGCGGAAGCGGACGGAGAGCTGGCGGCGCACCGCGATGTCGACGTCCGCCTCGGTCAACAGGCCCTGTTCCAGAGCGCCCTGGACGCGCGCGACGATCGTTCGGCCGTCGGTGCCGTGGTCGGTGAAGCTGTCGACGCCGGCCAGCAGCGCGGCGGCCGTCGCCTCCTCGTGGGTGTCGAAGTAGTGCTCGGAGTCGACCAGGTTGGAGGGGGCGCCCGCGTCCGAGCAGACCAGCAGGTCGTCGTCGGTCCAGCGACGCAACTGCTCGCGCAGCAGCGGCGAGACATGGTTCGGGCGGCCGTTGACCAGGTTGTAGGCGGGCATCACCCCGGCCGCCGTGCCCGCCTCGACCGTCTCACGGAAGGCCCGCAGGTCGTACTCGTGCAGCACCCGGGGGCGCACGGAGCTCGACGCGGTGTCCCGGGCGGTCTCGTTGTTGTGGGCGAGCCAGTGCTTCAGCACGGGCGCGGTGCGCCAGTACACCGGATGGTCGCCGCGCAGCCCCCGGGTGTACGCGACCGCGATGGCCGAGGTCAGTCGCGGGTCCTCCGAGTAGCCCTCCTCGTTGCGGCCCCACAGCGGGTGGCGCAGCAGGTTCACGGTCGGCGACCAGACGTTCAGGCCCACCCGGTCGTCGCGCGAGCGCATCGCGCGGACCTCCTTGGACACCGCCTCGCCGACCCGCCGTACGAGCTCCGGGTTCCAGGTCGCGCCGAGGCCCACCGCCTGCGGGAACACCGTCGCCGGACCCATCCACGCCACGCCGTGCAGGGCTTCCTGCCCGGTGCGGAAGGCGGCGATGCCCAGGCGCGGCACGGCCGGTGCGAACTGGTGCAGGAAGGAGACCTTCTCGTCGAGGGTGAGCCGCCCCAGCAGGTCGTCGATGCGCTTCGCGAACGGCAGCCGCCGGTCGCGAAACGGTGGTGCGGACGGGGAGGGTGCGGTCACGTGGGGATCTCCTTGCGATGGAGCGGCACAACGCCTTCGAAGCGCTTCGATGCTGGTTCGACTCAGGGGCGGGTGTCAAGGCACTTGTCGTCAACAAGTCTGGTGCATGGCCGACTTGCCAAGCCGTGTGGGAGCGGTCGAGCCGCTCGCACACCTCGGAGGAATCTTGGGAGCGACCCTTGTGCGCCCCCTGCCCTTCACCTAACCTCGCAGCAACATCGAAGCGCTTCGACTGCGAGGCTGCCCCCGGGCGGGGCACTTTCCTCGGCATTGGTCGGAGGATCCGCTTCGGCTCAGCCAGTTCCACTCGAGACACCGCAGCCGACGGCCACCGCCGGGTGTCCTGGTGCGCCACGAAGGGTTGACGCAATGACGCCGAACGCCGCCTCCGCCTCCTCCGCCCCGAGCCGGAGAAGCTTCCTCGCCTCGACGGCGGTCGCCACCGCCGCGGTGGCGGGAGGGATGCCCCTGCTGGCCGCCTGCGGCGGCTCGGACAGCGGCTCGCGCGACGGCACCACGTCGGGCAAGGACGCCAAGAAGCTGTTGCCGGCCTACGTGGCCGGCAACGTCGTGACCCCCGACATCGCCGCCAAGAACGGTTCCGCGGTCGGCTTCACCGGCAAGCTCGACCTCGCCACGCTGAAGACCTCGGTGCCGAAGAAGCTCGGCAAGGGCGGCAAGGTCTCCGTCATGTCCCCGTTCTGGGGCTCCCCGCCGAAGGCCGACAACGCCTACTACACGGCGATGAACGACCTCATCGGCGTCGACGTCGTCTGGCAGAACCAGGACGGCAACACCTACGACCAGAAGCTCGGCGCGGTCCTCGCCTCCAGCGACGTACCGGACGTGGTGGTCGTCCCCGGCTGGAACATGACCGGCAAGATCCCCAGCGCCGTCATCGCCAAGTTCGTCGACCTCGGGCCCTACCTCTCCGGCGACGCCGTCAAGCAGTACCCGAACCTCGCCGCGATCCCGACGGACGCCTGGCAGCGCTCCCTGTTCGGCGGCAAGCTGCGCGGCCTGCCGATGCCCTCCTCGTACGTCACGAGCATCGTGCCCTTCTACCGCAAGGACGTCTTCGACAAGGAGGGGTACCAGGTCCCCACCTCCGCCGACGAGTTCCACGCCCTGGCCAAGGAGATCACCAACGCCAAGGCCAAGCGCTGGGCCTGCCTGGACATGAAGTGGACCGCCTTCAACATGTTCGGCGTGCTGTCCGGCGACGAGAAGTCGCTCGGCTGGAACCTCGTCGACGGCAAGCTGGTCAACCGCATCGAGACCCAGGAGTACCTCGAGGCGCTGGAGTGGACCCGCAAGCTGTTCGCCGACGAACTCGTCCACCCCGACGCCAAGCTGGGCAAGAGCCAGGCCACCGACCCGGCCCCCAAGTTCGTGGCCGGCGAGTTCCTCATCTACAACCAGGACATCTCCCAGTGGTACGGCCAGGCCGCCGCCCAGGCCACCCAGAACCCGGACTTCCGGATCTGGGGCATGGACATCCCCGGTCACGCGGGCGGCAACCCCACCCTGTGGGCCAAGAACCCGGCCGGCATCTTCGCCTTCGTCAACAAGAAGGCCTCCGAGTCGGTGATCCGGGACGTGCTGGCCGTCGCGAACGTCACCGCGGCGCCGTACGGCACCAAGGAGTACATGCTCACCAACTACGGCGTCGAAGGCACCCACTACACCGTCAAGGACGGACTGCCGGTCAAGACCGACCAGGGCAACATCGACGTACTGAACGCCTTCGTCATGGTCGCCAGCCCCGCCGCGACCATCGCCCACCCCGACCTCCCCGAGGTCGCCAGGGGCCAGGTCGAGTGGCAGCAGCGGATGGGCGCCTTCACCAAGAAGTCCCCCTTCTACGGCATGCAGATCACCGAGCCCGCCCGCTGGACCAACCTCGCCAACGACTTCGAGCAGCTGGAGGACGACATCGTCCGCGGCCGCAAGAAGATCGGCGACATGCAGCAGGCCGTGTCCGACTGGAAGAGCAAGGGCGGCGACCAGCTCCGCGACTGGTACCGCAAGCTGCTCGACGACAACGGCTCGGCGGCGAACTGACCGGCGGCGAGACGAGGAGAACGGCGTGTCCCACAGCACGGTGCCTCGGAGCGGGACCGAGGCCGACACGACGGGTACGACCCCGGTGGCGTCCGACGGCGCCACCGGGGCGCGGCAGGCGCGGCCTCGGGGAGAGCCGGGCCTGCGGCACCGGCTGCGACGCGACCGCGTGCTGCTCCTGATGACCCTGCCGGCCGTCGTGCTGGTCCTGCTCTTCAACTACATACCGATCCTCGGCAATGTCGTCGCCTTCCAGGAGTACGACCCCTACGTCAGCGACAACGGGATCGTCTCCATGCTGCACAGCCCCTGGGTGGGCCTGGAGAACTTCCAGCGGATCTTCGAGGACTCGGCCTTCTGGGGCGCGGTCCGCAACACGCTGGTGCTGTTCGTCCTCCAGCTCGTGCTGTACTTCCCGGTCCCGATCGGGCTCGCGCTGCTCATCAACAGCGTGGTCAGACCCCGGGTCCGGGCGATCTCACAGGCGGTCCTCTACCTGCCGCACTTCTTCTCCTGGGTCCTGGTCATCGCCGTCTTCCAGCAGCTCTTCGGCGGCGCCGGGCTCCTCTCCCAGCTGCTGCGGCAGCACGGGTACGACGGCCTCGACATCATGACCGACCCGGCGACCTTCAAGTTCCTCGTCACCGCGCAGAGCGTGTGGAAGGACGCGGGCTGGGGGATCATCGTCTTCCTCGCCGCCCTGGCCTCGGTCAGTCCCGACCTGTACGAGGCCGCCGCGATGGACGGCGCCGGCCGGTGGCGGCGCATGTGGCACGTCACCCTGCCGGCCCTGCGCCCGGTGATCGCGCTGCTCCTCGTGCTGCGCGTCGGTGACGCCCTGACCGTCGGCTTCGAGCAGATCCTGCTGCAACGCGACGCGGTCGGACCGGGCGCGGCGGAGGTCCTCGACACCTTCGTGTGGTGGAACGGCGTGCGCAACCAGGACTTCGGCTACGCGGCCGCCGCCGGACTCGTCAAGGGCGTCGTCAGCCTCGGGCTGGTCCTCGCCGCGAACAAGGTGGCCCATCTCATGGGCGAGCAGGGGGTGTACCGCAAATGACCGCCACGACCGACGAGCCGGCGCGCGCGGCCGTACCCGTGTCCGGGCGCGAGCAGGGACGCGGCTCCGGGCGCGGTCCCGGGCACCGACCGGGCCGGTGGGCCGCCCCGCCGCGACCGGTCTGGGAGGAGGCGCCCAGCCGGGCGGGCCTCGCGGGCAAGGGCCTCGTCCTGGCGCTGGCCTGCCTGGGCATCCTCTTCCCGCTCTGGATCGTCCTGGTCACCAGCCTCTCCTCGCGCAGGACCATCGACCAGGCCGGCGGTCTGGTGATGGTGCCCAAGGGCATCACCTTCGTCGCCTACCGGGAGCTGCTCGGCGGCGGCCAGGTCACCCGCGCCGCCGTCATCAGCGTCCTGATCACCCTGGTCGGCACGCTCTTCTCGATGGCGGTGTCCGTGCTGTGCGCCTACGGCCTGTCCCGCACCGGCTCGCTCGGCCACCGCTGGATCCTGCTGACGCTGCTGGCGACCATGTTCTTCAGCGCCGGTCTCATCCCGACCTATCTGCTCGTGCAGTCCCTGGGCCTGACCGACACCTATCTCGCGCTGATCCTGCCGAGCGCGATCAGCGTCTTCAACATCCTGGTGCTGCGCGGCTTCTTCATGGGCATCTCGCCGGAGCTCATCGACAGCGCGCGCATCGACGGCGCGGGCGACCTGCGCATCCTCTGGCAGATCGTGATGCCGCTCTCGCGCGCGGTCCTCGCGGTGATCACGCTCTTCTACGCCGTGGGCTACTGGAGCGCCTGGTTCAACGCCTCCCTCTACCTCAACGACCAGGACATGATGCCGTTGCAGAACGTCATGATCCAGCTCGTGCAGAAGCAGGAGGCCCCGGTCGGTCTCGGGCAGGCCATCAAGACCGGTGAACTGTCGGGGCTGGCCGTGCAGATGGCCGTCATGGTGCTGGCGCTGCTGCCGGTCGCCGTGCTGTCGCCCTTCGTCCAGAAGCACTTCAGGAAGGGCATGCTGACGGGGGCGGTGAAGGGCTGATGCCGCGGCTCGACGACGCCACCCGCGGCCGCATCCTCTTCGGCGGCGACTACAACCCCGAACAGTGGCCCGAGAAGACCTGGGCCGAGGACGTCCGGCTGATGCGGGACGCCCACGTCAACTCCGTCACCGTCGGCGTCTTCTCCTGGGCGAGACTCGAACCCGAGCCGGGGGCGCGGGAGTTCGGCTGGCTGGACCGGCTGATGGACCTGCTGCACGAGGGCGGCATCGGGGTCGTCCTCGCCACCCCCACCTCCTCGCCCCCGCCCTGGCTGGGCCGACTGCACCCGGAGACCCTGCCCCGGGACGCCGACGGCCGGACCGAGTGGTGGGGCGGCCGCCAGCACTTCTCCCACTCCAGCGCCACCTACCGCCACTACGCCGCCGCCATCACCGAGGACCTGGCCGCCCGCTACGCCGGCCACCCCGCCCTCACCCTGTGGCACATCAACAACGAGTACTGCACCACCGACCACGGAGACGAGGCCGCCGCCGCCTTCCGCCGCTGGCTGCGCACCCGGTACGGCAGCCTCGACGCCCTCAACACCGCCTGGGGCACCGCCTTCTGGAGCCAGGGCTACGACACCTGGGACGGCATCCTGCCCCCGCGCCGCGCCCACTACCTGAACAACCCCGCCCAGGTGCTCGACTTCCGGCGCTTCACCTCCGACATGCTCCTGGAGTGCTACGCCGCCGAACGCGACATCGTCGCCCGGCACACCCCGCACATCCCCGTCACCACCAACTTCATGCCGCTGTGGATCGGCCAGGACGGCTGGCGCTGGGCCGGGCAGGAGGACGTCGTCTCCGTCGACCTCTACCCCGACCCCGCCGACCCCCTCGGCGCCCAGCACGGCGCCCTGGTCCAGGACCTGACCCGGTCCCAGGCGGACGGCCCCTGGATGCTGATGGAACAGGCGGCGGGAGCGGTGAGCTGGCGCGGGGTGAACCGTCCCAAGCCGCGCGGACTCAACCGGCTCTGGTCCCTCCAGGCCGTCGCCCGCGGCGCGGACGCCGTCTGCTACTTCCAGTGGCGCCAGTCCCGGCAGGGCGCGGAGAAGTTCCACTCCGCCATGCTCGGTCACGCCGGCGAGGCGGGCCGCGCCCACCAGGAGATCAAGCGGCTCGGCGCCGAACTCGCCCTGATCGGCGGCGAGGTGGCGGGCCTGCGCAGTCGCGCCGAGGTGGCGGTCCTGCACGACTGGAACGCCTGGTGGGCGGGCGTCCAGGACGGCCGCCCCTCCGCCGAGGTCGACCCCGTCGCCGTCCTCGGCGCCTGGCACCGGGCCCTGTGGGAGGCGAACGTCGCCACCGACTTCGCCCACCCCGAGCACGACCTGACCGGCTACGCCCTGGTCGTCGTCCCCCAGCTCTACCTCCTCACCGACGCGGCGGTCGACAACCTCCTCGCCTACGTCGAAGGCGGCGGCACCCTCGTCGCCGGATTCCTGACCGGTATCGCCGACGAGGACGACCGGGTGCGCCCCGGCGGCATGGACGCCAGGCTGCGCACCCTGTTCGGCATTCGCGTACTGCACGAGTGGTGGCCGCTGGCGGCGGGGGAGACCGTGGCGTGCGACGGCTTCCTGGGCACGCTGTGGTCGGAGGAGATCGAGGCGGCCGACGACGTCGGCGAGACGGTCCCCTACCAGGGCGGCGAACTCGACGGACTGCCCGCCGTCCTGCGCCGGGGCCGCGCCTGGTACGTCTCGACGCTGCCCGAGCCGGACGCGCTGCGCGGGCTGCTCACCGTCGTCGCCGACGACGCCGGGGTCCGGCCCGTGCTGGCCGGACTGCCCGCCGGGGTCGAGGCCGTACGCCGCGGCGAGCTGCTGTTCCTGCTGCACCACGGGCGCGAACCGGTCACCGTCGACGTCCCGGGCACCCACCGGGACCTGCTGACCGGGGAGACGGTCACCGGCCGGCTCACCCTCGGCCGCTACGGAGCGGCGGTGCTCAAGCCATGACGTCCGGCCCCGTCCACGGCACCTGGGAGCCCGCCCCGGCCGCCCGCTGGGAGGACGCCTTCCTGAGCGGCAACGGCCACCACGGCGCACTCGTGTTCGGTGACCCGAACGTCGACCGCGTCGTCGTCACCCATCACAGTCTGGTCCGCCCCAACGGCGGCGAACACGCAAGGCCCCCCGAACTGGCCGCCGAACTGCCCGCGCTCCAGGACCGGTTGCTGGCCGGCGACCTCACGGCCGCCGAGGACTTCACGGACGGACGGCCCCTGCAATGGGTGCAGCCGTTCCACCCCGCCTTCCGCACCGAACTGCGCGCCTCCGGCACCCCACGCCCCCGACCTCACCCCCGACCCCGGGCCCGCGGCCGCGCCACGCCGACGCCGTACCGCCGCGCCCTCGACTTCGCCACCGGCGAGGTGACCGCCCACGACGACGGCCGCACCAGCCGCGTCTTCGTCTCCCGCGCGGACGACGTGATCGTCCAGCACGTCACCGCCCCGGACCTCACCCAGGACATCTCCCTCGACCACCGGCTGCCCGGCGCGCCCGCGGGCCTGGCCGTCGGCCACGGCGCCGTCCGCACCCCCGAGGGCGCCCTGCTCACCCTCCGCGTCCGCTATCCCGGCAGCGACCGCGCCTACACCGGGGTGACCCTGGTGGCCGTCGAGGGCGGCCGCACCACGCTCACCCCGCCGGGCGTCCGGATCGAGGGCGCCGCCTCGGTGCTGCTGCTGACCCGGGTACGGCGGCACACCGGCGAGCCGGACACTGCCGAGGAGGCCCGCGCCCTGCGCGCCCTGCTCACCGGAGAGCCCTACCCGGACCTGCTGGCCCGCCACCTCGCCCACCACCGCACCGCCTACCGGCGCGTCACCCTCGACCTGCGCGCCGACCCGGTCGACCGCGCCCTGCCCGGCTCCGCACTGCTGCGGCGGCCCGGCAGCCCGGCACTCCTGGAACGGCTCTTCGCGGCCGGCCGCTACCACCTGCTGTCCGCGTCCGGTCTGCTCCCGCCCCGCCTCACCGGCCTGTGGACCGGCGACTGGGACACCGCCTGGTCCGGAGCCCTCACCACCGACGCCAACCTCAACCTCCAGACCGCCTCCGCCGTCCCCGCCGACCTGCCCGAGGTCACCGAGGCGCAGGCCGCCCTGGTCCAGCGGCAGCTGCCGGACTGGCGCGAGAACGCCCGCGCGGTCTTCGGCGCCCGGGGCGTGGTGGCGCCCGCGCACACCGACGGCGAGTCCGGACTCTCGTACCACTTCAGCCGCGAATACCCGCTGCACCTGTGGACCGCCGGAGCGGACTGGCTGCTCAAGCCGCTCGTCGACCACGACGAGAGCCGCGGCACCCGCGACCCGCGCACCGCCGCCGCACTCGCCGAGACGGCCCTCTTCTACGAGGACTTCCTCACCCGTACCGACGACGACGGCCGACTCGTCGTCGTCCCCTCCTACTCGCCGGAGAACCGGCCCGCGGGCGGGAGCTGGGGTGCCCTCGACGCGGCCATGGACCTCTCCGCGGCCCGGCACGCCCTGCTGACCGCGGCCGACTACCACCCCGAGCGCGCCGACCGGCTGCGCGCCCTCGCCGGCCGGCTGCCCGCGCACCGGGTCAACGCCGACGGCGCGCTCGCCGAATGGGCCCGCCCCGGGCTCGAGGACACGTACGACCACCGCCACCTCAGCCATCTGTACGGCGTCTGGCCGCTCGACGAGATCAACCCCTACGACACCCCGGACCTGGCCGCCGCCGCCCATCGCGCCCTCGCCCTGCGCGGCGCGGAGAACGACTCGGCGCACGGCCGTCTGCACCAGGCGCTGATCGCCGCCCGGCTGCGGGACGCCGACCGGGTCGCGCACGCGCTCGCCGACGTGCTCGGCGGCGACTACTTCCACGACTCCCTGATGAGCGCCCACTACCCCGCCCGCGACGTCTACAACGCCGACGCCGCGCACACCCTGCCCGCGGTGCTGATCGAGATGCTGGTGCAGTCCACCCCCGACCGGCTGGTGCTGCTGCCCGCGCTCCCGGCCGACCGTCCGGCGGGCGAGCTGCGCGGTGTGCGCACCCGGTTCGGCGCCGGGCTCGATCTGACCTGGGGCCCCGAGGGCGCCACGGCCGTGCTGCGGCCGACCCGCACCCGGCGCGTCGAACTCAGGACTTCCGGCGGCGCGCGGCCGCTCGACCTCGTCGCCGGAGAAGAGCACGTCCTCACCCTGAGGACGTGGTGACCCCACGCACCTCCCCCCACCCATGGAAGGGACACCATGGCAACACGCACGCCCGTCCGGGCCGTCATGGCCCTGCTCGCCCCCGCCCTCGCGCTCGGCGCCACCGTCGGTCTCGCCGCGGCGCCCGCCTCCGCCGCCGTCTGGTCCTCCTGCGACCAGTGGGGCAGCACCACCCTGAACGGCTACACGCTCTACAACGACATCTGGGGCTCCGGCGCCGGCAGCCAGTGCATCTGGGCCAACTCCGGCACCAACTGGGGGGTCTGGGCCAACCACCCCAACACCGGCGGCATCAAGGCCTACCCCAACTCCAAGAAGGTGATCAACAAGTCGATCACCTCGCTCACCTCGCTGACCAGCAGCTACAACGTCACCGTCCCGTCGTCCGGCGCGTACAACACGTCGTACGACATCTGGGACACCGACTACGACTACGAGATCATGCTCTGGGTCAACAAGACCGGCGCCGTCGGGCCGCTCGGCACCTCGCAGGGCAACCTGACGCTCGGCGGCCACACCTGGACCGTCTACAAGGGCAACAACGGCGCCAACGACGTCTTCTCGTTCGTCCGCACCTCGAACTCGTCCTCGGGAACCGTCAACATCCTGCCGATCCTCAAGTGGATCAAGGACACCAAGGGCTGGTTCGGCAACGAGACGATCGGTGACGTGCAGTTCGGCTTCGAGATCACCTCGTCCTCCGGCGGCCTGGACTTCGCCGCCAACAGCCTGACCGTCAGCGGGAGCTGACCGCGGTGCCGGGCCGGCCTCCCGGGCCGGTCCGGCACCCCGGGCGGTCTCAGGACGCGGCGGGCGCCGGTCCCGAGCTCGCCCTGACCGTCAGCTCCGGCGCGAGCAGCACCACTTCACCGGCCGCCCGCCCTTCGAGCGTCGCGATCAGGCGCTCCACGGCGTGCCGGCCCATGTCCGGGGCGGGGATGCCCACGGACGTCAGCCGCACCGAGGCCTGGACGGCGACCTGGTCCGGGCAGATCGCGACCACCGAGACGTCCTCGGGCACGGCGCGGCCCTGCTGGCGCAGCAGGGCGAGCAGCGGTTCGACGGCCGACTCGTTCTGCACGACGAACCCCGTGGTGCCGGGACGTTCGTCGAGGATCCGGGCCAGGGTCACGGCCATCGCGTCGTACCCGCCCTCGCACGGCCGGTGCAGCACCCGCAGGCCCAGCTCCCGGGCCCGGGAGCGCAGCCCGTCGAGCGTGCGCTCGGCGAAACCGGTGTGCCGCTCGTACACCGCGGGGGCCTCGCCGATGACAGCGATGTCGTGGTGCCCCAGCTTCGCCAGATGCTCCACGCACAGGGCGCCGGTCGCGCTCCAGTCCAGGTCGACGCAGGTCAGTCCGGAGGTGTCGGCGGGCAGCCCGATCAGGACGGACGGCTGGCCCGAGCCGCGCAGCAGCGGCAGCCGCTCGTCGTCGAGCTGGACGTCCATGAGGATCATCGCGTCGGCGAGCCCGCTGCCGGTGACGCGGCGGACTGCGTCGGGTCCCTCCTCGCCGGTCAGGAGCAGGACGTCGTACCCGTGCGTGCGGGCCGTGGTGGCCACCGCGATGGCGATCTCCATCATCACCGGCACGTACATGTCCGTGCGCAGCGGGACCATCAGCGCGATGATGTTCGACCGGTTGCTGGCCAGGGCGCGGGCACCGGCGTTGGGGTGGTAGCCGAGTTCCCGGATGCTCTGCTCGACCCGCAGCCGGGTGGTCGCGGAGATGGACCGCTTGCCGCTGAGGACATAGCTCACCGTGCTCGCCGAGACTCCGGCGTGCTGGGCGACCTCGGCGAGGGTGACCATCCAGCTCTCCAAGCTTTTGAAGCGCTTCGACAGTGCGCGTGACGAGTAAGGGCGGGTGGGGGTGGTCCGACAGTAGCTTCAGCGGGGATGGGTGTCCATAGGTTGTCGAAGCGCTTCGACTGCTTTTCCCGTCACACCGATCGCCTCGATGACCTGCCCGGAGGCGGGTGTCCCCGCGGACCGCGCCGACCCCGGACCACGAAGGTTCTCACGGTCGCGGGGATCACCCGCACGGGGGAGTGGCGGAGGGCGGGCCCGACATCCACTGAACGGCGCACGAGGGCTGGTGGGCAGGTCCGGATTCGGGTACCAACGATCCAGTAGCACCGGTCGGTAACGAACGTCCCCCAAGATCCCTATTCGCGGCGAGGTGAGCCTCATGACCGCACCAACCAGCAAACCCACCGTCACTGAGCGTGAGGCACGTCAGGTGGCGGAGGCCGCCCGGGAACAGGACTGGCGCAAGCCCAGCTTCGCCAAGGAACTGTTCCTGGGCCGCTTCCGGCTCGACCTCATCCATCCCCACCCCCTGCCCGCCGCCGAGGACGCGCAACGCGGCGAGGAGTTCCTGGCCAAACTGCGCGACTTCTGCGAGACCCGGATCGACTCCGCACGCATCGAGCGCGACGCGCGGATCCCGGACGAGGTGATCGACGGGCTCAAGGAGCTCGGCGCCCTCGGCATGAAGATCGACACCAAGTACGGCGGCCTCGGCCTCACCCAGGTCTACTACAACAAGGCCCTCGCCCTGGTCGGCTCGGCGAACCCGGCGATCGGCGCGCTGCTCTCCGCCCACCAGTCGATCGGCGTGCCGCAGCCGCTGAAGCTCTTCGGCACCCAGGAGCAGAAGGACACCTTCCTGCCCCGGTGCGCCCGCACCGACATCTCCGCCTTCCTGCTGACCGAACCCGACGTCGGCTCCGACCCGGCCCGGCTGGCGACGACCGCGGTCCCGGACGGCGACGACTACGTCCTCGACGGCGTGAAGCTCTGGACGACCAACGGGGTGGTCGCCGATCTCCTCGTGGTGATGGCCCGGGTGCCGAAGTCCGACGGGCACAAGGGCGGCATCACCGCCTTCGTCGTGGAGGCCGCCTCCGAGGGCGTCACCGTCGAGAACCGCAACGCCTTCATGGGCCTGCGCGGCCTGGAGAACGGGGTCACCCGCCTGCACCGGGTGCGCGTCCCGGCCGCCAACCGCATCGGCCCCGAGGGCGCCGGCCTCAAGATCGCGCTGACCACGCTGAACACCGGACGGCTCTCCCTGCCCGCCATGTGCGTGGGCGCGGGCAAGTGGTGTCTGAAGATCGCCCGCGAGTGGTCGGGCGTACGCGAGCAGTGGGGCAAGCCGGTCGCGCAGCACGAGGCCGTGGGCTCCAAGATCAGCTTCATCGCCGCCACGACCTTCGCCCTGGAGGCCGTCGTCGACCTCTCCTCCCAGATGGCGGACGAGGACCGCAACGACATCCGCATCGAGGCCGCCCTCGCCAAGCTGTACGGCTCCGAGATGTCCTGGCTCATGGCCGACGAACTGGTCCAGATCCGCGGCGGCCGGGGCTTCGAGACCGCCGCCTCGCTGGCCGCCCGCGGCGAACGCCCCGTACCCGCCGAGCAGATGCTACGCGACCTGCGCATCAACCGGATCTTCGAGGGTTCCACGGAGATCATGCACCTGCTGATCGCACGTGAGGCGGTCGACGCGCACCTGTCGGTCGCGGGCGACCTGATCGACCCGGAGAAGTCCCTGTCCGACAAGGCGAGGGCCGGGGCGAACGCGGGCGTCTTCTACGCCAAGTGGCTCCCGAAGCTGGTCGCCGGACCCGGCCAGCTCCCCGCCTCCTACAACCAGTTCAAGCGCGAGGTCGACCTCTCCGGCCATCTGCGCTACGTCGAACGGCACGCCCGCAAGCTCGCCCGCTCCACGTTCTACGCCATGTCCCGCTGGCAGGGCCGGATGGAGACCAAGCAGGGCTTCCTGGGCCGGGTCGTCGACATCGGCGCGGAGCTGTTCGCGATGAGCGCCGCCTGCGTCCGCGCCGAACTGCTGCGCAGCCAGGGCGACCACGGCCGCGAGGCCTACCAGCTCGCCGACGCCTTCTGCCGTCAGTCCCGCATCCGGGTCGAGGAACTCTTCGACCGCCTGTGGACCAACACCGACGACATCGACCGCAAGGTCGTCGAGGGTGTCCTCGGGGGCACGTACGAATGGCTGGAGCAGGGCATCGTCGACCCCTCGGGAGACGGCCCCTGGATCGCCGACGCCACACCGGGGCCGAGCGAACGGGAGAACGTCCACCGTCCGATCCGCTGACCGGGACCCGCCGCACCCGGCCGGGCGCCGGGTGCGGTCCGTGAGCGTGTCCTCCACGTGCGGCCCACGGGCGCGGGCGATGGCCGCGCGCCCCTTCGCACCTCCACGGCCCCGACGGGCCCGGGAACCCGGCACCCCCGGGTTCCCGGGCCCGTCGGCGGTCCCGCGACGAGGACGCGCTGTCAGCCGCCGCCGCGGACCGGGCCACAATGGAGCAATGACCGAAAGCCCCGCCGGCCGCGTGAGCCCGGCCCCGCTCGCCGACCCGCACCTCGTCTTCGACCCCGTCGCGGGGGACGGCCCCAAGGACGTGGTGATCCTCGGCTCCACCGGCTCGATCGGCACCCAGGCCATCGACCTCGTCCTGCGCAACCCGGACCGCTTCCGCGTCACCGCCCTGTCCGCCGCGGGCGGCCGGGTCGAGCTGCTCGCCGAGCAGGCCCACCGGCTGCGGGTGCACACGGTGGCCGTGGCCCGCGAGGACGCCGTACCCGCGCTGCGCGAGGCGCTCGCCGCCCGGTACGGGACGGGCGAGCCGCTCCCCGAGGTCCTCGCCGGTCCGGACGCGGCCACGCAGGTCGCCGCCTCCGACTGCCACACCGTCCTCAACGGCATCACCGGGTCCATCGGCCTCGCCCCGACCCTCGCCGCCCTGGAGGCCGGCCGCACCCTCGCGCTGGCCAACAAGGAGTCGCTCATCGTCGGCGGCCCGCTGGTCAAGGCGCTCGCCAAGCCCGGTCAGATCATTCCGGTGGACTCCGAGCACGCGGCCCTCTTCCAGGCTCTGGCGGCCGGCACCCGGGCCGACGTGCGCAAGCTCGTCGTCACCGCCTCCGGCGGCCCCTTCCGCGGCCGGACCAAGGCGGAACTGGCGAACGTCACCGTCCAGGACGCCCTCGCCCACCCCACCTGGGCGATGGGCCCGGTGATCACGGTCAACTCCGCGACCCTCGTCAACAAGGGTCTCGAAGTCATCGAGGCGCACCTGCTGTACGACATTCCCTTCGACCGCATTGAGGTCGTCGTGCATCCCCAGTCGTATGTCCACTCGATGGTTGAGTTCACGGACGGATCCACCCTGGCCCAGGCGACGCCCCCCGACATGGGAGGGCCGATCGCCATCGGTCTGGGCTGGCCCGAACGGGTACCGGACGCGGCCCCCGCCTTCGACTGGAGCAAGGCTTCGACCTGGGAGTTCTTCCCGCTCGACGGCGAGGCCTTCCCCTCCGTGGGGCTCGCCCGGCACGTGGGGCAGCTCGCGGGCACGGCCCCGGCGGTGTTCAATGCGGCGAACGAGGAGTGCGTCGAAGCGTTCCTGAACGGCGCCCTGCCGTTCAACGGGATCATGGAGACGGTGACACGGGTGGTCGAGGAGCACGGCACACCGCGCAAGGGAACTTCGCTGACCGTGTCGGACGTCCTCGAAGCGGAGGCCTGGGCGCGAGCCAGGGCCGGGGAACTGACAGCACACACGACGACGGCGACCGCGGAGGCGCGTGCATGACGACCCTGATGATGATCCTCGGCATAGTCGTGTTCGCGGTCGGCCTGCTGATCTCGATCGCCTGGCACGAGCTGGGGCATCTGTCCACGGCCAAGCTCTTCGGGATCCGCGTGCCGCAGTACATGGTCGGCTTCGGCCCGACCATCTGGTCGCGGAAGAAGGGCGAGACCGAGTACGGCGTCAAGGCCGTCCCCTTCGGCGGCTACATCCGCATGATCGGCATGTTCCCGCCGGGCGAGGACGGCCGGATCTCGGCCCGCTCCACCTCGCCCTGGCGCGGCATGATCGAGGACGCCCGCTCCGCCGCCTTCGAGGAGCTCGAACCGGGGGACGAGACCCGCCTCTTCTACACGCGCAAGCCGTGGAAGAGGGTCATCGTGATGTTCGCGGGCCCCTTCATGAACCTGGTCCTGGCGGTGGCGTTGTTCCTCACCGTCCTGATGGGCTTCGGCATCTCCCAGCAGACCAACATCGTCAGCTCGGTCTCCCCGTGCGTCATCGCACAGAGCCAGAACCGTGACACCTGCAAGGACTCCGACGCGCCCTCCCCGGCCGCGGCGGCGGGCCTCAAGGCCGGCGACAAGATCGTCTCCTTCGACGGGGTGCGGACGGACGACTGGAACCAGCTCTCCGACCTCATCCGTGCCACCCCCGGCAAGGACGTGCCGATCGTCGTCGAGCGCAAGGGCCAGGAAGTCTCCCTGCACGCGAAGATCGCCACGAACCAGGTCGCCAAGAAGGACTCCAGCGGCCAGATCGTCGAGGGCCAGTACGTCACCGCCGGCTTCCTCGGCTTCAGCGCCGCCACCGGCGTCGTACGCCTGGACCTCGGCGAGTCGGTGACCTGGATGGGCGACCGGCTCGGCGAGGCCGTCGACTCCATCGCGAGCCTGCCCGGCAAGATCCCCGCCCTGTGGAACGCGGCCTTCGACGGCGCCCCGCGCGCCGCCGACTCGCCGATGGGCGTGGTCGGCGCGGCCCGTGTCGGCGGTGAGATCTTCACCCTCGACATCCCGCCGACCCAGCAGCTCGCGATGGCGCTGATGCTGGTCGCGGGCTTCAACCTCTCGCTGTTCCTGTTCAACATGCTCCCGCTGCTCCCGCTCGACGGCGGGCACATCGCGGGCGCGCTGTGGGAGTCGCTGCGCCGCCAGGCGGCGAAGGTGCTGCGCCGGCCGGACCCGGGCCCGTTCGACGTGGCGAAGCTGATGCCGGTGGCCTACGTGGTGGCCGGGATCTTCGTCTGCTTCACGATTCTCGTCCTGATCGCCGATGTGGTTAACCCCGTCAAAATTTCCTAGCCATGTGGCGTTCGGTGACGGCCGGGAACCTCTGGTTCCCGGCCGTCGTCCGTTGCGCGGGTTTGACCGGCGCGATGTGCCCGGGCTCGGGCGGGTGCCGTAATCTCGAAGGCCGGAGCCCGCTGAGCACGGGACCAGACCTTGATCCACGACTTGGGGTTGCACAGCAGATGACTGCGATTTCTCTCGGCATGCCGTCCGTTCCGACCAGACTCGCCGAGCGCCGCAAGAGCCGGCAGATCCAGGTCGGGTCCGTCGCGGTGGGCGGGGACGCGCCGGTGTCGGTGCAGTCGATGACGACGACGCGGACGTCGGACATCGGTGCCACGCTCCAGCAGATCGCGGAGCTGACGGCGTCGGGGTGTCAGATCGTGCGGGTGGCGTGTCCGACGCAGGACGACGCGGACGCGTTGGCGACGATCGCGCG